>CAZFOG010000154.1:0-8307 GCA_964520685.1 uncultured Nitrospiraceae bacterium | reverse complement strand
GGCCCGAATGATGGCTTCGAGTTCCTGGAGCCGCTTGCGCCACTCGGGTCTATCCTGTCCTGCCAGTTTCGCGAGAGCGAGGCCGCTTTCCAGACCCATATAGGTGCGCACTACCAGTTCGGGGGGCTGGTCATCACGCAGGGTATCCGGGTTGAAAGCGGTTCGCGGCATGCCGGTGCGCGGATCCTGCCATGCGGCCAGGAATTCGGCGGCCAATTCAACCTTGGGCCAGATGGCGTCGACAAAAGCTGCACGCTCCTCAGGTATCAAAGCTCTGGAATACTCTGCGCACAGCCACAGAACCCAGGCGGCAGCCTGGGCGTCGAGAACCAGGTGGGGCACCGCTTCCTGTCCGTTTGTGTAGAGCGCCGCCGGCACCGAACCTGCCGGGCGCCCCGGAGAATCGGTCTCGCGAACGGCATCGAGATAGAAATCGATGCGCTTGCGGACCAGGTCGTGGCGTCCGGCTCTGGCCAGGGCATAGGCGCCCATGACGCCGTGCCGCGGGATGTCCACATGCAGTGGCGGACTTGCCAGAGGCATGCGGACCAGGGCGCCGGTCTCGCGGTCCATACATGTCAGGATGGTCTCGAGCATCTTGTCGCTCATATGCGTGACGGGACGTTGCGGCGAGAGCCATTTTCTCCAGCCCTTGGACGCTTCCCGCAGCAAATTGTTGTATCCCTTTGCGCGGGCATAGTCTAGGTTTTCGATAGCGGCGGAGTAGGTCCTGCCAAAGGCGATATAGATGGTGATGGGCGGAACCTGTTCGCCCTCGTGCGGCGCGGAACAGGTGAACTCGAAGGCCGAATCGCACTCTCCCACCGCCGCGGTACACCCCTCGAGGACGCCCGCTTCGACTTGCTTGAAGGCCGAAGCAGGGGTTCCGTATACACCGCACTGGAATCCTGTCGGCGTCTCGGCAGGGCTTTGCGCGATCCAGACACCCTCGTCGAACTGCGTCCACGCGGGCGCGCCGCCGCCGGTTGCGGCGAGTTTCCGGGCATCGTCCCAGTAGCTGCCCTTGAGAGCCTCGGGGCGAAAATGCACGATGGTGCGGCCATTATCGGGCGTGAAGACGGCAAAGTCGTTGGCGTAATCGAACGTGCTGTCCGCGATGGGCAATTCCGGGAGCAGACGCGTGCAGGGGGTGAAATTGGCACACCAGTAGATTTTCGTTGGGGATGCAATAGGGCCGGGTTCAAATCGCGCCACCAGCACATCTCGCTGGCTGTGGACGAAGAACTGCGGTGTACCCGTGCTTCCGCCGCCGCCCACCAGGCAACCCAGCTCAGGTTCGGCATAAGGGGAGGAGGCATTGCCCCGCGTAGTGTCAGGGACCATCGGAGTCCCCAGGTCTGCAGCGGTCAGAGGTGCAGGAAACCGGCCGACCAGGGCCGACTGGGTCCTGCAGTCTTCGAGGTCACCGGCAAGTTCCCAGGAGAAAGACTCTTCCTGACGCGTTGCCCAGCACAATCCGTGGTCTTTCGGGACGTACCAGCGGCCGGCATCGTCCGTTTCGATTAAATAGGTGAGCTGGTCGAAACAGCCGGGGCTGGGCCAGTGGATGCTTGCGATGCGTCCCGTATTGCTGAAGGTGACGGTCAAGCCTCCGTTGCCGATGGCGTCACCAGCATCAACCGGTGCGAACGCGTTGTGCAGCCATGTGAAAGCATCGGTTGCCGCGGGTGCCGCGCCGGAAGACAGGATAGCGATGATGATGGTGACGGCGGCGCACCTCATGGCCGGTTGCCTTCTACGTCCTCAGGACTTGCCAGGGAGCCCTGAAAGTCAACGCCGCTGTCCTGAGCATGGGCCAAGATGCGCAAACGTCCCATACGCGCGACTGACCGCGCGTACTTGCCGAGAAAGGCATCGGCTTCCTGCGCATTCATCTCGGAGACAAGCTCCCATTCTCCGGCCATGCGCACGAGGTTTTCGGCGGTCTTGCCGGCGGTGTGCCAGTCAATCTCGAGGATGGCGTCGGCCTGCGTTTGATGCCCGGGCTCCGTGGTGGCCAGCAGGTCGTTCATGAGATGCTGCTGCGATGCGGCGAGCCAGAGGCCGCCGTCGTTTGCCAGGCAGACGGCCATTTCCTCACCCAGGAGGGTGGCGACAAGGCCGGGACGGCCTTCCCATGCGTATTCGATAGGAGCAAGCGGTGCGATAGCGGTTTCCCAGGGATGGTCGGACATGCGGTCCGTGGAACTGGCGCGCAACATCACCCCCCACTCGGGGATGGGAAGCGTGGCGGTTGTGTTTATCCCGGTAAGTGCAAAGCTGCACTCATCGACACGTCTGGCCCAGTCTTCGCCGGGGGAGTCGAGGGCCCATTGCTCCCACACCGAGGCGGCCAGTGGCGCCAACCGGGAATAGATGGGCATATTCTCGATGGGGAATCGCGCCGTCTGCCAGATAGCGGCCGCGTCGCCGGGCGTGTGGGTCGTTAGTGAAATCAGCGTCGTGTCCGGCCACGCTTCGGATAAGACGAGCGGATTGCCTGTTGCGCTGAGCGCGATATTCAGTGTGCCGCTGACGGGGACGTTCGTCTCGGGACTCACTTTGAACGCGCCGTCCTTCCACCGGACCCAAAGATCGTTCGGTTTGCCTTGCATGGGCGGGTCACTTGGCGGAGCGTCCAACGCGGCCATAACGTATTCGCGACTTGGAGAGACGAGCAGGTATCCGTTACGCCACGCATAGAAATGCTCCGCATAGGTATACACGCCATCGGCGTCAGAGCCCGCGTCCGCCAGGGTTCGAAGGGAATGCGCCACCCGCACAAGAAGGCCCGGGTGTGCGCATATTCCGTGGGTTCCGTTCCAGCGTGCGTAAAGCAATCGCGGTCCCAGCCACACGCGCCAGCGCAAGGGCGTGGGCCGCACCCCCGTGGTCTTACGCACTGCCAGCTCGAAGGCGTCGAAGGGTCTCGGGGTTTCGGCCAGAAACCGGTCTGCCGTTTCGGTGGCCGCAAGGTCTGCGCAAAAGGCCGGAAAATCGGATGACAGTATGACGCACGATGCACCGGGAGGATAAAATCCGATTCCGGGGTCCGCGTGCTTGATGTGATAATCAACCGCGGCCAGGATCGCGAGAATGAGGCAGACCGCAATCAAGGCGCCCCAGCGTCGCCCGAAGCCTCGAAAGCCGGTCTTTTCCCTCTTGGCGGCCATCATGTTCGGTGACGGTCGCCGTTAATGGCGGCCGCCCGGAGGAGGTTGTTGGTTCACTGCATTCATGCCTGTTCCCAAATCGTTTCCTTTTTCCTGTCACGCTCCTGCTCCAAATCGGCGATTTTCTGGGCCAATTGGGCGCGCAGTTCCTCGAGCTGCGCCATGGATTCCGCGGAGTCCATCTTCTGGTCAAAATCCAGGCGGACTTCAGCGAGTTTGGCCTCGTAGACTTTTTCTATGCCGGCGATTTCCTCGCGTTGGGCATCGCTAAGTTTCTTGGACGGGCCGCTTGCCTTTTCCAGTCGTTCCATGGCCAGTTCGTACGCGCTTTTCATCTTCTTGCTCACCTCGAGAATCCTCCTCAGGTTCCAAATTCATCCTCGAGCACAGCCGAAATGAACCGCTCGATGGAAACGGGGTAGTACCGGGCGTCTGGTGTGATAATTAGGCCGGTGGTAATGTCTTCGTGGCGCTCGAATTCGTCTCGCGTGCGGGCGACCAGGCTGTCGAGTGACTGATTGAGATGATTGACTTCGAGATGTTCGGACTTGCATTCGACGGGCCTGCCGCGGAACCCCAGGAAGCCGAAGATCCGGCCCATGAGGTGCACGTCGACGTTTTCTTCCCCGAAAACCTCTTCATAGCTTGGCTCGAGGTGGGAGGGTCGAATAATGAACCTTGGGGAGACCTGGACTGTCCCTTTCACGCGTATTGTGTCATACCCGGATTCGAAAGATTCGCCCAGGACGACATAAGGCAGCTCATGATAGCCGCTTACGATGCCGTAGGTGGGCTTTCTGAGAACCCGAGTCGATTCATATATCTGGCGCAATTCTTCGTGATTGGGCATTTCGTCTAAAACCACTGTGACAGGTCAAGTTTTGTGTAAACGGTTTTCCATGCCGTGACTGGCGGCTCGATGGCAGCGTTGGCGATATAGGCCACACGGTTTGCGGGGTCGAAGACAAACGAATGCAGCGTATTGTCAGCGGCGACGGGACCGTTCGCCAGAAGCGCCAGGGCCGTCTCGATGTCTACCGCCGCCGGGCGGGCCTCGAGCTGCTCGCCCAGCCAGACGTAGCGGTGGAACGTATTCTGCTGTTGCAGATACGCCTTGGCCAGCGGCTTTGCCGTTTCCCAGTTGCTTCCGTCCAGCCCGATTCGGGGACCCAATGCCTTGACGACCTTCTGTTGCTGGAGCGTGCCGCAGGGGTGGTTGGTGCGCCGAATTGCGTCGGGGAGCGGTCTGTGGCCCATATCAGGGGTCTCATGGGCATCCGCCGGGGTGAAGACATCCACGGTATTCATATCGACTTCCAGGGCCCGGGCGTCAGGGATCTTACCGTCGCCGATGACGAAGTTCCAGCCGAGTGTGCGCGGACCTTTCTGCATAATGCCGACCGCCTCATCCAGCGTCGAAGCCTTTTCGACCACCATGCGCATGATGACCTGCAGGGGAATACCGTCGAAGGTCTCGTCCGGGGAAGTTGCGGTCATTTCGCCGATGGTGATCTGCTGGGCGTTCATACCGCTGACTCCGCCGATCGCGCCGGCGTAGGTAATCATCATGAAGGGGATGCCGCCCGCCGGCCGCCAGACGAGCGTTACTGCATCCTCCTGGGCCCCGTTCCTGATGGTCCAGTCGAGGTTGCGGCCGTGGATGAGACGTCCGTCCGGTGTCCATCGTCCGAAGACGGCGAAATTGGAGCATGCGGGGGGCGCGTCGGGCCCGTGGTGAAGTATCTCGGCCACGCACACGGCGATCAACAGCTCTTCAAAGGTGACATCCTCGATGCCCGCCGCTTTGAGACCGTCGGCCATGCCCCGCATTTCCTCGATGTATTCCGGAGGAAAATGCGTTGCCATGCGGTTGGCCTGTTCCAGGGCATATTCGGGGCTGTAGCCATTGCCATACAAGGCCCGCTGCATGTAGCCCTCTTTGGTGATGTGGCGAATTCTGTCTGCAAGGAGGCGCCCGTGCTGGAATCCCATTTCCCTGTGGGAGCCTTCCATGACGCACACAAGCAGTTCACCAGCGCGATAGAGTCTGCCGGCGCCCTCTTCATCGAGCAATTCGGGACGTTCGGGGTTGAGGACTACGGGCTGAAACTCGAGGTGCTCTGGTGGTCCTGGCGATTTCTCAACCGGCTGCGCGGGTGGCACTGCCGATGCCTCGGGCACCGCCTCCGGCTCCGGAGCCGCGATGGCAGGGGGTGCTGCGCTTGGTTGAGGGGCGTCGGCCGTTTTGGGGCCGCACGCAGTGAGCACCAGAGCCGCCAGCAAAGCGCAAAGACAATAGCGATAGCTGCGAAGCATATATGTCCCCTCTGTTTTTTGTAAGTACCAAACGTCTGAGAGTGTACCGCAGATTGGCACGGAGAGTAAATCACACGGCACAGGTACAGACGGCTTGGACCTCAATCGTCGCGCCGAAAGAATCCAAGAAACTCAGAAGCGGCGTGGTCGCTGAAGGTGGCTGGGGTATTGAGGTGGCATGCGCATCTTACGCCTGCGCTACAAGATACGGGATGAGGAGCCGTGCCGACGATTGGTCACTGCCCTGTGTCGTGGTTTGCACTGGCTGCCGCATTTCGAGGACGCAATGCACACGTGACAGTCCAGACCAAGCGCAATAAAGTGTGAGGGTGTTCTGTAAGGAAGCAAAGGGTTTTCCCTGGGCGATCCGGCGAAATAGCGGGGATGAGGGGTATCTGGATGGCGGATTGCATCCGCCGATGGTCCATTGGCGGGTTGGAAAACCCGCCCTCCGTTGGCGGCCCGTGTGAGCACGTTTGCGTGTGTCGAGGGCGTTAGGGCCGAATACCCACGCGCACGGGGCACTTCTCAATCGCGAAATCCAGCGCCTGTTGGAAGTCATTGAGGTGAAACCAATTGCTGACCAAATCCTGAAACGGGTAGATGGCGTGGTTATCTGTAAGAAAGGCGACTGCACTGGCCAAATCCTGGGGAGTATAGTTGTGGACCCCTGTTATGGTCAGCAGGCGCCGTGTAATCATTTCGGGATTCAGCTCGAGAGGAGGGAGAGTAGACACCGTTCCGACCCAGACGTAGCGGCCTCCGATGCGCAGGAACTGGAGACCCTGGCGAAGCGCCGCGTGTGCTCCTGACATCTCGAGAATGAGGTCAAACCCGCGCCCTTCATTTGCTTGTGGCATCAAGACATCGTGACACGATTCGTTCTGGGGGGTGAGGCAGAGGTTTGCACCAAAGGCCTTGCCCCAGGCCAGGCGGCTTTCATCGGGTTCGAGCAGGACGACCCGGCGGGCACCCATGGATTTTGCCATGGCGCATGCAGTCAGGCCCAGTAAACCTCCGCCCTGGACCAGAACATCCTGGTCTTTGCATGCGCCGGCGGTTCTGAGAGCCGCGGCGACGGTTGCCGTGGCGCAGTTTGCGGGGCAGGCCACGGCATCAGGCAAACCGGGAGGCAAACGCAGGACATGGCTACCTTGTGCAAGATGGCAGTATTGGGCAAATCCCCCGCTCAATTGGGGCGATTTACTCAGAGGTTCATGGCCATACTTGAAGAGACTGTCGCATTTCTGGGGGAGTCCATGCTGGCAGAAGAAGCAGGTCCCGCAGGAGGCCGCGATAGACCAGGTCACCCTGTCGCCGATGGCGAGGCGCTGTCCGTTGATGTCCCTGTACTCACTTTGGGGATGTACGGCGGCGATCTCGCCGATGATTTCGTGGCCCAGTATGGTCGGTGTGGGCGTGTTGCGGTGGCCCTGGACGGTGTGAAGGTCACTTCCGCAGATAGTGCAAGCCGTGATCCGCACCAGCATTTCGCAACATGCTGGGGCAGTCAGGGGGATAGATTCGAGCCGCAGGGGAAGACGGGTTCCACGGAAAACCATCGCCTCCGCAACAGCGGGTAATTGTTCCCCATGTGTTTCAGGAGCGTTTCTTGCGCTTGTTCTTGCCAACGAGGCGCAGGTCCTTAGCGTAGTCGTAGAGGCTTTCCCGCAGTAGTTTGCGGCCGCGATAGAGTCGCGACATCACGGTTCCGAGGGGGCAGTCCATAGCTTCCGCAATTTCTTTGTAGGACATGTCTTCGAGGTCTGCCATGATGACAGCCTGCCGGAAGTCGTGGGGGAGCGTCTCAACGGCATGCTTGACTTCGTCGTCGAGCAGTTCGAGAAGCTCTCGTCCGGAGCGAACTTGAGGGTCATAGTTAATTTCCGGGTCCAGCCCTGTTTCCGGAGACGGTTCGCTGCCCGAGAGCTCGACGAAGGTAGGTCTGCGCGCTTTACGCCGGTATTCGTTGATGAACGTGTTGCGGAGAATGGTGAGCAACCATGCTTTTATGTATGTGCCCTTTTGGAACTTATCGTGAAAACGGAGCGCTTTGACCACGGTGTTTTGCGTTAAATCCTGGGCATCGGCGGGGTTCCGCGTAAGACGCAATGCCACCGCGTACAGCATGTCCATGTGTTGGAGAACAAGCTGCTCGAAATCGCGTGAGCGCCTTTTCGTGTTGTCTGCTGTTTTCACCAAGAGAACCGTCCGTCATTGCAATAGAACAACCGTTCCACCGGTGTGAATCGGCTTGTTTCGTGCATTCCACGCGGCCACGTCAGAGAGTGTCTACTGTGCCGCCACGGGGTTCTGGAGTCGTGAAAATCAGGATCCCGGAATTCTCCCCGTGACTGGCAGCACAATTCTCTTGACTGCGCCTGACAGCATTGTGTATTCCCGGCGTTCAATTGTCAAGTTTAGAGTCAGTTGTCCCAGGTCAACCCGACGGGGCAGTGATACATCAGACGCCTCTTGAGATCCGGTATGGGGAGATTCGGGAATCCTGAGTCGCATTTTCCTATCGCTTTGCTGCAAAGCAACTTACGGTATGAAAAACCGCCGATGGCACCGTGAAGGCGGTTGATAGGGGAAATCATGGTAGCTGCGGCGAGAAGTTTCCAGTCGCTACCCCTCCGAGCGGACCCGCGATCGGCGGGGCGGGTGGTTGCGGGTATGGAGAGCGACGAGGTCAGCCAGGAGGCGGCAAATACGGCAGGACAGTCTGCCACAATACCTGCTAGAATGAACGCACGAAAGCCTGCGGTGGTTGCATGCGGGTGTGGGTGGGCAGTTGCTGTATTCCCGTAATGCATGA
>CAZFOG010000153.1:0-13464 GCA_964520685.1 uncultured Nitrospiraceae bacterium | reverse complement strand
GCTGTTACGCCCTGCTGCTCAGAACATCACGTTTTTGGGGAGATACCGACATGACGTTTGCGATTCTCTTTGCCGCCGCCGCGTTTGCCGCTACCGAAGTGCCTGCGCCCGAGGGCGCGCTCCCCGTCAGGATCACGGGTCCGTGGACCATCGAGGCCGGGCCCGGCAACGTTACCACGCCTGCCGGGGTTCGCGAGCTGCCGCGAAGCGTCTCCCTGACCATTTCCCCCGTCGAGGTGGTCCAGGTACGCGGCGAAGAGCACAAGACCCTGCCCGTGTTTGATCCCAAAGCCGGGAGCTGGCGGCGTGGCGCGAAACTTCTGCAACTCGTCGCCGAAGAATGCACCGGCACGGGGCTGGTTGCTTCGTCAAGCATCCGAGTTTACCAACAGCCGGACGCGGCCAGCGCGTTTGTCCAAGGCACCGATTACATCGTCGATCCCTTCTGGGCGCAGCTGGGCCGTGTGGATGGCGGCGCTATCGCTGCTGACCAGCCCGTGTACGTCGATTACGATTACCATCCCACCCGCATCGACAGCGTATTCGTGGATGCCTCGGGTGCAGTGCGCCTCGTGCAAGGCGAACCCGGCGTCGGGAACATCTATCCCCCGGAAGCCCAGCCGGGCGAGGTTGCCATCTGCAACATCTGGCACAACGGCATCCTCGAAGGGCTTGAACCCGAGAATGTCTTTCCCATCCAGTTTTCGGGCGAACCGCTCCCTGAGGAAGGGGCCGGCATCGCGGAACGTCTCCTCCCGAAAACGCTGGCCAAACTGCGCAACGGCGAGCCGGTCACCATTGTCGCGTGGGGCGACAGCGTCACAAACGGCGGCGGCGTCGGGCCGAACAAACAGGACCTGTGGTATCAGCACCGGTTTCTGGCGCGTCTCAGGGAACGCTTTCCCCAATCCGAGATCACCTTGCACACGGCGTCGTGGCCCGGCGGCAACAGCAAGGGCTACATGAGCGCCGCACCCGGCGGGCCATACGATTTCAAGCGCGATGTCCTCGATCGCAAGCCCGATCTCGTCACTGTCGAATTCGTCAACGATGCCTATCTCGAAGGAGAGGCGTTAAAAGAACATTACGCCGCGATTCGCGATGCTCTGCGGGCACTCCCGGCCGAAATCATCCTCATCACGCCCCATTTCGTGCGGCAGGACTGGATGGGCGTCGCCACGGCCAAGGTAGACGCCGATCCGCGCCCCTACGTGCGCGGGCTGCGTGAATTCGCTGCCGAAAACAACATCGCGGTTGCCGACGCGGCCAGGCTCTGGGGCAATTTGTGGCGCCAGGGCATCCCGTATCCCATTATTCTCGCCAACGCCATCAACCATCCCGACGAGCGCGGCATGGAAATGTTTGCCGATGCTCTCATGGCCGTGTTTCCCGAAAAATGACCACGGCAGCGAGCACGGTACGGGCAAGGAAGTTCTCCCATGAGCAAGAATGACAAGCAACGCATCGATATGTCCACGGCATCCGAGCCGCTTCGCAACAACCCCTTTACCGCTTTCGCCGACCGCTTGCCGAAGGACCTTCCGAAACAGGGGCAGATGCCGGAGGCGGAGCCCGCCAGGGCCGAGATCATCCGTCCCCGGAAGCGGCCGTATGCGGTGGCACGCGCCCGGAAAGGCGGCTACAACCTGGCCTTCGAAAACCGTGCCAAGGGCAAGGGCGTCACGGTGCTGCGGGGTGTCACAGGCGATGCGGAAACCTTGTTGAGCGAACTCCAGAAACGGTGCGGCGCCGGCGGGACCGTGCGCGAAGACACCATCGAAATTCAGGGAGACCATCGCAAGGCCATCGAGTTCTATCTCCGCGAACAGAGGGTTTAACCGGCGTTTCCGCCTGTCCTCGCACTCCGCGGACGCTAGGGTGCGACGCTTGATGCGATGTCGACGAGATGCACCAGTTCCTCGACCACCATCCGTCTGTTGGCGTCGGCTTGGTAGATGCCCGCAACCTTTTCGCGCGCTTTGCCCACATCGCCGCATGCCTTGCCGCGCGAGATCAGTTCCCGGCACAGCGCGGGCATGGGCCCCCAGTTGCCGCATTCCACGTACGCATTGTTCAAGAACACGAATTTCGGGATCGCTTCCCCGCCATTGGTCAGAAACCGGACAAATACCTCCGGGTGATCTTCGCGATGGATATAGCGCACGTGCAGATTCGAGGCGGCGTCCGCGAGGGCTTCGAGCACAGGGACATGGCGCACCACGTCGCCGCACCAATCCTCGGCAATGGCAACGACGTAGACCGGGCGCGCCATGCCTTTCAGAAGCGCTTTGGTGTGAGGCTCGAGCTCCTGGCCGGCTCGCAGCGTTCGCATGGTCTCGTGATGATCGGGGTGTTCACCCCGTTTCAGCCAATCATCAAAGCGCGTTGCATTGGCGAAAATGGCCTGCCAATCCAGTACAGGGAGAATGGGCGGTCTCGGCATGGGTTCAGCTCCTTCGAAATGCCGTTTTCTTGACAGAACGGCACGTACTTCCGCAAACTACCTGCTTTCACAGGTATAACATACGCGGGCAGCCCATTTGATTCCCGCTGGGAACAGGGTAGTTTCCGGACGCACGGGCCGGCTCTCGGGCGGAATAGCGCCCGTGCGGCCCGTTGTTTCCGTAAGAGCACGAACTGCAACCACTTCCCGCATTAAGCGGTTTGCGTCCTATCCGAGGAGAGATCATGAAGATATTGCTTGCCAGGCCCCGGGGCTTCTGTGCCGGTGTCGAACGGGCCATCAAATGCGTCGAGCGCGCCCTCGAGCTCTACGGCGCGCCCGTGTTCGTCCTGAACGATATCGTTCACAACGAACACGTGGTCAACGAATTGCGCCAAAAAGGCGCGGTATTTGTCAAGCACCTCGAGGAGGTGCCGGAAGGCTCGCACCTGCTCTTCAGCGCACACGGTGTGTCGCCCTCGCGGTGGGACAAAGCGAAAGCACGCAACCTCGAGGTGGTCGACGCGACGTGCCCCCTCGTGGCCAAGGTACACAACGAGGCACGGCGGTTTGCGGACAAGGATTTCACCATCATCCTGGTCGGCGAACCCGGTCACGACGAAACCATCGGCACCATGGGCTGGGCGCCCGACCATATCAAGCGGGTGTTCACTCTGGAAGAAGTCGAGCGTCTCGAAGTGCCCGACCCCGACAAGGTCGCTTATGTTACCCAGACGACCTTGAGCGTGGACGATTGCATGCGGGTCATCGAGGCCCTGAAGAAGCGCTTCCCCAATATCACGGGTCCGCGGTCCGCCGACATCTGTTACGCGACCCAGAACCGCCAGGCCGCCGTGAACGCCCTATCGGCCCAGGTCGACCTTGTCCTCGTAGTGGGAGATCGCGCCAGTGCCAATTCCACGCGTCTCGCCGAGATCTGCCGTGCCAAGGGTATCCCCGCATACCTCATCTCCTCCGCGGAGGCGATTGAGGAGGACTGGCTGGAAGGCGTCGAATCCATCCTCTTGACCTCCGGCGCATCAGCGCCCGAGCGCCTGGTTCAAGGCGTGATCGAGTTCTTCAAATCGCGCGGTCCCTGCGACGTGGCAGAAGGTGCCGTGGTCGACGAAGACGTGCACTTCAAACTCCCCGCCGTCATCGCATAGGGCAGACGATTCCGGCACGTCATGAGTGTGCCAGCCGGCTCACCCCGAGGCCATAAGAATACGGCCGGCCGGCGAGGGCGCAAAAACCGGCACTGACCCAATTACGCGGCCCGCGTGACTAAGGTCTGCCTCGAAAACTCCAAAAACCTTGGGACAGCGCACCATGAGCCGTTCGGCTCACCCGTAGGCGATGAAAATGGGGGGCATGAGGGCAAAACCCTCGCACATGGACCCACACGGACAAACACGGACCTACACGGACGGGGATACACCCGGTTTCTGGGATTTCCGAGGCAGCGCACCATGAGCCAGCGGATCACCCGTAGGCGATGAAAATAGAAATGACCGGTGAGGGCACCGGTCACACAACACGGAAGCTGAGTTTTCGAGGCAGATCAAAAACCCAGGGACAGACCCGTCTCGCTCCTGCGTCGCTCGCATGGGTCAGTCCCGGTTTTTGACCCTGACGGTCCACTTATATCAGGAATTGGCGGCTTCGACGGCCGCGAGTTCGACAAAGCGCATCAGAAGCTCGAGCGCGTGGTCCATCGCCTCATCGGTCGCGCCGCAAACACGCAGGCGGTCCGTTTCGAGCACAAGGAACCCTTTGGCTTCGAGCCCTTCCGTGTTCTTCGGGATGCGCTGAAACAGGACCGAGTCCTCCGGAATCGCTCGCTCAAGCTTAATAACCAACTGGCCCTCGATGGGTTCTTCCGCGGCAACGACTTCACCCGGGAGCGCTTCGTTCAGACGCGACACCATTCCCTGCACGGTTGGTGCATCACCCATGACGGCAACATGCGACCGTGCCAAGGCCTCGACCAGCCCGGCCGGCTCTTCCATCAGACACAGCACATCCAATTCGGGTGTGGGAAAGTCGGCGCGCGCGGCCAGGAGGACGGACTGCCATTGCCACACGTCATCGGGGGTGGATTCACCCACCGGGAAGTGGAACCCGCACGCGCCATCGGCGCCGCCACGGCGCCCGGCACTGATGACCCGGAAGAATTGGCTCGGGCGGGTCAGAAATCCGCACATTGGCAGAAACACCACGCGGGCAGGGCAGGCGTCCTTCCATTTCCGGACCATGTACTCAGCCTGGTTGTATTCGATGCCGTAGTAGAAGGGGAAAACCGTCAGCGAGCCGCCCAGCGGAGCAAAGGCCTTCAAGAACGGGTCATAGTAATCAAGGGGCTCCGTATGCGCGATGCCCGGCATGGGCGAATAAAACCAAATGCCCCCATTGGGGGCGTGCTGTTTCACGTCTTCATGCACTGCTTGCCACTTGTCATGGAAGCAGCGTCCCCAGTATTCGACGCGCTCTTCTTGTGTAGCCTGGGCCAAGGGTTTCCCGAAATCCGTCTCGAAATCGCGCGACGGCGGAATGGCGAACCAGTAGTAGTGGTCCTCGTCTTGTCCGTGGGCATCAGCCTGCTGCGCACGAGGCCGTTCGGTTTCGTAATAGGCGTCGAAGGAAGGAGGCCCATCATCAAAACGGCCCCGCCCCTGAAGCAGCATCTCGAGACCAGCGGCGTGGCCGTGTTCGATGGCTTGGGCGGTTTGCTCGGGGTTGCCCAGGCCCAGAATCACCAGATTGCCCGACCATTCGCGGATGGTATCGAGATCCTTCAACATGCCGGGAAAGGACGCGCGCAGGTTGAGGCCGCGGACTTTGGGTTCGGCCAATCGGGCAAGCTGGTCGCCGATGGTCACGCGGCGCTGCGGTTCCACGGGAGCGGCCTTGTAGGAATCGGGCTGTATGCGCTCGAAGGTGAGCTCACCCAATGCCTCGACGTTGAGAACGCCGTCCTCCCTGGCAGCTTCAGGCAAAGCGTTCACTACACGCACCGTGTACGCCAGCGAAGTCGATGCGCCCGGCGCCAGGTCCGCCGGGGAATCGGTGCCGAGCGTGACGGTCCAGCGGTTCATAGTCTCTTCAAGCTGGTACTCGAGGCGGGAACCGGGCCCGGCGGAGAATTCGTAGCCTTGTGCCATGCCGGCGGAGTAGGCGAAGAAACGCTTGCTTCTTCCCTTCGCCGGAGCCTCGACTGGTGCATAGGAACCAGCGGCAGCCGAACCGAAATCGCTCCAGTTGAACGATTGGGCATAGCGCACTTCGGTGGAAACGGCGGCGAGCGGCCTGTCCGAAACGTTCGTGAGCGTACACGCCACATGCACGACGGGACTGCCGGGCCGCAGGGCGAAGACATGCTCGGCCATGCACGGTGTGGTTTCGCTGTACTCATCGCCCGCGGGGATGGTGGCATCCTCGGGTGACGCGATGCTGCGGTTGCGGATCTTGAGAAAGAAGAATCCGTCGTGTTCCGCCCGTTCGATACCGCTCCTGGGATTGAACTCGAGCCGCTTCTGCTGGCCGTCCACGGTGTAGTGCATGAAGACATGATGGGCAACTTCGGCGGGCCCGCTGACAAGGGCGAAACAGCTTCGAATAGGCCAGTAGGGCATGGTGTATTCGGTAAGAACGCGGCCCGGCACGATGCTGTAATGCAGGATTAACAGTCCGTTATCGGTACGGGCGATTCGGTAGATGGGCCGGCCCTGCTGCGAGCCCTCGGTTCCCCACCAGCGGACCAGGTGCGTCTCGAACGCGATATCAGGGGCGGGCACCTGGGCCTGGGCACCACAGGCGGTCAGAACCAGGACGGCCGCTGCACTAAGACAATTCATCGCATGTTTCTCCCTGCTTCAAAACAAGAACCCCGCCAACCTCACCAGAAAACCGCGTAAAACACTCCTACCGCCGCGATCACCGCGATACCGGCCGTCAACACGACTGGAGACAGCCGCGTGTCGAATTCCTGCCGAATGGGCATCGCCTTGGGCTCCTTAAGCGGCGCCACAAGGGTGATTGCGAGCATAATAGCGATAACGAGAGCAAACGTAAGGGCCATCTGGTTGAGGTAGGCGATCTCGTTTCCCCAGACCAGGTCCAGAATACCGTAGATCGCGGGGCTGCCCACCAGCGCGGCCACCCCCGCCGCGCCCGGAGCGCGCCGCACCACGAACCCGAACACAAAGGCCGCCAGGATTCCCGGCGAGATGTAACCCTGGAATTTCTGGATGAAGCTGAAGACACCGCCGAACCGCTCGTCCGCCAGAACCGGCGCAACAAAACAGCCAATGACGACAAACACGAGGGTCGCCGTGCGGCCAATGAACACGAGGCTGCGTTGCGAAGCGTCCGGCTTGAGATGCCGTTTGTAGAGGTCCATGGTGAAGATGGTCGAGGCGCTGTTCAGCATGGACGCGAGCGAGCTGATCACCGCGCCCGCGATAGCCGCGAAGATGAATCCCCGGAACCCTGCCGGGATCAGGTTGCGGATTAAGATGGGATAAGCCTGGTCTGCCTTGTCCATCTGGTCACCGTAAAGTTGCAGCGCCATAATGCCGGGGAACACGATAACGAACGGCACCAGCAACCAAAGCGCGCCCGCGAAAATGACCCCGAGCTGTCCCTGCCGCAGGTCTTTCGCGGCCAACGTCCGCTGCACGATGAACTGGTTGAGGCCGCAATAGTAGAAAATCGGGATCCAGATCCCGGCGAGCAGGCCCGTCCACGGCAGCTCGGGATGGTCGCGCGGGAGGATCATGTGGAGGCGCTCGGCGTTTTCGGTGAGGAACGGTTCGATACCCCCCACGGCCCGAAATCCCAGCACCATCGTGATGAAGCCTCCGACGAGCAACGCCCCACCCTGGAACAGATCGGCCCACGCGACGGCTTTGAGTCCGCCCCAGACCGTATACAGCGCCGCGATACCGCCGATGAGCCATACCGCGTAGTGCAGTTTGAGGCCAAAGATGGTCTCGAGCGTGATCCCGCCGGAATACAGCACCGCCGTGATGGTCACGGTCACGTAGATGATCACGGTGCAGATTGCCATAAGTGCCCGGGCAAGCGCGTTGTAACGGTACTCGAGGTACTCGGGCATGGTATAGAGGCCGTGGCGCAAGAAGCGGGGCAGGAAGAAGAAGGCCACCAGGACAATTCCAACCGAGCCGGTGAGCTGCCAGTTGCTGACGGCCAGCCCCACGTCCCCCGCGCCCTGTCCCGCCATGCCCACGAACTGTTCCGTTGACAGATTCGCGGCGACGATCGAGAAACCGATGAGCGGCCAGATCAGCCCGCGGCTGGCGAGGAAATAGTCTTCACTGGTCTCTTCCTTCCGACTTTTGTACATGCTGAAGGCGATGACCGTAACGATGAACCCCGCAAATACCGCGATATCGAGCAGATTCAGTTCCATGCGCCAACTTTCCCCCGTGTGGTTCTCTCACGTCTAGTTGACGGGACACACCCGGATTAGCTCAACTCCGAGACGCCCCACCTCGACGCTGTATTCCGCATCGAACTCGCCAAGGTCCTTGTGGCGCCACACATCCCGCACGGCCTGCTTCCCGTCCAACCCCAAATCGTTCCACCGCGCGGTCACGGTCTGCGGCACCTCGGAACGGTTGAACAGTCCGACAGCGGCCGACCCGTCCCCCAACGGCTTCTTCCAGACTTCCCATTCGCCGCCTTCGACGATGGGATACCCCTGCTCGCCCAGGGGGTCCTGATTGATGTCGATCACCTCGGGGTTGCACAGCACGTTCAGCGTAAAGGCGTCCAATTCGCTCATGTCGCCCGTGAAGAATAGCGGAGATGCCATCAACACCCAAAGCGACATATAGGAGTATTGCTGATTGGGGGTGAGCGGGCAGGGCGCGGCTTGCCAGTTGCTGAGCCGCGAGCCCACGACGCCAAGCAACAGGTAGTCCGGATCATTCCAGGCCCCGGGACGGGCGTATTCGCGAAAACCGGCGTTGCGGCGGGCCACCGCGTGATAACGGTCGAGCTCGAATCCCAGATCGCCCGCGGTGCGCCAGCACTGGCCCCCGACTTCTTCGCCCCATTTCCACACATCGCCCATACCGTACTGGCAGAGGTTCAGGATGATGTCGCGGTCGAGGGTCTTCAGGATGTCGCCCATCAGGATGTACGGCTTCTTGAGTTCTTCGAGGCTGTCGTCTTTGGCGATTTTGCCGTACGAGCACCAATCGTACTTGAGGAAATCGAAGCCCCATTCCGCATAGCGTTCGGCGTCCTGACGTTCGTGCTCGTAACTCCCCGCAAAGCCTGCGCATGTCAGGGGTCCAGGCGAGGTGTAAAGGCCCGCCTTCAAGCCCTTCGCATGGATGTACTCGACGAGGGCCGGCATGTCCGGAAAATAGCTGTTCGGGAGCATATTGCCGGTTTCATCGCGAAGAGCGCCCACCCGGTTGGGGTCCTCGTGTTCAGGGGCGTTCATCCAGCAATCGTCAATATTTACATAGTTGTAACCCACGTCGGCCATGCCCGAAGCGACCATGGCGTCGGCGGCCTGGCGCACTATCTCGCCGGTGATCCGGTTGTAGAAGGTATACCAATGGTTCCAGCCCATGGGCGGGGTGAGCGCCAGCGTGTCCCCTACGACTATTCTGAACCCCCGCTCCGCCGTTCCATGGCCGTTCTCGGCCACTAAAGTCACATCGTAAACCCGCTTCGTTTTGTCTGCGATTGTGCCCGTGATAATGCCTTCCGTTGTGTCGACGGCAAGCCCTTCGGGCAGGTCCTTGACGGAAAACTTCATGGGCCGGATGCCGGTCGCGGGGATGCGGTAGATTAAGGGCGAGCCCGGCCGCACGCCGTAAACGCGAGCGCCGTTAATACGGGGCTCGTTCGGCGGCGGGGGCGTGCGGATGACTATCTCTTCGTGAGGCCGTTCCACGATCTTCGGGTCGGCGCCCGCCACGAGGAACCGGGCGTCGGCCCAGTCCACATGGTCGTAGCTCTGGTCGTCGCCACCCTCTTCCATGATAAGGATGAGGCGCTTCGACCCCGCGATGTCGAGGTCCACCTCGACCGGTGGCTGACCGCCTCGAAGCACCCCACTCTCGAAGAGCTTCTTCGTATCGGAGTAGGCCTTGACGGTGACGCTGCCGCGCCCCTGTGTTTCGTCGTCCACGCCCACAACCGCCTGGAAACGCTCGGCCTGACCATCAAGCTCGACATAGATGACCCCTGCCGCATGCGACCCGACGCCGCGCTCGTAGGCCGTCCCGTTCATTACGATGGCGCGCCCCACAACTGATTTGCGAGCCTGCGGTTCACCCCAACCCTGCCGAATCGGGCCGAGCTCGAGTTCGTCCAGCCAGACCGCGCGTGTTTCGGCAGCATACGCCACACACATGAACATCGTTGCGGCAGACAGAGCGAAAAACAGCGGTACCGGCTTCATCAGACGTTTCCTCCCAATCGGTCTTCCACGGGCGCGCCTCTCGATAATACGCCAACCATCACCTCGCATCGACATCCGTGACAATATCCAGTTCCGCCAGCGATGCCCACGGGTGGTTCTTGTCGAGCGGCGCCAGTGCTTCGACTTTCAAATACCGGCCCTTCACCGGTGCGTCGAAGGCAAGCGTCTGCCAATCCGTGCCCGCGTTCAGCCGGGCTCGTTGAACGGGCTGGTTCCAGTCCTCGGGACCGTCACTGACGTACACCGCGCACGGGCCGAACCGTCCGTTCGGCATGTCCTGCCGGGGCAGGATGCGAATGCCGGTCAGTGTGACCGCCCGCTGCAAGTCGACCGCCAGCCAATGGGGATATTGCCCGATCTCCGGCTCCCAGGCGCTGTGCCAGACGGTGCCGGGATCGTTGTCCAACACGTTGTCAGCGTCGAACCCGCCTTGGGCGCTGCTGGCCCATGCCGTCGCGCCGAGGACAGCCAATTCCGACGGCTGTTGAAACAACGCTTGCAGTGTTGCAGCATCCACACGCACGCCGGGCGAGAACGCCTCGGAATTCATGTAGGCAAGCAGGCTGTGCCGTATCTGCCGGGCCACGGGACGCGTCTCCAGATTGGTCATAATGTCCGAACCGCATACCAGGAGGCTGCCGTTGCCCACCCTCGCCTCGAACATCAGCGCCAGAGGGCGATTCGTCACCCAGTCATCAATCACGCGTACGATGGGCTGCAGTTCGCGCGGCATCGTGCCGAGTATGAAGATCTGTCCGCCATGCACGAGGTCCCACCACTGCCAGTTGCTGTGATATTCGGTTGGGAAGGCCGCAAGCGCGGCGTGTTCCGGGTTCATCAGCAGCCCGAGGGTATGGGGCGCCTGGAAGCCCGTCCACAACGTGTTCCAGAAGATGGGCGACCAACCCGCCTGCACGGGGCCGGCTTCGTCGCCCGCTACCGTGCCCGAGGCCGGAACCAGAAGCACCTTTGCTCCTGAGTCCAGCAGCGCACGAACCGCATCATCAAAGACCCGCGTGATGTGAATCGCGCCGGGCGGCTCGATATTCACCTGAGGCGGATACACCCACAGGTCCCAGTCGTTCTCGGCTTCTCCAACAGCCACGCAAAGCGTGACCTGTTGCGGCGCGGGGAAATCCGCAAGCGGAACGCGTAGCGTTCCCAGCGGTATCGCCGTGCCGCGCGGAATGTCGTGTGCCGCGAGATTCCCCTCGGCCAACACCGTTCCCGAAGCGTTCTCGATGCGCCACGCGGGACGCGCGCCAGCGATAGCTTCCGGGCCGTAATGCGTCACCTCGACGTCGCAGGTGAAGGTCTCGTCGGTGGTCCACACATTCTTCGTCATACGCACCAACGGCACGGTGGGGCCGCAAAAGCGCCGGTACTCGTCATAGGTGATGTAGCCCTTTTCATCCCAGAAGGGATCGAGGCAGCCGACCAGCGCCGTGCCCTGGCCGGGGAAGTCGTGCAAATCAAGCAACTGAAACCCGCCGAATCCCTTCGTGCGCAACGCGGCTTCAATTTCCTCTTTGTAACAAATCGCTTGGAGTTTCCCCGACGCCATCAGAAAACCGCGGGCCAGCTCGCCCATGCCATTCTTCGTAAGTGTGTCGCGGAAAATCTCGAAGTTTTTGGGCTTGAGATACCCGGTGTACTTCGGAATCTCGTCAAAATTGGGATACACACACCATTGGCCGATCTCGTGGCTGATTACCGGCACGTCGTGGAGTGCCACGAAATCGTCGTAGTCGGCCAGCGACGCGTACGGCTCGCTGTTGAACCGGCTTTTGAGAGCCTCGCCCCACTGATGCACGCGCGGACGCGGCGTCACGTGAAACTCGTTCGCGTCGTCCGTCGGCCAGCCCGACGCGCAGGTGTACAGGTGCCGCGGATCCTGTTCTTTCCAACGCTTCACCAGTTCGCTCAGCACCTTCCGGTACTGCTTTCCATTGGGCTCGTTTCCGTAGGCCATCAGGCAGAAAGAGGGGTGATTGCCGTAGGTCTGCAGAATCCGGTCGCATTCGGCCGCGATGTATTCGTCCAGCGCCTCGCTCTCGCTGATCGTGTAGCTCCAGAACGGGCCCTCAATCTGCAGCATCATCCCCAGCCGGTCCGCGGCCGCGAACGCCGCCTCCGGCGGGCACCACGAGTGAAACCGCAGGTGATTCAGCCCGCACGCCTGCGCCTTGCCCATAATCTCCGCCCACGAATCCACGTCCATCGGCGGATAACCCGTCTTGGGAAAAATACAGCACTCCAGCGTTCCCCGCAGGAAGATTGCCTTCCCGTTCATTGCAAACCGCGTCCCCTCCGTCGCGATCTCCCGCATGCCGAAGGCGGCGGTGCGTTCGGCATGGTACTTCTTGCCACCCGCTTCAACTTCGGCACTCGCCAAGGCGGTATACAGAGCCGGGTTGTGCTCATCCCACAGCGTCACTGCGTCGCCAAGCTCGTAGCGGAAGTCCTGGACGTCAAGGTGCTGCTCCAAATTCAAACCAATCGGGAATCGAAGCTCATGGACGATATCCGGACCGCTGAAGGTTATGGTTCCTTCTACATTCCGCACTCGCAGCGTCAGCGTCCCCTCCAGGCGGCGGTCTCCCCGGATACGGGCCGATGTCCAGACCATCACGCGGACGGTTCGTTCCTTGACGTCGGGATAGACTTCCATCCGCGTGATTGAGACAGGTTCTTCTGCCCGCAACTCCATCCTGCCGACAACCCCGTTCCAGTTCGACTGCGTGTTGTCGGAAATGCTGTGGGCATTTTCGCCGACATCGATCTGCATGCGGTTGTCGACGCGCAACGTAAGGGTATGCCTGCCGGGCGCAAGACTGTCGCCCAGATCGTATTCATGCGGCGTGGACAGGCTGTCCCGCGTCCCGATCTCGCTCCCATCCACCCACAACGCGGTCACCCAGTGGCAGCGTTCCAGAAACACCTCGACACGCTTGCCCGCCCACGACGCCGGCACCACCACGCCCCGCTGGTACCACGCCGCGCCCACGTAATGCCTGTCCGGCTGCAGCCAGTAGGGGATTCTCGCCTCATCGGCCGTCATGTACGGCTTCAGGATGTCCTCGGCGCGCTCCAGCGGCCGCACAGAGCCCGTCCACGGCGTGTCGATGGTCACCGGGTTCCCGAATCCTTGCGCCTGCAGGCATCCCGGCAATTCCAGCGTATCGGGCAAGGTCTCGTTGAACCACTCCTCGCGAACCCCGGCATCCTCCGGGTCCAGCCTAAACCGCCACGTGCCCGACAGGTCCATCGAACCGCCCCCTTCACCGGCGTATGCAATCGCGCCAGGCAAACACGCCGCCAACACTCCCCAAACGGCAAGGCAGCGAAAGATGAGCCGTCGGGTCATCCGGAGGCATTGAAATATAAGAGCCCACCCCCGTCCGCTTCGCGTCCATTCCCGCCAGCGGGGGACACAAGACCCGGAACGTCCACATGGGTGAGATATTTCAAGGCAGTCCCGGCTCGTAACGCATCTCATGACGGCGTCCTTTCGTCCTTGTGTCGCGCAATCCCTGGGATCGCCGAGCGCCAGCTC
>CAZFOG010000152.1:0-13480 GCA_964520685.1 uncultured Nitrospiraceae bacterium | reverse complement strand
GTGCGCTTTGACCCGTTGACCGCCGCTAACCGATAATATGATATAGAGAGAGGGGGGACACGGCATGAACCGGCGCGATTTCCTCATGCGTTCGTTGACGGCGGCATCGGCCGCTGCAGGCTGCAGCGCCCTGCCCAGGCAAACCGGGGCGCCTTCCGAGCGTCCCAACATTGTCCTGATCATGGCCGACGATCTGGGATACGAGTGTCTGGGCTGTTACGGAAGCGCGTCGTATCAGACGCCCGTGCTGGATTCGCTGGCCGCGACCGGAATCCGTTTCGACCAGTGCCACTCGCAGCCTTTATGCACGCCCTCGCGCGTGAAAATCATGACCGGCCAGTACAATTTCCGCAATTATGAGGCCTTCGGGGTGCTGGGACCTGGTGAGTACACGTTCGCCCATCTGCTCAAGGAGCGCGGTTACGCCACCTGCGTTGCCGGGAAATGGCAGTTGTACGGCCGTCAGGAAGGCTGGGAGGGCAAAGGCTCGACGCCGGAACAGGCCGGTTTCGACGAACATTGTCTCTGGCAGGTCAAAGAACTGGGCGAGCGGTACGCCAACCCGACCGTGTTGCGAAATGGCGCCCTGGAGACACTCGAGGGTGCGTACGGGCCCGATGTGTATTGCGATGCACTCGTCGATTTCATGAAACGGCGCCGCAACGAGCCCTTCTTCGTTTATTACCCCATGTGCCTGGTGCACAACCCCTTCGAGCCCACGCCCGAGAGCCCGGGATGGGACACGGAACGCGGTAAAGACCGCGACGAGTATTTCGCCTGCATGGTGGCATACATGGACACGGTTGTCGGGCGCATCGTGAACGCGCTGGAGGAACTCGGGCTGCGCGAGAACACGTTGCTCCTGTTCACGGGCGATAATGGGACAAACCGGCGCATTTCCTCGAAGATGCGCGACGGCAGTGTGATCCAGGGCGCCAAGGGAAGCACCCTCGATACCGGCACGCATGTCCCGCTCATCGCATACTGGCCGGGTGTTATTCCTGAAGGACTTGTTTGCGGTGATCTCATCGATTTTGCGGACTTCCTCCCTACCCTTGCGGACGTAAGCGGCGCGTCCTTGCCCAAGGGCCACACGGTTGACGGGCGGAGCTTCCTGCCCCAACTGCGAGGCGGGAAAGGCCATCCCCACGAGGCTATCCTCTGCTACTATGACCCGCACTGGGGCAAGTGGGAACGCGCCTGCTTCGCACGCGACCACGAATGGAAACTCTACGATGACGGCCGCCTGTACAATCTGAAGAAAGACCCGCTTGAGGAGCATCCTGTTACGGGCGATGGCGGAAGCGGGCCGGAAACGGTCCGCAAGAGACTCGAGAAGGTGTTGGCGGCTGTTCCACAAGAATACGGCAACCCATGATGGAAGGCTTGCCACAGGTTCGCATACTGATTTATGATGCACGGAACTGGCAAGCCGCAAAACACGGCTTCATTTTCTAAGGGCTTGGGAATACATGACATCGGCGATGCACGATAAGGCGTCATGGCTCTCCGAGGCGGCTCCCGACGAACTCCGCCGCATCGTGGACGCCCTGTACCGCGCCCATCGCCTGGTTTCGGCACTTATAGATATTGACGTGCTCCTGGAGTGCATTCTCGAGGAAAGCAAGCAGGTCGCACAGGCCGAAGCCTGTTCGCTCCTGCTCTACGACGCCGATGCGGACGAACTGTATTTCCGGGTAGCCCTCGGCGAAGGCGGGGATTTGCAGACGCTGAAGCGCGAAATCCGGCTCAAGATCGGCCAGGGAATTGCCGGTACGGCTGCTGCCACGCGGGAATCCGTCAACGTCACTGACGTCAACACGGACGAACGGTTCTACCCATTCGCAGACGAACGCTCGAACTTCCGGACGCGCAACCTGCTGGCCGTCCCTCTCATCGACCGCGAGGAACTGGTCGGGGTGATCGAAGTTGTCAACAAGGTCGGCGGCCCCCATTTCACGCGTCTCGACCTCCATGTGATGGAGATGTTCTCGGGTCTGACGGCCACGGCGCTGGCAAATGCGCGCCTCATCGAGGAGAATCTCCGCGCGGAACGTTTGGCCGCCCTGGGCCAGGCGGTTGCGGGCATGTCGCACCACACCAAAAACATTCTCGCGGGCATGACCAGCAGCGTCGATCTCATCGACCAGGGATTCAAACAGGGAAACCAGGAGTTTCTATTACAGAGCTGGCCGGTCTTCAAGCGTTGCACCGAACGCATTGCGAACTTCGTCGAAGACATGTTGGCATATTCCAAGCCACGCATACCGATGCGCAGACCCTGCGACCTGAAGGCGGTCATCCGGGATTCCTGCGAGACGTTCCAGGGGCTGCTCGTCATCAAAAAAGTGGATGTTGTGGTGGACAGCAGCCGCCTTGACTGCTTGCCGTGCCTGGACGAACGAGCCATTTACCGATGCGTGCTGAACCTGCTGACCAACGCCGCAGATGCCGTGCCCCGAGAGGGCGGCCTCGTTCGTATTGCGGTGTTCCCCGCCCCCGGTGGCGTCGTATGTCTTGAAGTAGCCGACAACGGGCCGGGAGTTCCCGCAAACATCCGTGAAAGCATCTTTGATCCGTTCTTCTCGACCAAAGGTTCGGATGGCACGGGGCTCGGGCTCGCGGTCACGAAAAAGATCGTGGAAGAACACGGCGGCACGATCGTCGTCGAAACCGCGCCGGAAGGCGGCGCCCTGTTCAGAATGTGCCTGCCCGCTGAGGAAACAATCGCTTGAGGTTATATTGTGGCGAAGAATAAGACGGACGGTCTCGAATACGTGGGGTGGAAGTTCTGGTTCGTGGTCTTTGTAGTGACCGCGGTGCCGGGAATCTACGTCAGTTACCAGCTCGTGACGGAACAGACAACGTTTCTTGTGCCTGTTTCCATGGGCACGATAGGAGCGGCAATTGGCGCGGGGGTAATCTCCTGGGCCGTAAACGCCATCTTGCAGTACCGCACGAAGAAACGCCGATTGGCGGTACGCAAGAAAGTGAAGAAGCGGTAAGCCGCATGCGGGGGCACCTAGAGCCTTAGACCATGGCTGATCTGAAAGAAATCGAAGCGTATCTCATCGAGCATCCCGACGATGATGGCCAGCGCTGGCACTTGACCAAGAAGCTGTACATGGCCTGCGAATATCGCGATGCCCTCTCGCACCTGCTCATCCTGAAACGCAGCGCAGAATGGAAACTGAACTATAGCCGCTATCTCGCTGCCACGTACTACCGGCTGGGACGCTACGAGGAATCTATCCAGGAACTCAAAGGGGCCGTCGCTTCCTGGCCGCAGGAAATGCCGATCCGCGAACAGTTGGCCCGGGCGTACGAAGTCGCTTCGAACACCGATGAGGCCGTGCACGTCTGGCAGGAGATCCTCGAGATCGACCCGCAACACCCCATCGCGGCCCAAAGCATTGGCCGGCTCACCTCGAGCCCCATCGAGCCTTCGTCCGAAAGCGAACTTCTCCTCAAGGACAGCGACAGCGGCATTGATCTCGCGGCCGGCACAGTGTGCCCGAAATGCGGCGCGCGCAACAGCCTGGAATTCGATCGTTGCTGGCAGTGCCATGCCTTGCTGGCCGGTCCCGGTACACCGACTCCGATGATCAAGCGACCGGCGCCTCCGTCGTGGACGGGCCGCGTCTGGACCGTGGTCATCGGATTTGCCGGGGTGGCTCTCCTTTCGCTCGGCGTTTTCCTCACCCTGGATTATGCGGCGCGGCGTCCCGCGGCCGTAGATGGATTCATTGTAGCGTCCAGTGTCGACGCCCTGCTGGACCACGAATGGTTCATGGCGCGGGTGGCGGCGGGCTGCACGCTTCTCCTGGCATGGCCGGCCATTCTGTGGCTGGCGTCCATCACCTGTTGTGACCGGCCCATCCCCTTCACCCGGGTGCTGGCCGTCAGCGTGCCGGCAGCGACGCTGACCTATGTCCTGCTATGGCTGCCGTTTCGCATGATACCGCTCGCCATTCTGGCCCCGGTCATACTTACGCTCATCATGATTCTCCTGATGTTTCCGGTAAGCCTGTTCCGCGCCCTCATCGTGTGGTCCGTCCAGATCGTACTCGCATTGCTTTGCGGTTTCGGCGTGTTTGCGGCCCTTACCAACGTCGCCACGTTCAACAATTTGCAGACGCTGGTCAACCTCGACGCTGCGCACGCGGCAGAATTGCCCGATGGGGCGTATCGGTTTACCGTCTCTCAGTTGCCCGGGAATTACGCAGTATCCTGGAAACAGACGGGGGCCCGATGGGTTGACAGTGCCGGGCGCCAGGTCCTGTTCAGTTTTGCACGCGACGGTTCCGATGCCCCGCTTACGGTCGAGTTCATGGAGGCCGGCCAGACCCTCGTCTACCGGGAGGACGCGGCGACCCCGTTCACCTTTACGTATTCGATTGGACCCGGGCGCAACTACGTGTTGCGACTGACAGGCGAGGGCAAGGAACCCGTACACGTCACCATTTCCGGGCTTCTTCTGCCCGAGGTGGTTGCTCAGTAGCATGCCCGGGCTTGAACAGCGGGAAACAGCCACAATGCAGCCTCTGGATCTGACGAATGACGCCGGACTGATAGCGGCAACCGAGTATACCCGCACGCATGACGAAGCTCCCAGCCATGCGGCGCAGGTGGCGCGGCTGGCGGTGCGGCTGTTCGACGAAACCCGTGAAATGCACGGTCTGGATGTGTCGAGCGAGCGCATTCTCGTTGCATCTGCGCTGCTTCATGATTTGGGGTGGTCGACGCGTCCCGCGGCCCATCACAAGGGCTCGCGCGATATCATTCTGGCCGCGCCACTGAATGGTTTCAGCGGTGACGAAATCAAGATGATCGCCTGCCTGGCCCGGTACCATCGCAAGGCACATCCCAAAAAGAACCACAAAGTCTACCGAGAGCTGAGCGCCGCCGCCCAGGACAAGGTCCTGAGGCTTGCCGCGATTCTACGCCTTGCCGACGGGTTCGACCGGGCCCATGCGGCGACGGTCACCAGGCTTGCGGCCAGCCGTGCCGGAAACGTGCTTACGGTCTCGGTAGAACAGAGCCCGCGCTGCGCCATTGACATCATGGGGGCAAACCGCAAGAAGGACTTGTTTGAGAAAGTCTTTGGTGTCGAGGTGGTCATTCGGAGCTGAACCGCAGGGTTCCACTGAATGCCCTTTCGGGCCGGAACACACTTCTTGCACGACGCCGCGAAATCCGGTTTACTGGTGTTTTCAGGCCGCATCAACCCAATCCTTGGAAAGGAGCCGAATCGTGGTGGTACGCGTATGCTTGCTCAGTTTGGTATGTATTCTCGCGTGGGTCGCCCAGGCGGAGCCATTTGACCTCGATGCCATGTCCTTCAACATCCGGTATGGAACGGCAAACGACGGCGAAAACTCCTGGGAAAACCGCAAAGATATCGTGGTCAACATGTTGAGAGAGCGCGCGCCCGATATTGTTGGTATGCAGGAGTGCCTGGATTTTCAGGCCGATTATATTGCCGAACAACTATCGCAATACCGGTGGTTTGGCGTCGGACGCGAGGCGGACGCTTCGGGCGAACGGATGGCCGTGCTCTACAAATGGAAGCTGTTCAGCCCCATCGAAGTCTCGAACTTCTGGTTGTCAGAAACGCCCGGTATTCCGGGCAGCAGATCGTGGGACACCGCGTGCCCGCGCATGGTGACCGCCGCCCGTTTCTATCACCATCGCACGCGGCACTTCTTCGTCTTCTGCAATACCCATTTTGACCACCAGAGCGAAGCCGCACGGCAGGGCGCCGCCGAGGTTTTGCGCACCTACGTCGAGTCCATCGCCCCGGAGGTGCCGGTCGTGATCACCGGTGACTTCAATTCCAGGGCGGGGGATTCCGTGGCTTGGCGCACCCTGGTTCAGGGCGAGATTCGCGACGCCTGGCTCGCAGCGGAGAAGACGACCGGCCCTCCCATGACATTCGGCGGGTTTGGGCCGCCCAGCCCGGATACTGACCGCCGCATCGACTGGGTGCTGGTTCGCGGTCCGCTCACCGTCGAGCATTGCGAAACCGTGCTGGACGCGGAAGGCGGCCGCTACGCATCCGACCATTTCCCTGTTGCCGCGCGGCTCAAGATAACCCCCTAGGGTAATGGGTCACCATCGCATAACGGGCATCTCCCCAGTTTTGGGGCCGATTGGGTTCCAGTAGAATTCGAGGTTCAGCTTCCCCGTGGGAAGAGCGGTACCCCGTGGCGAGGGGTGCGTAACGACGGGCAGCGACAACCGCATCGAGAACAACTCTTCCATCGGGGCATCCGATCAACAATTACGGGTCCGGCCGCGCTCACCACAACCCGAGGGCGGCGTTGATAACAAGCTGAACGTCAATGGCGTTCACGTTACCATCGCCGTTGATATCGCAGTTGTAACCCAGCTCGGTGCCCATGGCCTGAATGATCACGAGTTGGATGTCCATGGCATTGATGGAGCCCTCGCCCGTGATGTCCGAGGGATGGGTTGAGACGACTTCGATCACTTCAACATCGCCCGGATTATCGACGTTGGCAACCGTGACCGTCGCGGCAACCGGTCCGGAGAAATCCACCCACTCGACCGTAATCGTGGCGCTGCCGTTGCCCGAGCCCGGGCTGACGGCTACAGCAGCGTTGTCGCTGTCAACAGTCCAATTCAGGTTACCCTGGTTCAGCTTGAGGATACTGAAGGTCTGAGACGGCTCGCGCCGCGTCAACTGGATGTGGGTCACGTTCACGCCGAGATCGCCGATCGAACTGCCCTTCGATACGACAAAGCTGACGACGGTGCCCGGCAACGCCTGACTGCCCGCGGGAGGCGTCTGAGCCATCACCACGCCCGCGGGAACGGCATCACTGAATTGTTCTGATACAACGCCAACAGTCAGACCCGCTGCGGCGATCGCCGCCTCAGCATCCCCGCGCGTCATGCCTGCGACGTTGGGTACGCCTACCGGCTGGGGCCCTCTCGATACCACCAGCGCCACTGCGCTACCTGGGGGTACAGGAGTGCCCGGTATGGGATTCTGGCTGCAGACCACGCCCGCAGGTATTGTGGCGCTGTAGGCTTCGGTGACCGTGCCGAGGGTCAAACCGGCTGCAATGACCGCGGCCTCTGCGTTTGCGGGCGTCTGGCCTACAACATCCGGTACCTCGACCGGTTCCGGCCCCTTCGACACAACCAACGCCACCGCGCTGCCCGGAAGAGCCTGGGTACCTGCGTCCGGAGTCTGGCTGATCACCCTACCGGCGGGGATGGTGGCACTGTACACCTCCGTCACCACGCCAACGGTCAGCCCCGCCCCTGAGATTGCTGCTGCCGCGTTGGCTTGCATCATGCCAACGACATTCGGCACGTATACAGGCTGAGGACCTTTCGACACGACCAAGGCAACCGTGCTGCCCGTAAGAACTTCGGTACCCGAGACCGGCTCCTGGCTGATCACAACGCCTGCGGGAACCGTGGCATTGAAGACTTCGGACACCTCACCCACAAACAAACCGACCCCAATGATCCCGGCCTCGGCACCGGCCTGGGACAATCCAACGACGTCAGGCACGAGGACCGGTTCGGGGCCAAGTGACACGACGATAGCCACTGAAGCACACACATTGATGATTGCCCCTGCCGGGATGCTTTGGCTGACAATGAGCCCCTCCGCGACGGAGCCGCTGTGTTCGCTGGTCGCGCGGGGTACAATGCCGGCGGCCTCCAGTGCGGCAATCGCGTCGGCTTCGGACAGTGCCGAAACATCAGGCACTGTTGCCTGGGGGAGATTGTCCAAATACGGATACGACCCGCCTGCCAGCATGTACCACAGTGCGTCGAAGTCCCAATCAGCGTCCGTAAAAGTAGTCAGGGTCTGCATTTCCGCGGTGGTAAGCCCGGTCCCCCCAGAAGACTGATCCAGGCCACTCGTGTCGACGCCCCAGAAGGAGGATTCAACGTTACCGGCAGCGTTAAGGCCCACCAAGCCCCCGACATCGGTTGTTCCCGTGACCGGGCCGGTCGAATAAGAATGGGCTACCGAGCCACCGAAGTTTCTGCCTGCCAGGCCGCCCACATACTGACCGCCTGTCACGGGGCCGGTCGCATAGCAGTTGGAAACTGAACCGTAGGCGTTGTAGCCCACAAGCCCTCCCGCATAGCTGGCTGTGCCGTTGACCGTGCAAACCGCGTAGCATTGAGATAACGCACCGGTGTTCCAACCAGCCAAACCTGCGACATAGTCCGTACCAGCCACCGAGCCCATGGCATAACTGGTTGATACCGTGCTTCCGACTTCGTTCTTGCCGGTCAAGGCACCTGCATACTGCCGACCCGTTATGGAGCATCCCTCGATACCCAGGTTTGACACCGTTCCGCCCGTGCCAAGTGCTGCGAAAAGCCCAACATAGTCCTCGCCCGGCCGGTTAATCGTCAGTCCAGTAATGGCATTCCCGTGACCGTCAAAGGTGCCGGTGAACGGGGAAGTCGATGTGCCGAGCGGCTCGAACCCCGCCCCGCTGTTCCAAGTGAACGTGTCAGAAGCATCAATGTCCTGCACGAGAATGTAGTCGCCGTCCAGCGGACAAGCCGGGTCGTTACCGATGAGTTGGAGTTCCTCGATACTGGAAATCGTAATCGCGGTCGATTCGGGACCGAGCGAGACTACCAACACAACGACGCTGCGCCCCAGGGCTTCGCTGCCTGCCGCAGGAGACTGACTGACGAGACCGCCAGCAGGAATTATTTCGCTGTGTTCATAGGTGATTTCCGCGTCGAACCCCGCATTCTCAAGCGCCGTGATGGCCTCCTCCACGGACAAGCCGGCCAGATCAGGCACCGGGCATCGCGTGACGTTCCTCAGGTACGGATAAGAGCCCCCGGGAAGCATGAACCAGACTGATTCAAAGTCCCATTCTGCGTCCACAAAGGTGCTCTGGGTTTGCATGAGTGATGTCGCGAGACCGGTGCCGCCATCGGACGTGCTCCGGCCGCTGGTGTCGATATCCCAGAACGAGCGCTCGACGGTCGCATCAATGTTGACGCCTACCAATCCGCCTGCAAAATCTGTATCGCCCACGGTGCCGGTCGAATAGCACTCAGAAACGGCGCCATACTGGTTGCCACCCACAAGCCCGCCCACGAAGGCAGAGCCCAACACCGCTCCTGTCGAATAGCTCTGCGTAATCAAACCGGCGTTTACACCCGCAAGCCCGCCCGCACAATAATCACCGTTTACCGTGGAGGCGGCGTAGCATCTGCGCACCACGTCCTCGTTCCAACCGACCAGGCCGCCGATGCAATCTTCCCACAAACCAAAGGTGTTGGCGGTGCCTGCCGCGAAACATTCAGTCACGGTTCCGTAGTTGACACCGACCAAAACACCGGCGTCGCACCACTCGCCATCAGCCCAGACGGAAGCCGCGGAAGAACATCCGGATATCGTCCCGCTGAAATTGGCTCCGGCAAGTCCCCCTACCTCCGCCCATCCCGAAATCACGCCCGTTACAGCGCAATTGGAGACTGTACCTCTCTGTACGATACCCACCAGACCGCCAGCGTTCCCGCCACCCGCGACGTCGATATCCTCCAGGGCAAGATTGCGGATATTCCCTCCCACGTTCAAGACGCTGAAAAGACCCGTAACTTCTTCTTCCGGACGGTTGATGACCAGATTCGATATAACGTGTCCCTGTCCATCAAAACTACCGCTGAATGTCAAAGAATAGTCTTGAAAAACCAGATCGACACTTCCTATGGGGCCAAACCCGGCGCCGTCGTTCCAGCCCGCTGTCACCGATGCATCGATATCTTGAGTGAGGGCATAGTCTCCGTCCAGGGGGTATGCCGGGTCATTTCCAATTAACTGCAGTTCCTCGATGCTTGAAATGAGGATAGGTGGGCCGGTGGATACGTCGATGGCCACCCGAATGCCGCTATTAATGCTCTCGCCCGCGGCAACGCTCTGCCTTATAACAGCGCCAGGTGGCACGGATACGCTGGACTCGTAAGAAACATTCACGCCAAGGTGGACTTCTTCGAGGGCGGCAATGGCTTCCGCTTCCTGCAGGCCGACTACATCAGGAACCGTGGTTTGGGGAAGATTGGTCAGATACGGATACGACCCGCCGCCAAGCATGTACCAAGTCGTGTCAAAATCCCAGCCTGAATCCGTGAACGTGCTCGCGAGTTGCATTTCCCCCGTGGAGAGCCCGACCCCGCTGTAGGAGCCGGCAATCCCGCACGTGTCGACGTCCCAGAACGAGGCTTCGACGTCCCCGGTGAAGTCGGCACCAATCAGGCCGCCGACCACCATGGCAAACTGGCTCAATGCCCCCACTGCATAGCATTGGGACACGGTGCCTTCATTGACGGCCACAAGCCCGCCCACGCCATACTCGCCCGTCACGACACCCATCGCGTAGCACAGTGAAACCGAACCCGTGCTCCAGCCAACGAGGCCCCCCACCGCGTCGCCGCCCGTTACCAAGCCCGTTGCATAGCACTCGGAGACCGCGCCGCTGCTCCAGCCAACGAGTCCTCCTATGGCTCCTCCATAGACTTCACCGAAGGTCACGTCTCCCGCGGCGTAGCACCTGGATATCGTGCCGCCATCATTTGTGCCCACCAGGCCACCGGCATAGTCACAGCCGGTTACCGTGACATTCGCACAGCAATTCGTGACCGTCCCGCCGGAGTTTCTCCCCACCAGGGCGCCAACATCCACATCTCCGTTCACTACGCCGCCCGAAATGCGGAGGTTCTGAATGATGCCTCCCTCACAAACCCCGCCAAAGAGGCCGACACACCAGTCGTAGGGACGATTGATGGTGAGGTTCGCGATTGAGTGCCCCTGCCCATCGAAGGTTCCGGTGAATGCCCGTTCCGGCTGCCCGTTGATGAAGATGCCGATTGGATCAAATCCCATGCCATCATTCCAGGCGGCGGTGGCCGAGGCGTCGATGTCCTGGGTGAGCAGATAGTGGCCGTTTAGAGGATAGGTCGGGGTATTACCGATGAGCTGCAATTCCACAATGTCCGAAATGCTCGTGCTCTCACCGAGAGATACGACCAGAAGCACGGGTACACCAACATTGATGCTCGCGCCTTCCGGCGCGCTCTGCCGGATAACCTGCCCCGCCGGGGTGGTTTCGGTGTGTTCATAAGCAACGCGGGCGCAGAGGCCGGAAGTTTCCACAGCTGCCAAAGCGTTGGCTTCCGTCAAACCGGCCACATCGGGAACCGTGGATTGCGCCAGATTTGTCAAATAGGGGTAGGAGCCTCCGGAGAGCATGTACCAGACGGTGTCAAAATCCCATCCCGCGGAGGTAAATGTGCTCAGGGTGTGCATCTGTGCCGTGGTCAAACCTGTGCCACCATCCGAGACCGGCCTCCGGCTGGCTTCGGTGTCCCAGAACGAAATGGAATCGGTGCCATCCTCGGTGAAGCCAATCAGCCCACCGGCGTCGGCGTAGCCTGTAACCCTGCCGGTTGAATAGCATTCCGACAGGGGAGCCCTATTCAGCCCGACAAGCCCCCCGACGGGGTTGTAGCCCGAGTCAACACCCAGCAGAACCACATCACCCATCGCAAAGCACTGGGATACCGGCCCGGCGTTATAGCCCACCAAACCACCGGCCACGTTTGCCCATTCGCTCGTTACGGTGACATTTCCCGTGGCGTAACATTCCGACACGGTGCTCCCGTTACTACCCACGAGACCTCCGGCATTTGCCGCCTCACCTGCGGAACTCACCGTGCCCGTCGCGAAACATCTCGAAATAACACTGCCCTGGCTCCAGCCCACAAGCCCCCCTGCGGACCCGGAGGCAGCCGCGACAACGCCCGTAGCGTAGCATTCCGTTATGGCTGACGAATTGAAGGCGACGAAGACGCCGACAAGACCGCCCGCTGCGTTGGCGCCCAACTCCTCGCTCGTAAGGGTGACCGCGCCCGTTGCGTGGCAGCCGAAAAGCGTACCGTCATCACAATTTCCAACCAGACCGCCTACATACGAGCTGCCGGTTACGGCGCATGTGGCGTAACAATTGGACATCGAACCTCTCCCAAGATGACCGGCCAATCCCGCTACAAACGAGTTGCCGGTTACCGCGCCGCTTTCCAGGCCAAGGTTCTGGATGATGCCCCTATCTCCCACCGCGCCGAAGAGGCCAGTCCAATTTCTCTCCGGGCGGTTGATATAAAGATTCGAGATGACGTAGCCCTGCCCATCGAATGTCCCCGTGAAGGCCCGTTCTGGAACGATCAAGTCGTGGGTGCCAATAGGGTCAAAGCCCGCACCATCGTTCCAGGACGCGGTGGCCGAGGCTTCGATGTCCTGGGTTAGGATGTAGTCGCCATCCAACGGGTACGCCGGGTCGTTGCCGATAAGCTGGAGTTCGCCGAGCGAGTCGATCTCGATGGCCTGGCCGAACGCCGGGACAATGGGCGGCATACAGAGGCATACCGCGAATGCCCATAGGATTGTGCTGCATTGCCGGCTCTTGATGGTGGAAAGAATCCTGTCCCCCGAGAGAATCTTTGAATGCATAGTGCCATACTCCGCATGGGCTGAATTATCGCTGCGCTCCCCCGGGCCTGTCGGCCTAATCAACGATTTACCTCGAGCGCAGCAGAAACGCACCCTTAACATCCGTCGCCCATGAAACATATTTACATAGTGGAGGGCATAGCGTCAAGCCGCCTAGCGCCGCTGTGTCGCCAACTCCCACTGAGAAAGCCTGCCCGCGCAGGGGAGCAGACTGGCGCGGCCATAACAGAGCTATCTCTCGAGGGTGGGGTCTCCGAGGATCTTGCGCCAGTGGACGAGGCGGGCGCGGAGGTCGTTGAGGATGGGGGCGTATATGGCGGACTCGATGAGATTGTTCTGTTCGTAGGGGTCCGTTTCCGTATGAAACAGTTCTTCACGACCGGTCTCGAGGTGCCGGATGAGCTTATGTTTGGGCGTTCGTACCATTCGGAAGAGATCGGCGTAGTGGCAGAAAATGCTGTCCCGCAGCCGGTTGCGGCGGCCGGTAAGCAGGGGAGTCAGCGTGCGTCCCTGCACGCTCTCGGGAATGGGCGCGCCGGCGATATCGCACATGGTTGGCATGAGGTCCATGAGGTCCACCAGGGCGGTGCATTTCACGCCGCTCTGAAAGCCTGGACCTCGTATAATCAGGGGCACACGCACTGCCTCTTCGTACATGTTCTGCTTGCCCAGGAGCCCGTGGGCGCCGAGACTCAATCCGTTATCCCCGGCGAGGATAATCACGGTATTATCGAGCTGCCCTTTCTCCTGCAAACGGTGAAGAACCCGGCCGATCTGGTTGTCCACATGCGTAATCAGGCCGTAGTAACGGGCGATTTCGCGTCTGATGGCAGCGGGGTCCAGCGGACGCGGCAACAGCTTTTCGTCACGAACATCGAGTGTCCCGGGATCAAACGGCGGAGCTGGCATGAAGTTTGGCGGCAGGCTCAGGCGTTCCGTGGGATAGAGCGCTTC
>CAZFOG010000151.1:0-13482 GCA_964520685.1 uncultured Nitrospiraceae bacterium | reverse complement strand
TGCTCCTGATTCTTACATCATACTCAAATACATTAATTGAATATTTGTATCACTACTACCTGATGTTCCAGCACTTCCGCTTGTTCCAGAAGAACCAGATGTTCCACTACTACCAGAAGAACCAGATGTTCCTGAACTTCCTGAGGTTCCAGAAGATCCTGAAGTCCCACTAGAACCAGAACTTCCAGAGGTTCCACTAGAACCAGAACTACCACTTGTTCCACTAGATCCAGATGTTCCAGAAGTTACACCAGTTGCTGAGGTTCCGGAAGTACTGGATGAACCAGATGTTCCAGAACTACCAGAGGTTCCTGATGTTCCTGAACTGCCAGATGACCCAGATGTTCCGGAAGATCCTGATGTTCCTGAAGATCCACTACTACCAGAGGTTCCAGAAGAGCCAGAACTTCCTGATGAACTAGATGTTCCTGAACTACCAGATGTACCAGATGTGCCCCTTTCTCCTCTAACACCAGAAGTTCCTGAAGTTCCAGAAGAACCTGAAGTCACTCCAGTACCAGAAGTACCGGAAGTACCAGCATATCCAATACCTGAAGTACCAGAACTACCAGATGTTCCATGATGTCCTCTAACACCAGAAGTTCCAGAAGTTCCAGAAGAGCCAGCATCATTAATGCCACCCAATGTCCATTTTCCTAAAGCTGAATTATATAATAAAAGAGCAAAATTGTTTATATTGTCTAGAGGAATGTCGGCTCCAGTAAGAAGAATATTTCCTACATTATGTTGTAATACGATTGTTTTACCGGCAGTAGCTGGACGAATATATAATAAATTTTCAACTGTTGATCCGACAATTGTATTGAGATTAGCAGATGGAGCGCCTGCCTCAGTATCTATTAAATGTGTGGATTGTGTTATGTTAATTGAGCCACCAATAGGTATAAGAGTAGTAGCATGCTCAAATAACATTTCATCTGTTATATAAATTAGCATGATTTGAAACCCTCAAATATATTTCAAGAATATGCATTATTATCAAATTTAATGATAAATTCGGCAAGAGCTAGTTAAGATCTTGCCGAATTTATCAGGTTTTTAAATAATCACAGAATACTTGTTTCCAAATTTCTGGAGGAGATCATCTTCCCAATTATTGGGATTCAATACTACTACATCATCATTAGAAACAAATTCTTTATTATCTTCTCGAACGCACACAGCATGTCCAAAATTACCATCAGCAGAATACATCACTACAATTCTACCTTTAGATAAATGTTCTTTATACCACCATTTAGCTAAAACCGCAGCACCATCACAATCATCAATTAAATCTCTAGCTATAATTGTAATAACCCATGGATTCCAATCTTTAAGATTGTCCGCTTTCCATTTAAACTTGCTCATTAACTCATCAAGTTTAAGATATGAATAATCATTTTTAATATTTAAATATTTTTTTAAACGATTTAGTCTAAATAACCAATAAAAACAATTCACAATAAAGGACCAAATCGGGCATAATATTTTTACCCAAAGTTTAGTCGCTAATAATTTAAAAATTGGCATTTTTAATTTTCTCCAAAGTAGTGGCAAGAGCTGTTATGAGAAATTTTATAACAGCTCTTGCCGACTAAAAATTAAATTTTACGTTGGTCCATTAACAGCTTGCACCAACCCATCAACAACAACAATTGTTGACCCAGTTTCAATTGCAAATGTTCCACTAGTGCCACCAGAAGGACTAGTTCCACTAGTACCAGATTCACCAGAGGTTCCAGAAGTACCAGATTCACCAGAGGTTCCAGAAGTACCAGATTCTCCAGAAGTTCCATCTATTCCCGAAGTACCCGAGGTTCCTGAAGTTCCATCTATTCCTGAAGTTCCAGAAGTTACTCCAGTTGCAGATGTTCCAGAAGAACCAGATGTTCCTGAAGAACCAGATGTTCCTGACGTACCATCAGTTCCAGACGTACCAGAGGTTATACCAGTTCCAGATGTTCCAGCAGTTCCTGAACTACCAGATGTTCCAGAAGTACCTGCTGTTCCGGACGAACCGGTAGCAGAATAAGTGTAATCAATAAGTTCAGCCATAAATATTTAACCCCCTAACCAATTCTCTCTCGTATTGTTAAATCACCATTGACATTCGCAACAATAATCACTCGAGAAATTCTAACACTTGATAAATTAATTGATAATGTTTCTCCTATAGTTAAAGTAAATGGTGGTGTATTTGATAAGCTCTCTAAGTAGCATCTGAATAAAAGACCACCAGCACCTTGTATTCTAAAGAATGTTAGTTCTTTGCACCTGGTTGGATCAGTAAGATAATAATAATACGTCCCAGCACCAGGAAATACGAGAGGTGTTTCACTAATAATTGGGTTGTATAATGGTAGCTCGCCGGTTTTAATGACACTAGGATAAAGTGAACTTACAATTGGATTAAAATTATCACCTGTAAATCCTAAAACGGCAAGAGCTGTATTCCCGGTAGATTTAATATAAATTTTTGATTCGAAATTGTTATATATTGGCGCAAGTAATTTAATATGAAATCCTGCACCAGCCACTGGTTCTTCTGCAAATGCTATCTTAGTAGCATCTGCTGTAGCAGTTTCATATGCCAGATTAATCTCTGCAACAACTTGAGCAGCAGTTCTAGCTGCACCAGTTGTTAATGTAGCGGTGATCCAGCTCGCGCCGCCATTTAGCTTAAAAATAAAAGTATTATTTGCTGTAGTAATATTATAATTTTCAGCTAGAGTACTAAATCTAAAAACTTGCATTGCTACCAAATCAATAGGATTTACATCACTTGTAGTAAATCCCAAAGTAGCAGCGGCAGTACTTCCAGTGGTTGCTATATAAACAGCTGATATTTTATTATTATCTTTTGGAGCTTCAATTCTAATATAACCACCTTGATCTATTGCTACGGTCGATCCGTAAGTGGTATTGATATCTGTGACGATTTGAGCGGCAGTTCTTGCCGCACCATTAGTCAAGGTAACAGTGGTCCAAGCTGTTTCATTATTAAACCGTATTAATAAATCCTCATTTCCTGCACCAATTGCATAAGTCTCATTTATCGAACTCATTACAAAACCTTGGTTATCAATAACATCCAAAGTTTCTACTTCTTGATTTGGAATAAATACGGTTTGATCAAAATAAACAGGTTCTGGAAAATTATTTAGATATCTAGGCACAAGTGACCTCCTCTAATAATTAGAAATACATCTTCTCATATAATTGATCTTTTTCACATTCTGTTAATTCTCTAGATAATGAAGGCAATAATAAAATATAACATTCTTTACACTGTCTCCAAAAATTAAACATAATAAGCAACATTTTAAGATTGAATTCCTGAATCATTGTTCTTCATATTCCCCATCTGAGATTTGAAAATATTCAAAAGAACTTCTAATTTATACTCTTCCGCTAATCTCATTTTATCGGCAAGAGTTAACTCTGAATCTTCATATATCTGTCTTCCTATGATAGACATATTTGGATCTACTCCTAATTCAACAAGTTTCTTTAATCTGTTCTCGTAATCTTTTTCACCATTTTGAATCTCTTGAAATTGTTTTGCTTTTTCATTTTCTTTATCAACAATAGTTTTAAGTTCTTCTTCAGTAATAATATTTTTTTCAATCAATAGTTTTTCAAGACCTGCAGTAAGAACATCAACAAAATATAATCTATCTCTTAATTTTTGAGCAGATTGAAATAGTCCAACAAATTCTTTTCTAGTAACAAAAGTATTACCTTTTTGTTCTAGCTTATTTTGTTTTGTCTTTTCTTCTTTAATCATCATACGTTGGAGTCTTCTTCTCTGTTTTCGATTATATTTAGACATATCCAATTGTTCTGTATTAGGAATTTCTTCAAGCTTCTGTTCAATTTTTGTTATGTCCTGATTGATTTCTTCTAATTTTTCAAGAGTTTCATCTTCGGGAAAATCTATTTTTTGTTGTTCCATTTTCTAAAACGCCTCCATTTTTATGTTCTTATTCCTCTTTCTCAAATTCACTTTCAAGTCGTTGACTCGAAATATATTTCTTAAAACACTTCTTGCATACTTTATTTTCCATACGATCACGATATGTAATCTTAGAAGTTTCTTCAAAAGGACTAGAAACTCCGCAATAAGTAGATTCGTCTAAATTTCCATTATCATCAACATCAACATAATGAATTTTCTTTGGTTCGTCACCTCTTGTCCGTTTGATTACATAAGTAATATTATTAGCCATAATATAATAAACCTCACTTTACTAAATTAGCAGAATCAGCCACTGATGGAATGGGTCTGGCCAAATGTTTTTTCATAGTATGTTTTTCATCTGGGTGTATAATTGCTTTTGGAGTAGGTGATCCTGATATACTTGTAGACATTCCACTTGTAAGTTTTCCTTCAAGACCCATTCTAGTCCAATCAGATGGCCTGCCATCTCCTGTCTGCATGTCTGTTACACCTTGTTCAAATAATTTAGAAACTGAAATCATAATTTTTCACCCACTATTTATTTTCAATAGCGGTCTGCACTGCTTTTTTAGCAGCTCCACCAAATTTTCCAGCCCATTCATCAGCACCAATCGGTTCTGGGCCAGCGACAGTACTAAGTGTCTTTTTAACAATAGAAGGACCAGCGACAGGTTCAGGACCAGAAACTACTTCCGGACCTGATATAGTAGAAGGTCCAGGAACTGGTGTTCCTTTACCGATTCCTTTTGCTAACATAAAACGTTTGCGAGCTTGCCGAATAGTATCCATATCCATATTTTGTTCTGTTAAATATTTATATATAGAAAGCATAAATTAATCTCCTTCTAATAACCCATCAATCTCGTTAAATAAATTATCTAAAATGATATTGATATTTTTATAATCAGAGTAATTTATTTTAATTAAATTAATTTGATGTTTTGCGGCAAAGTCTTCTTTTATTTTATCATGAACGACAGTTTTATCATGAACAATTTTAGCTCGTTGATATTTATTTACTGGCTTTTCATGATGCTGCCCTTGATACTCAATTAATAAATTAAATTGATCAAGATAAAAATCAAATCGTAAAAAATTACCACAAAAATTTATACACTCTTTAAATGTTTTTTCTCGAATATAATTAATATTGTGATGATCTAAATATTGAGCTATTTCTTTTTCACCTTTAGATATTCTTTTTCCGTTATAATATATTCTTTTCTTCATATAATTCTATTAACGATTCTCCAATATAGGTAAATCCAATTGCTGCAAAAGAAAATATTAATCCGATAAGTGCAAAAAAGAGACTCAGAAAAACAATAAAAACACTAATTAGAGTTTTGAGAGTTCCCATTCTTTTTCGCTTCTTTTTTTAGTTTCCTACACTCTGGACACCTTACTGGATCTGGAAAATTTTTTTCACCATAAAATTCTTGTTCACCTTCAGTAAATGCAAATTCACTTCCACAATCTTTACAATTCAATTTTTTGTCTGCCATTTTTCGTTCCTTTAAAACCTTTCGTTAGTTGTATTCTAAATCAAAAATGATTTAGTTATCTCTTATTTAACATAATTTCAATTATTATGTTCTTCTGTTTGTATATATCGTCTTATACCTTTATCATCTACCCAATATAATTTTATATTTTGTTTATTAGTCGGTCCTCTAGTATCTATAATTGTTTGTGTTTGATTTTTTGTATTAGACTTCATTGACAATTCTATGTAACCAAATGCGGCAGAACCCACAGCAGTGAGAATTGCTAACCAAGCTAATACAATATTCAATTTGTATAATAATGTTTTAATAGTATTGTTGAGATTACGAATTAAATCCTCTTTCTCATTTTTATTTATATTTTCAGATATATCCAATTTATCTTGTTGCTGTTTTATTCTAGAATCCGCTTTATCAATAAAATCTTTTGCAATTTGTTCAACTTCATCTTGATCAGGAATTTTAGATAATTTTTCTTTGATACTCACATTAAGAGCAGTAGTTTCAACAAGAAGGGTTTCATACTTATTAATGGATGTTTCATAATTCTTAAACGCCATTTTAAGTAAATAACTCAAAGATGCAGTTGATGTTTCGTCTTGTTCACTGAATAGAGGCATTTATTATTGTACCTCCTTTTGAATCTTGTAAATCTTTTATCGATTTAGTGAATGCCTCCTCTAAATGTGGTAATGTTTTAGATTTTTCAACATTAAGTGATGTCATTTCGTGTACGAGAATTTTCATTTCATTTTGAAGTTCTTCATATAATCGAGATTGTTCCTTAATTTTGTTTTCTAGACTACGATATTCAGTAGTGTCATAAAAACTTGCGACAATATATGATTTGCCCTCATCATCATCAATTCTAGAAAACATCACATCAACTGGAACTCTTTCTTGATTACTGCATGCACAAAATACATATGCCGAACCAAACCATTTATTTTCTTTCTCAATAATTTTCCAAATATCAGTAAGTGTATTTGGAGGATCTAATGACATAAAAGTTTTAATATGTCTACCGATAACATGATCTTCTACAGTAACTGTTATTGGTGATCGAGCAATATCAAACACCGCTTGATTTGCATATGTTATAGTTCCATCAAGTTCAATTACAACCAATCCATTTTGTGAACCTTCAACAACATTATACAATCGTTTAATTTCAGAGATTCTGTGTTTATGATCAGTAATATTTCTAATTGTTCCTTGAGAACCATTATAAGTTCCGTCTTCACCGTATATAATTTGTGCGTTAACTGAAACTATTACTAATTCTTTATTTTTATTTATAAGACGTACTTCTTGATCATACAATTTTCCACCAGATTGAAATAATCTATTAAGAAATTCATCTCTCCCATTCTCATAGAAAAAATGATTTCCTATAAATGTTCCAATTATATCCTCACGATTAGCATACCCCATCAGCTCTAGCGCCGAATTACTAATAAAAATTATCATTCCACGTTTATCAGTCTGGTAAAAACCATCTTGCAAATTGTCTAAAATTGCTCTATATTTTTTTCTACTACATATTAATTTTTCCTCGAGTTCTTTTCTATCAGTTATATCGAAACCGATTGATTGATATTCTTTAATTGTTCCATCTGTATTAAATATTGCTCGATCAGACCAATGAATCCATTTTGCCTCCCCGTTAGGAAATGTAATTCGATGATCATAATGATTATAAGGTTTGTCTTTATTAATTGATTTAAATGAATTTTGTATAAATTCTTTATCATCATCAAGAATAAGATCCATAAATGGTTTTCCAATTAGATCATTATACTCTCTATCAAAATATTTGCAATATGCAGAATTAACAAATGTTAAATTTCCATCTGGAGTAAATCGGCAAATTAATTCTACTTGATCCTCTACAATTGCTTTATATTTTTTTTCACTTTCGGCAAGAGCTACTTCTTTTCTTTCTTGTTCAGACAAATCACGAATAACCACAATAGCGAGATATCTTTTATCAAAAACTAATTTAGAAATTTTTGCCGAAATTGGAATCAATGAATTATCTTTCCGTTTATAATAAGAATGAGAAATATCACAAATATTATTTTCAATTCTTTGTTTAGCTAATTCTGGATTACCAGAAATGTCATATAAAGATAACGAAGTAAATTCTTCAAATGAATATCCAAACATCTCAATCGCTTTAGTATTTACATCTACAATTTTGACATTATCTTCTATATCAACGATTATAATAGCATCATAGGCATTGTCAAAAAGAATTTTATAAAAATCATGTTTTCTTCGTTCACTTTGAATTTTTTCTTTCATGGCGTCTCTTCCGCCTCTCAAATTTATAATAATAGTCCTATTAAAACTCCAATTCCAAGACCACCTGCAGCGGCAGCAATTTTGCCCCAAATAGATGGTTTGTTATTTTCAATTTGTTTTTCATATGCTTCTTTTTGAGTTTTAAGTAACTCTTTATATGATTCAATTGTTTGTTTAGATACATTGAGCTGCTCTTGTTGGAGTTTATTTATGTCTTTTAATAATCCAATTTGTTTTTCCAATTCAGCATTAGCTTCTTTTAATAATTCAACTTGCTCCTTATAGTCGTTAACGTTTTCCAAGTCAACCACGATCTTTTTAGCGTCATCTTCAGTAAAGCAAACAACCGGAGATGCTGTGTTAACTGTGACAGTGGAAGTCTGCGCATAACTAGTTAACGGGAGAATAACCAAGCTGATTAAGACGATCTTTAAGCTCAACAACAGTCGCTGGAGGCTTTCTCTCTTCAATTCGTTTTTCAACATTTCCAACTCTCTTCTTCAAATCATTATATGTTTTTTCAGAAGCTGATAGTCTCTTCTGAAGATTCTGAATCTGTTCGTCTCTAGCTTGCATGCTTTGCAAATAATTTTGTTCAATTACTTCGACTTGTTGTTTAACTAAATCATTAATAATTTCAACAACATAGTTCTTGCCGAATGAATTAAAAGCTAGACCCAAACAGACTACACATACAACCCCAATACCGATTATCAATAATGGTTTTTTATATGCACCAAGCAATATAACAAACCAACTCTTCTGTTTCTCTGCCATAATTTCCTCTATTTTCTTGAAAATATTGATTTAAAAAATGCAACAATTTTATCAAAAAATGACAATTTCTTTGGTGGTTCAATCTTTGGTGGATCTTCTTTTTTGCCATTATTTATAATTGGCTTCTCTTTTATTTCAATTGGTTTTTCAATTGATTTCTTTATATAATAAAAATTGATATTATCTTTGCCAGCTTTATATTTTTGAGAATATTTATAAACCTGATCAGCGTAATTATAATTGACTTCACAAAAAGACAACCACCTCTTTTTATCACCAGATCCAACCCAAGCTCCACCTCTTACACAATGATCTTTCATATCCTTTTGTTCACAAGCATAAGTAGAATCTGCTAATCTGCTTTCATGAATAAACCAATATCCACCATTATAGTATCGATAAACGTCAGATAGATTTGATCCACATTTTGTTGTGAATTCTAGCGGCGAGATCTCATATTTGCTCTTAAACTTAAACTTTCCACGTTTTAAATAAGAATTTTTCACTTTATTAATATAGAAAGCGTGAGCGCGTATATTGCTCTGTGGATTATATGGATCTACAGGAATGTCTTTTTTAATATCGGCAACTATGCCAGTAGATGGTGTCAGTTGAAATAACCCAATTCCCCCATCAAAGCTAATGATGTCAGGTCGACAGTTACTTTCCTGTATCATACAACCCATACTATACCACCACGGATAGTCAAGTCCATTATATCTGATCATATTAGATCGGACATCTGGAAGAAAATCCTGACACCTATCTTTAGCTAGCGCCGGCAAAGTAAATAGCAATAATATCAATATTCCAATAAATAATAGTTTTTTCATCACTATTATCCCCCACGTGTCCAACCAAATATAATAATAACATACCAAGCAATGATCATTAAATTATTTGATAAATTTTCTTCATGTGAAAAATCAATATATGGAAATAATAGTTTTCTTGTAATGTGAGCATGGATGACTGCAGCTGACACAAGAATAAACTTAGTAACAAAAATCGAAACTAAACCAACTTTAGCTTCAACTGGTAGAAAATCATTTGGAATAAAAAACATAAGTAAAATAATAGTAAGCAATGCCAATACATCAAATCCAACCCTACCTAATTTTCGAAAAAAATTTTTCATAATAATCACCACCCTATTAAATTAAATTTTAACCTTCAAATATCGCAAATAATTTATCTTCTCTCTTTTTAACTCTTTTTAAATGAATACAACCAGAATAACAACTGTCGAATTTAACATTCTCTGTGCCGCATATCGGACACAATATTTTAGCATTATAATTATTATTATTCTTATCTAATTCAAAGATAAGTTCTTCTTCAAATCTAGCCATAATATTTTCCTTTCTATCTACCTATTTAAAAATCTCAGTAAATAATCTTTCAAATGCCCATGGATACATGCATTCTTGTAATGTTAAATCTAGAGCATTTTGATAAAATTCTTTTGAGTGTTGTAAGATATTATTTTTTGATATTGCAAAACATGAACCCGAGAAGAATTTAAATTCTTCTGGAGGATTTTTCTTAAATAATTTTTTATATAATTCTGCTACCGGACAATGATCATATGGACGACCATTACCATCAGAAATATATTCGATACCAAAGCCAACAAATTTTATATCATCGGCAAGAGCTGATATTTGAGATATGATATGTTCACAATGATGTCTTGGATCACCATGAACAAATATTGTAATATCAGACAAATTGTCGTAATTTTCAATAATATAAGTAAAAAGAAGTCTAGGATTTAAACCAATATTAGGATATTTTCCTGGAGTGGTATGCCCTAGAAATTCTTTAAGTTTTCCATTGTCAACAATTTCTGTAAATAATCTTTTATGATAACCTCTGACACCTTCCCGATAGTATGGAAAGAAATCGTTAGTATCATCAACTTGCATAATTTTAATTTCATGAGTATCTCGTAAAGAATTACACCAACCAAGATCCTCTTCAAATCTAGCTATAACAATTGTTCGTTTATTCATAAATAAAAATCCCAATATATTAACTTTATCGACAAGAGCTAATATAAAAATCTTATATCAGCTCTTGCCGATTTAATCTATTGCAATGCCCAAATAATTGCATTGACTAAAATTTTACATTCATTAATACTAGGTCTGAAAAATTGGTTGTGATTGCCGTAGCAATGTCCCAATTGACAGAATACAACTTTACCCTTTCCCGACTTTTCATAAACTGCTAAATAATAATTTGCATTACTACTAGCTTTAGAGGATTCCTCAAAAAGGATCTTGGCGTCAGGCAATAATTTCAACCCACCTGCGTGAGAGGGTTGAACTTCTAATTCAGGTTCCAATTCATAATAAGCAGTTACAGCATTATGAGTTGGATCAATACACCTAATATTATTGATCTGATTTCCTTCCTCACCATAATCATAACTATGAGAATCTACTCCAAAATTCCCCACTAATTTATCATAATCATCTGGGAATGGTTCACAGAAGGAATTTACTTCAAGAGCATCGTGAGTGAAGACAATTGGCATACCAGCATCCCTCGCATCCGACAATACTTGAAGTTGAGAATATTCACTGGTAATTTCTCCAGTCATTGGATCAATAATATGAATCTTCTTAAAAATATCAACACCGGTATCTCCAACTCCGACGACAACTAAATCGTATTTATCAGAAGTTGATAAGTCTTGAGGAACATTAGTGGCATCAATAATATTAATATTATTAACAATGTCAGGAGACAGAACATTCTCTGTTGTATATGTTTCTAGAATTTGAATAGGTGGTACCATTGGATCATTCATGTGTTTTTGATTATAGGCGGCAACTTCAGCGTTATATTGCGCAACTGTGACATCTTTTGGTTGCGGCATTGGGGGCTGACCAGAACTTGGATCGTCTGGATTAATTATTTTATAACCAGTGATAATATATTGATTCATTGGATCATCTGGAAGCATCTTAATAATGCTCCAAAGTTCTTGTTGGTGTAAACGGGAAATGTTTAAAATATTCTTTTTCATGAATACCTCACTTTAAATTAAATTTTACCGGCAAGATCTGAAACTAGATCTTGCCGGTAAAAACAGATTTATATTGCAAAATAATCTCTATATTTACCTTTAATCTCATTCTTTTCATAGTCTATAATGTCTGGATGACCATAGAACAGACCTTTTGTGTAGTCGACATGAATACACTGTAACCCTGTATCCGTAATAACATCATATCCTAGATTGGATTGTTGGAGTTTCGAACACAGATAACTATCTTCTGTTAAGGTTGGACGATCATTAACAGTAATAGTTTTATACCAAGGAACATCAAGTTCCTTCAGCATATCAACTCTAATTAAGGTACATCCAGAGGGTAGTACTAAAGTATTATGAATGATATCACCAATAACATAGTCATCTATAGGTATTGGTTGATCCTTCTCATTAACATGCATTCCAACTGACTCTAGAGGAAGATACTTTTTATAATAAAATCCTCCAGCCATTCCAACTTTCACATCTTTCATATGGCGAACCAGTTGAACCAGAGCATTTCTAGGAATAATAGTATCATCATCAACGAAGAAAATAAAATCGTATTCCTCTTCAATTGCTTTCTTAACGATATAGTTTCTTGCATCTGGAACAGTCATTCCATATGGCTCATCTAGATCACAATTAAAGGCTGTTGGTGTTTGCATTGCAAAAAAATTAGTAGCATTTCTATCATTTTTATTTCGATGAGGGGCAGCTACTATAATCTTTCTAACTTTTCTATCAAAGAAAGCTTTCGCATTGGGATCTTCCTGTCCCATTTCTTCCTTTGTGGCGTAATTGATTTGTGTAGTAGGTACTTTAGACCCATCTGGAAATTCAATTAATTGAGCTCTTGCCGGTTCAGAATTTGGTTTAAAATCAATGGGTAAAACTTGTCCATCAGTTTGTGCATGTTTTGCAAAAGCTTTATAATTTGTAACAACACTTTCTCTTGCTTCCGGGTCCAGCATTTGCAAATTTTCCATACGCTGTTGATACCTTAATAAATATCTCTTACCATGATGCAATTCAAAATCTTCACTTCCAAATTCCAAATTCTTCTCTAATTCATCTATAATTCCTTCCCAAGTTTTAACTTCTCTAAGACGTTCTTGGGCGGTTTTTCTTTGTTGTGTCATTCCAAATTCGGCCTGAGCTAATTCGACTCTCTTCTTTTTTAATTTTGCTCTTAATTTTTTAATCTCAATTGGATTATCACCCTTTTCAATTTGATCATTTAATTCTTCAATTTCAGCAATTAATAATTCATTATCAGCTTCCATCTTTTTTGATTCGTATGACAAATTAATTAATTCAGTTAAATGAACATTCTGCTCTCCAATTGCCTGCCAATATTTACTATCAACAGTTGGATGTTCGAAATCATTTAATACTCCAGCGACCATTTCTGTTTTAGATCTAAATAAACCTCTAGTTCTAAATCTTTTTTCATACTGATCAATATGTTCATGTAAGAACTCAAAATCCTCTGGTTTAATTAATTCTGTATTTCTTAACACATCAATCCCAGAAACCAAAGCTTTTGTTGAATTACTATTATTCTGAATTTCTGGAAGCATTTCATTAATTTTCTCTTTTTCCATAGTCTCTTTCTTTCTACCTCTCTTTTTGATTTTGTTATAAAAAATATTTCTATATAATTTATGAAATTTTGTTTTTGTGATCGGCAAGAGCTACTTAAAATTTCTCTTAAGTAGCTCTTGCCGCACCGTAATTTAAGAACTCTCAGTTAATCGTTTTTAATATTAAACTCAGATTTAAATCCAGTAAGTCTATTGGTGATCCATTTTTCAGTGGTAGCTGCATATGCACCAGTAGTTCCACCAAAACTTAAAGCATTATTAACATCTCCACAACCAGCT
>CAZFOG010000150.1:2855-13588 GCA_964520685.1 uncultured Nitrospiraceae bacterium | reverse complement strand
GGTGAGGGCACCGGTCCCACATTCCGGAAGGGATATGAATTTTCGAGGCAGACGCGGCGGCTGGCCGTATCGCGGCAGCGAGACTAGATGCCCATATAAATGAACGACGACCAGATGCCCAGGTTGCCGGTTACGAACATCAACAGCGAGAGCAGCAGCAGGACAATGATGATGGGGGCAAGCCAGAACCGTTTGCGGTTCCAGAGGAAGACCGAGAGGGCGATCATGATGCCGAGGATGTTGTGCGAGGATTGCCCGAGATAGGCCTCGAGTTCTTCGGGTTGTTCCTCGGGGTCCTCCCAGTAACTTGCCGCTTCGGGTTCCCACTGCCGGTTCAGGGGGTCGTCGCCCGCAATTCTCAGCACCAGCCGGGCGGGCACAATCATCGTGTAGAAGACCAAACCCAGCAGGAGGCGCGTCATGGCCCAGTTAATGGCGAGGACCACCTTAAGCCATCCGGCCAGGAGCGGCCGCAAGGCCCACGGAAGCAGAACACAGACCATGAGAAACGTGACTGAAAGCGCCAGAAACACCATCGGAAGCGTGCCGGTGAGCCACCAGCGAATCCCGCCCAGCACGAGAAACGCAACGCACAGGCCGAAGCCGAACTTGCGCTGCTCTCTGCGATCTCGCGGGTCTATGTTTTCCAGTGCCATGTGCTGCGCTCGCGCCTTAATCCAGGGGGTAGTCCTCGCGCCAGGCGTCGTCTGCGGGCCACTCCTTTTGCAGGGCCTTGTCGAGAATGAAAGGACCCATGACCAGGTAATCCATCTTCGTGCGCATGAAACACGTGTAGGCGTCTCTGGGTGCGCACACGATAGGTTCCCCGCGCACGTTAAACGAGGTGTTAATGATGACCGGGCATCCCGTAAGCTCGTGAAACCGCGAAATCAGCCGGTGATACAGCGGATTGTCGGCCTGATTGACGGTCTGAATGCGGGCCGAGTTGTCCACATGCGTGACCGCGGGAATCTCGGACCGCGCCACCCGCAGTTTGTCGAACCCTCGAGCGTTGGTCGCGTCGCCGTCGAGAGCGGCCAGTTTGCCGTCGCGCACCTGGGCGACCAGCAGCATGTAGGGGCTCTCGCGTTCGAGGTCGAAGTATTCGTGCGCATGCTCGGCCAACACGGACGGAGCGAAAGGCCGGAACGATTCGCGGAATTTGATCTTGCGGTTTAACAAGGATTGCATGGCCGGGGACCGCGCGTCTCCCAGGATGCTGCGCGCCCCGAGGGCGCGGGGACCGAACTCCATACGCCCCTGAAACCAGCCGACCACCTTGCCGCGCTCGAGGAGTTGCGCCACGGTGTCGCACAGGGCTTCCTCGTCGAGCCGTTCGTAATGGATGCGCTCCTCCTGCAGATAAGCCTCGAGAGCATCCTCGCTGAAACCCGGACCGAGGTAACTGGCCTTCTGGCGGCGGGCGTCCGGCTGACGTTCGTTTCCGAGGAGTTGGTGCCATGCGAACAGGGCCGCGCCGAGTGCGCCCCCCGCGTCACCCGCCGAGGGCTGGATCCAGATGTCATCGAAGGGGCCTTCCCGCAACAACCGCCCGTTGGCGACACAATTCAGTCCCACACCGCCCGCAATGGCGAGATTTCGCATGCCCGTTTGGCGGTGAATGGCCCGGGCCATGCGCAGGAGCATCTCTTCGGTAACGGTCTGCACCGAGCGCGCCAGGTCCATTTCGCGCTGGGTAATCTCGGACTCGGGTTTGCGCGGCGGCCCGTCGAACAACGCGGCGAACCGGTCGTTGGTCATGCGCAATCCGCCGCAATAGTCGAAGTAGTCCATGTTGAGGCGGAACGAGCCGTCTTCCTTGACGTCTATCAGGTGTGCGAGAATGGCGGCGGCGTACCTGGGTTCGCCGTAGGGCGCCAATCCCATGAGCTTGTACTCGCCGCTGTTCACCTTGAAACCGGTGAAATAGGTGAATGCCGAGTACAGCAGCCCGAGGGAATGGGGGAAGTTGATTTGCTTGAGAATGCGAACCGTGTTGCCCTGGCCAATGCCGTACGTTGACGTGGCCCACTCGCCCACGCCGTCGAGGGTGAGAAAGGCGGCCTCGTCGAACGGCGAGGGGAAAAACGCCGACGCCGCATGGGCCTGGTGGTGCATTGTGTAGAGAATGGGTCCATCATAGTCGAGGCGTTTGCAGATACGGTTCTGAACGAAGAGTTTTTCTTTGAGCCAGGACGGCATTTGCGTGAAGAACGAGCGTATCCCCCTCGGCGCGACGGAGACGTAGGTCAACAGGAGCCGCTCGAATTTCACGAATGGTTTGTCGTAAAAAACCACGTAATCCAGGTCGGCGGCATCGATCCCCGCTTCCTGAAGGCAGTATTCTGCCGCCCCCGCGGGAAACCCCGGGTCGTGTTTTTTTCGGGTGAACCGCTCTTCCTGGGCGGCGGCAACGATTTCGCCATCGCGCACCAGCGCCGCCGCACTGTCGTGATAGAACCCGGATAAGCCGAGTATATGCATACGGGGGGGACCCTCGAAACGACTTTTGGCACTGCCGTGGTTGAATTTAGCCTATTCGGGCAAATAGTATCAAACAGCCGTCTGAATTGCCGGGCGGCGCGTGGGAGAATGCAGATGACGTTACGGCCCTGCGAGCCGTGCGAATCCCTGGCTTTCGCCAGCATATGAGAAGGACGATGCGTCCGAGAACCGAGGAGTGGTCCAATGCATAGAACGACGATTGCAGTCTTGGCGTTGCTGATACTGGCGGCCGCCGGCTGCCAAACCACCGGCCGGGATATCCTCAGCGTTCCGGTAGCCCGTGAATACGAGAAACTGGAACGGGTGGACGTCGACGCGGCCAGGGTGAAAGTCGAGGAAGCGCGGAGCCTGGGTGCCGTGGCCTACGCTCCATATGAGTTTTTCTCCGCCCAGTACTACCTCGATATCGCCCGGCAAGAGAAACGCGTATATAACCGCCGTGGCGCCTGGGATTACGCTGCCCTTGCGGTACAGATGGCCGAGGCCTCGATCCGGGCCATCCCCGAAGATGAGCGGGTGCCCATCACAATCGAACCCGCCCGCGACGAAGCATCGTGCCGAGCCGAGTTCGACCGCGTCAAGGCGCGCTTTCTCGAAATCGATTCCGCGAAGGCCAAGGCCACGCTGCCCTTGCTGTATGCCCAGGCCACGGCCCGTCTCAGCGTGGCCGAACACAATGTCGTGCGCGGGAAAGACTGGCGCGAGGCCGCAATAGCCCTTGTGGACGCCGAGGCCCTCATCGACACCATGTGGCGGCGCGACACGGACGGAGACGGCATGGTCGATCTCGAGGACGCCGAGCCCCTGTTGCCGGAGGATTTCGACGGTTTCGAGGACGAAGATGGCGCCCCCGACCCCGACAACGACCAGGACGGCATTCCCGACGCGGTCGATGCCGCCCCCCTCGAACCGGAAACGCGCAACCGGTGGCGCGACTGTGACGGCGCACCGGATGAGTATCCGAAGTTCGAGGCCATTCTGTTCGCCCGCGGCAGTGCGACCATCGACGCCTCGACGAAAGGATACCTGCGGGGAATCGCGCATTTGCTGGCTGAGTGCCCCGAAGTCATGGTCCACGTGAAGGGGTATACCGACAACAGCCATTCCACCAAGTACAGCATGGACCTGTCGCGGCGGCGCGCCCAGAAGGTGCAGCAGTACCTCATGGAACAGGGCGTTCCAGCGAACCGCTTGATTGTGTCCTTCCACGGAGAAGCCGAACCGGCCAGCGACAACGATACCCTTGCGGGACGCGCCCTGAATCGCCGCGTCGACATCAGCCTGGAATAACCAGACGGAACATCGTGAGGGGTGTGCGATATGACCCGGCGGCCGCGGTCGCCGGGTTCTTTACTGCAAGAGCACCGGTCCCAGCTCGGTCTTGCCGCCGGGGGCCAGGCGGACGCCACCCATCTCGAGCGCGCCGCTCTCCAGGGTTTTAATTTTGACGGTATACTCGCCGGGCGGCACGGGTTCGAATACCACGCGGCCCCTGTCGTCGGTGTCGCCCTCGCCCGGCCACCACGGGCCGTGCACACCGTGAAACATCATCATGCCCACATTTTCGTTCGCCACGGGGTCGTGGGCGGCATCGAGAAGCGTCATGGCCAGCGCCGCGCTCGCCACCATGGTGATGGTCATAGTCTCGGTCGTTGTGCCCGTGGGAGGCAGCACTTCGTAGAAATTGTTGGGAAACATGCGCAGCGCAGGGTCCCACGCCCGCACGTACAGATGAACATCGCGAGGCAATAGCAGGACGCTTGTGCCGTTGGCGCCCGTCAATTCCCCCTGGGCCGCCGGTGACTGAAACGCATTCGGGCTGTCGGTCGCTATGGGAAGCATGTTGGGAAGCGGCCGCCCTTCGAGGTCGACGATCACGAGCGGGGCCTTGGTGAATTTGGGTGTATCGGCCGTCTGCGATGGGGCCGCTCCTGTTTCCGCGGCGGCTGGAACGCGGGCGCTGTCCAGGGGCTCATCGTTTCCGCAGCCGAGGACCAGGCACAAGGCCGTCACGACGGCCGGCAGCGCCGTCTTCATGCATCATCCTCGCCGTTTGAGAGCAACTGCTGCTCGTAGAGGCGGCGGTAGATCCCGCCGTTGGCCAGGAGTTCGTGGTGGGTGCCCTGCTCGGCAATCGCTCCCTGATCCAGCACGACGAGCCGGTCCGCGCGCTGCACGGTGGCCAGCCGGTGGGCGATTACAATGGTGGTGCGGCCCTCAACAAACGCCGCCAGTGCTTTCTGGATCGCCTGCTCGCTCTCGGAATCGAGGTGCGAAGTCGCTTCATCGAGGATCAGGATGGCGGGGTCTTTGATGATAGCCCGTGCGATGGCGAGGCGCTGGCGCTGACCGCCCGAGAGCGTTGCGCCGCTTTCGCCGATGACCGTATCGTAACCCTCGGGGAGCGCTTCGATGAACGCGTCGGCATAGGCGGCCCGCGCCGCCTCGAGCACCTGCTCGCTGGTATAGTCTTTGCGGCCGAAGGCGATATTGTCGCGCACCGATTCGTTAAACAGGATGGTCTCCTGGGTGACTATGCTGATCTGGTCGCGAAGGCTCTCGAATGTGACGTCGCGGATGTCGACCCCGTCGATCATCACGGCCCCGCGGGTCACGTCATAGAACCGCGGAAGGAGTTTGACCAGGGTGCTCTTTCCGGCGCCGCTGAATCCCACGAGAGCCACCATTTCGCCTTTTTTGACCTCGAGGTCGATACCTTTCAAGACCTCGATGCCGGGTTTGTAGGCGAAATGAACATCGTTGAAACGGATGGTCTGCGTCAGGCGCGGCAGAATGCGCGCGTCGGGTTTCTCGATGATATCCGGCTTCATGTCGATGAATTCGAAGACCCGCTCCGCGCTTGCGACACTGGTCTGGATCTGATTATTCACCGTGGAAAGCTTTCGCAGGGGGTCCAGAATGAGGGCAAAGGCCAGGATCAGCCCGGCCACGTCGCCCCGGCTCATTTGTTCGTTCATCACCCGCACGCCGGCGAAGAGAACCAGCGCGGCCACGCCGAGAATCAGCACAAACTCGACCACGGGGCCGACCGCGGCGTCGACTTTGACCATTTTCACGAGGTAGCGCCGCAATTTGCCGAACTCGGCGTTGGTGCGGGCAATCTCGTACGCCTCCATGCAGAAGCCTTTGACGATCGCGATCCCGTTGAAGGTCTCCGAGGCGACCATGGCCATGGAGGCGACTTTCTCGAGGGAGCGCCGGACACTCTTTTTGAATTTGCGGCCGAGTTGGTAAATGGACGCGGCGACCGGCGGCAATACACACAAGCCGACCAGGGTCATCAGAGGATCGATGGCGAAGGCCGTGATGAGGAAGAAGACCGCCTTGATCGGTTCGCGCATGAGCTTGACGAAGACCCCCGCCAGCCCGCGGTTGACCTGGAAGATGTCGTTGGCAAAACGGGCTATCAGCTCGCCCGTGGGATGTTTCTCGAAGAACCCCAGCGAGAGGTGCATGATGTTCGCGTACATTTCCTGGCCCAAGGTCACCGAGATGTTGGCCCCGATGGTCCCCGCGAGGTATTCCTGGAGGTAGCGCGCGACCCCCGCCAGCAGCGACAGCCCCACCAGGAGAATGCAGGCCATTTGGATGGCGTACATGGGCCGCGCGCGCATGGCCGCGATGAAGTCGTGTACCCGCGTCCGCATGGCATCCCTGTCCATGCCGTGCAGAAACTTGAACGGCTTCGACGCGGAAACGATTCGAGGCGCGTATTTTTCTGTAAGCTCATTCGCTGCCCGGGCTTCGGCCTGCTCCATGGTCTCGTTGGCACCCCCGGCTCCTTCGAGCGGCTCCGGCGGACTCAGCGTAATGTCCACCACCGCCGCGAGCCCTACAATCATCGACGTGAATGACCCCGCCACCAGCAAGGCGAACAGGATTGATATGGTAAGCCGCGTCTTGTAGCGCAAGGCATAGCCGATTAAGCGCTTATAGATCGACCAGGCACTTGCCGAAGGCTTGGCCAGGTTGCGTGGGTTGTAATTCGGGTCTTCGCTGATCTCAATCATGAATACATCCGTGGTCTCGCAAGGGGTTTTAGACGCACGGATGCTAACATAGCGCTTTCATCCGATCAAAAGCCCGTCAGCGCGTGGTGTGCCCTGTACGACACTGCGCAGGCGGCCACGTCACCCCGTGAAAGGAGTGCGCCGGTCCGGCTTGTGACTGAACCGCAGCGTCTCCCAAACGCGGCGCGCCGCCCCGGTTTGCAGTCCGCTCGCGGTTCGTCTCACAATAAACTCGCGTGACACGTTGCGTGCACGCAGTGGCGCGAATCAGACCGTCCCGGCTACCCAACCACAAGGAGTCTGCCATGCAAAAGGTCCTGTTTGTCTCACTCATCCTTGTTGCGGCGCCCATGATTGCTTTTGGCGCGGACGAATCGTGGCGGCTGCCATTGGCCGAGAAGGAGCGCATCCTCGAGGGGAATATCCAGGCCCGCCACAATATCCTGGGACTGTACCCGTCGCAGGTCGAGGTGCCGCTCGACGGCAGCCCCGTCGACCAGACGACGCGGGGCATCTCGAACATCGCCCACTCAGTGTGCTGGACGGCGAACTACCTGGCTGGGGCATCCTACCGGTACGCGTTTCTGAAACGCTCCGGCGCGCCGGATGAGGTGGTACAGGCGGCGAAGGAACGGGCCGATGATCTGTTTGAGGCGGTATACCGCTGCCAGTTGGTGACGGGCCGCCGGGGCCTTCAGGCGCGCGGGTACGCCATCGGGCACGGGCCGTCTTACGAAGAACGGTGGGACGATAGTACCCGCGATGAATGGCACCAGGGGGCGGGGGAATTCAGCGGCCTGCGCTGGCGGGGCGATCCCAGCCACCACAACTACAGCGACTCCATCCACGGGCTCGGGCAGTACTACGACCTCGCCGCCGAGGGCGACATGAAAGACCGCTGCCGGGAGGCCATCGACGCGCTGGTGGGCTACTGGGCCGACAACGACCTGCTCATACACAAGCTCGATATGGCACGGCAGCCCACGGTGCTGCTGGGTTTCACGGACAACAAGACTCTCGATACGCGTGTCCTGATGGCTATCGCGGGCGCCAAGGTCGCCCACCATGCCACGGGCAATCCGAAATACGAGGCCGTATACAACCGGCTGCTCGAGCAGTTCGGCGTGCGGGGACTCGAGACGTTCAAGACGGAGAAAGATTTTGACGACGCCGAGCACGTGTTCTGCCACCTCGAAAACCTGTTTCGCATCGAGAAGGACCCCGAGCTGCTGGCGGCCTACCGGAAAGTGCTCGAGGGGCTCTGGGCGAATCACAAGAACGATGCGCAATCGCTCTTCACGTACATCTACATGAGTCTTACGCCCGACGCGCCCGGGCGCGAGAAGGCCCTCGAGGAGGCCCTGTTCTCGCTCGAGACCTGGCCCACCGATATGACCCTCAAACCGCGCATGAACAGCCTGTTTCCCGACCGGAAACCCCCGTTCCCCGTCTATCAGGCCGCGTGGGACAACGAGTACATGTGGAAGGGCCATCTCCTGCGTGCCGACGGATGGCCGAGCCGCATCGTCACAGACGTCGCGGTGCCCATGGACGACCCGATGGTCATCTACGCCATCGACACCGAAGGCGGCGTGTATCAGTCTTTCGACGGCGCTGCCACGCCTGCCGGGTGGAAACCGGTCGACGCGACGCTGCCGAGTCCCGCCCGGGCCATTGCGGCGGGGCACAGGAGCCGGTTTGTGTATGCGGCGTGCGATGACGGGTTCTATATGACCACCACTGGCGGGTACACGTGGAGATCTTTGCCCGTCCCCGCGGACGGCGGGCGCGCGGACGATGTGCTGGCCGACCCTGCCAATCCGAATGTGCTCTACGCCACGACGACGCGCGGTGCGTACCGCAGCCTCGATTTCGGCGAGGAGTTCATCGGCGAGAGCTGGGAATCGCTGACAGTCGGCCTTCCCGGCGCTGGCGCCGGGAAATATATCGTAGCCCCGGGCGTGCCCGGCCGCGTGTACGCCCGGCTGGGGGACGTTCTGTTCACGCGCCGCCTCGACGAAGACGTATGGGAGCGCGGCGGCGGATTCGGCATTCCCGAAGCGGGCAGCAATTACCCGTGGCTCGTGCCCGATCCCGGTAACCCGGACCGGCTGCTCTTCGGCATCTGGACCGAATACGGCGGGCTGGGCCGCATTTCCCTGCTCCAGGAATCGCTGGACGCCGGCAAGACCTGGCGCAACGACATGCGCACCCTCTATGAGCGGTATGGACAAGGGGGCATGCAGGGGCTGTTGACGCTTCTGCTCCCCGGCGACCTCTCCGCTCCGGTCATCGATCCCCGCAAGCCCGAGGTGGTTTATTTCGGCAGGAAAGGCGGGGTGATGAAGAGCGTCGACGGCGGCCAGACGTTCGAGCAGAAGAACGCGGGCCTGGAAATCCCCTTCGCGCAGACGGTTTTCGCGCCACGCAACTCCGAGTGGCTCTTTGCGGGAACCCCGGGCGGGCTGTATGTCTCGAAAGACCAGGGCGAAACCTGGGAAGACGCGCATCTCTGGCTGCAGTTCATCAAGAACACCCGGCGCGAGATCGGCGGCGCGGCCTTTATCGACGCCTTCTGGCGCGCCCGCTACTACGGCTTCATCGACGACGAAACCGCCGCGAAACCCTATGCGGAGGCGAGCGGCACGGGCTGACGTATGCCCTGAGCGCAGCCTATTCCGCGGGACCCTTGGGGTGCCGGACCCAGAGAAGCATGTCGATGAGCTCAGGCTGTGCGGTTTCGCCTTCCTTGAGTCCAAAGTCAAAGACGTTGTCGCCCTTGTTCACGATAAGGGGGTCGACGGGATAGGTTAACCACTGGGCGTCCTGTTCGGAAGGCGGGGTCACGCTGGACGCGGTTAACGAGGTGCCGTTGAGCGCCACGGCGATCGTTTCGGGCGCCGGGGCTTCTTTGAAGCGCAAGCGCAGAGTCACGCTGACGGGCAGATGGGCGGTTACGTCTTCGCCGATGGGCATGGTGATGGAGACGGGCGTGCCGGCGGCCAGGGTGCGCGGATATTGGGGGTTGAGGATGTCGCGTTTCATGAACTTCTCGCCGCCCTTGTACCAGAAGCTGAGATTGCCGTATCCCCGCGCGCCGGTGGTGTAGACCTTGTCGAGTGGGGCCAGTTTGTCCGGGGCGCCCAGCTCGCCCCAGTGCGGCGCGTTGGGGTTGAAGAAGTTGAACATGTAGATGCCGTCCGCACCCGCATCCCAGGCGTTCATGGCGCGGCCGCGGTAGGCTTCAAGGGTCATCCGGGCGCGCCGGGCCTCCTCGTCGCGCAACCGCGACTCGCTCAACGAGGGATACACGGGGACGTTGTACTTGTGAGCCAGTTCGACGCTTGTCTTCCAGGGATTGAGGCGGAAATAGCAGCTTAACGTGAGGATATCGATCAGGTCCTCCTGCATCCAGCGCTCGATGTCGAAACCCACGTCCCGGCACATCTCGAGGGAATCGGGTACGCGGACGGAGATGAGAATGGGCCGCCCCCGTTTTGCCCCTACCTCATCGGCCATGACGCGGACCCGCCGCAGCAGTTCGGTCATCATATCGCGTTCGGCCTGGCCGCAGACACCGCCCTCGGCGTGGGCGCGGAAATACACCAGGTGGCGGAAGAAGTCCATTTGGAGTCCGTCGATGTCATAATTGTTACAGACTTCCTCGAAGAACTTGAAGGCCAGGTCGCGGATTTCGGACTGGCCGTAATCGACGGCGCTCCAGGTGGCGTTGACGGGGCGCTTCTCCGCGGTTCCCATGAGCCACTCGGGGTGGTCCTTCTTGAGCTGGGGGAAAAGGAAGGGCGAGTACCAGCCGCCCCACGCGTCGTGGCAATCGTTCATGCGCATGGACCAGAACACTTCGATGTCATTCTTGCGGCAGAAATCGACCATGATCTCGAGGGGGTCCGTGCCCTGTTCGATGAACTCAGGGGTTTTGTTCCGGGAAAACCCCGTTCCGCCACCCGGCTCGGGCTCGGTGCAGTCGAAGATCTCGCCCACTTTGGTGTTGTGGGTGAAGAGGCCGAACCCGGAACTCCACGTGCAGTACACGATGGTGTCGACCTGGGTGCCCACGACCGCGCGGGTGCGTTTGTCGATGAGTTCATCCGCATCGGCCTTGTCGAGATAGTAGACAGGCTCGTTGCCGTCGTTGTCGTAGATGATGCGCCGGGCCTTGTGGGCCGCTTCGTGGCG
>CAZFOG010000150.1:0-2755 GCA_964520685.1 uncultured Nitrospiraceae bacterium | reverse complement strand
TCGTCCAGATAGAACTCGACGGGGCCCATGGGAACCCCGTCGACCCAGGCACGAAGGCGGTGCCAGCGGGCGTACCCCTCGATCTGCTCGAGACCGGTAATGTAGATGCCTTTGCTCCGTTGGGGCCGGCGTTCGGCGTCCTCTTCCCACCAACGCGCGACGCCGGCGCTGCTCGCAAGCAGGCGCATGGTACGGCGGTCGTACACGTTCGATACCACGCGCGAATCCGCCTGGTACACATAGACGCCGGGCGCGCCTTCCTGATAGAGCTGATGCGCGCGCCAGAGGAACGGCCCCGGCAACGGTTGACCCCAGCTGAGCCCGTCCAGCGCGGGCAATACGCGGCACGGTGTCCCTTTCACGGCCTTGTAATAGGGCGTCATGTCGACGTGGAGATGCCGGCCCTGAATGTTGCTCGGGCAGAGATAATCGACCCAGCCCTCGCGCGCCCACGTGGCGTAATCGAACAGCTCGCTTCTGCGCACACCCTGGGCCGGGAACCGCACCAGGATGGGAATGCGTTCGCCGGGCTTCTGGTATTCGCCGGCCAATGCCCGCAGGTCTTTCATGAAGGCGTTGCACGTCTCGAGGGTATCCGGGCCTTCGGGGTAGCGGCAGAAATCGAGGGAGAGTCCCCGCGCCCCGATTTCGAGGGCTTCGCGGTAGTGACTCAGGATATACGCGCGCACTTCGGGCACTTCGTACCGCAGGGCCGAGCCGCGCATCCAGTCGGGGTGCGCTTTCGAGAAGTCGCCCTGCAGGGGGCTGCCGGGATAGCAATTGGTCGCGCCGAAATTGGCGTGGAGCGTGAGTCCAAGGTCGCGGGCGGCGCGCAACGACGCCTCGAGCGTGTTCGTGTATTGCTGCATGCGCCCGACGTTGTCGGTCTCGGGATGCTTGACCGCGCCGATGGGGTCGCCGCGGGTCGTGTACAGCAGTTGATCGCCCGCGCGGGTCTCATAAACCGCCTTCATGCCGAACCGGCTGATTTGCATGTCGACGATGGGCACCCGCGCTTCCGCGTAAGAGGACAGGTATTCGCGGTGCCACGCGTTGTCCGAAACCACGTCGCTGAAGGCATAGGAGTAGGGTTCCCAGTAGCCCGCAACGAGCTTGTCGGTTTCCCCGCCGAACTGCGCGTCCAGTCCCGCGCGCACCTCTTCCGGAAGCGGCACGAGTTTCACATAATCGATGCTCGAATCGGCCGAGCCCGTGTAGGCGTGGAGCTGTTCGAGCACGAGGTGCTGGTAATCCAGGTCGCGCCACTGCCACAGCACTTCGTTGAACACGGCACTCGAAGCCATGCGCTGGGAGCGTTCCTCGCCGGTGAACCGCAGGGCGATCCCCCCGCCCGCCGGCACGGTGCGCACGAACACGGCATGGGGACCCCGCAGGTCGAGGGGATACGAGAGTTGCGGCAGGCGTCGCTTTCCTTCGCTGTGGCCGAACAGGGCGTTGCCAGACGATGCATTCGCTGAGGTATCCAATCCCGTCCGCCACGACCATTGCGGCCCCTGGTCACTTGAATCGGCGGCAGCGTCCGCCGAAACCGCGTAATGCTGAAACACGCCCGACCAGTCCTCGATGTAAAGCACATCGGAGTTGTCAGCCCGCAGTGGCGTTGTAAGCGTCGCAAGGACGCTGCCTCCGGATGCGCGGAGGGTAATTCGAAACAGCGCGTCGACCTTGCCGTCGGCCTGCGCATCGGGGTAGGGATTAAAGACGACCGTGCGCGTCAGACCTGCCGCGCGGCGCTCGGATACCTCGCCCCTGAGCCACGGCTCGTATTGCTCGGGACGCGCCAGGTGCATGGCCGTTTCTGAAATAAGCGGCATCACGTGCGCGGGACGCCACGCCTCACTTCCCGCCGGGGCCCATTCGCACGTGACGGCGATCGTTTCAGGCGCATCCGAAGGCACGGGGTAGGCGATGTGGAAATAGCGGCTGACGGGCTCGACGGAGACGTGGATGTCTTGTGCTACGCTCCCACCCGCGACGATAACCAGGATTCCAAAGACGCGCCAAGTACGCAGCATTTGCGGCTCCTTTCATTTGACGACCCCTGGGACAGCGAACCATGAGCCGACGGGCTTGCCCGCAGGCGATGAAATGCAAGATGACCGGCGAGGGCGCCGGTCCCACATTCCGGAGGAGAGGCAAATCTTCGAGGCAGCGAACCATGAGCCATTCGGCTCACCCGTAGACGATGAAAATACAATGACCGGTGAGGGCGCCGGTCCCACATTCCGGAGGAGAGGCAAATTTTCGAGGCAGACCCCGGTTTGCTGCCGCAAACCGTTGGGTCAGTCCCGGGCTTTCTGTCACAACGCGGGTGAAATCTCGTGCGTTTTCGCATCGAAATCAACCGTGACGGTTGTGCCGTCGGCGTAGGTCGTCCGTTGTTTGCGCGTGGATGCGTCGAGCAACTCGTGATTGACCATCTCCTGAAGCCCGAGGCGCTGGGCAAGAGCGGCGGCCTTGTTGACAAGGGCGATCTGTTCGGCGCTTGCACCGGGGCCTACGTAGGGCAGGCCGGCGTTCAACAGGCAATGCAGCCACGCAGCATCGGATTTTGGAACGCCCCACCCGCCGTTTTCACCCATTTCCCACGGCAGCAGGAGCGAATCGTGGTACACGAGGTTGAATAGCGGTACCGGAATGCCCGACGCGTCTCCGCCCCCGATATTCGGGTACGTTGCGTAGGGGCCGTGATGGACCAGGTCAAGCGAGCGGATCAAGTAATCGGCGGGCTCCT
>CAZFOG010000149.1:0-13645 GCA_964520685.1 uncultured Nitrospiraceae bacterium | reverse complement strand
GTCACAGTAAGAAAGTCCAATCATAGCACGTGCACGAAAAGCTTCAAAAGGCAGCCCCAGCATGTAATTGTTTTCGGCGCTTTCGCCCGGCCGACCGGAAGAACGCCGTCACGGCCGCAAGTGCCGCCCCTGCCAGCAGCACATACGCGCCCCATCGTATGGCCGGGGGTTTCGGAACGTATTCCAGATACAAGGCGGCCCAGCTCTCCGAAATGCCGCCGCCCGCTGCCTGCTGGATAGTCCAGCCCCCTGCCGGAAAGGCATCTTCTCCGTGCAGTGTGATGGTCTTTTCTGCGCCAGGACCCTCGATCTCCAGGGTATAGACTGGGGTCATTTCTGTTGACGCCGGAAAAAACTCGACGGCACATTCCCCAATCAGCACAGCTTCACCTTGCCGAATGCGAAGAACCTTCCCACCGCCCTCGAGAACCAGCTCCTCGAGCGGAGAATCCTGTCTTCTCAGATACACGGCCGATTCGAGGACCTGGTCCAGCCGGAACTCGAGGCCCACTTCCTCAAAAGCTGCGAATTGGCCCCCCTCGAGGCGCCCTCCCCCGCTTTCCTCGCCGTTCACGTACAGTTGAAATACCATTGCATCGGGCTCCCACGAGCAGGCCAGAAACACTAACGGCGCCAGTGTGGGATACGAAAAGTGCAAGAGGCCGTCCTCGGAAACACCGTTCGCGGCCACCCAGACATTCCGCACATCCCCGTCGCGCACGGTCGTGAAACGTACGGCGGCACCATCCTGCGCCGTGGAAGCCCCATTGTCGCGAACTTCTGCCAGAACTACCGTTGTCCCGTCACTCAGTTCAAGGCCGGTGCCAACGAGGAACGAGTCAAACCAGTTCATCGCTCCGTCTTCTTCTACGCCCCACCGCGCGCTCTCGAGACCCGGAAGTCCCGCCGCGAGCGACTGGCGCGCATGCGCGCCGGATTCCACCCACAAAAACCGGAATGCCACATCCTCGCCAAACCGTAACCAATCGCCATGCTGTGCGACGATATCCTCGGCCCAGTTGCCCCCTTCGCGCCGCAACGCGACCACAGCCAACGGCGTGCCGCCCGATTCGCGAGGCTCGGAGAGTATTCCGCCCCACGTCCGAGTTTCGCGCATCACAAAGCTCTCCTCTTCCACAATTACGGGCGCCCCCTCAGAAAAGGGTATCTGCCGCGTCTGCGTACCCGTGGATATATCGAGACGTGCAGGTGCTGTTTCGCCTGCCTCGTACTCGAGCGCCCGAAGGGTCACCGAAAACGGAAGGTTGACCGTTTCATAGGCCTGCTGGGAATCGCCAAGGCGGGGAGGCCTCTCCGGGAACAGGCCTTCAATATCAACGCCTGCCAACTCGGTCACTTCGAGCGGACTCGTTGCGGGGTCTGGCGTCCTGGGCGATAGCGGACGAACAATAAGCCGGGAGGGCACTCCCCGAGGCAGCCACATCTCCCCGAAGAACACCGGGGCCTCCGGGGCCCGAAATACACCATAGAGCATCAGAACTGCGCCTGCGAGGAATAGCGTTACGCCAAGCACATACCCCGTGCGGCTCAGCATCTCAGGCCTGGTCTCCTGCCAGCGATTCCTTGACGGCCTCGGGGGCGGGCACAGCGGGAAGGGCAGCAGCCTCGGACTCCGCCTCAGCCGCACCCACAGCCCGTGATACGCCCGCCATGACGCTATAGAGGGTCGGAACAACGACCAGCGTCAGAATCGTGGCGAATGAGAGGCCAAAGATCACCGCCACGGCCATCGACCCCCACCACTGGCTCATTTCACCTCCGACAATCCACTTAAACTCGCGGAAATTAAAGCTTATACCAATGGCCATGGGCACCAGGCTGAGAATAGTCGTAACCGCGGTCAGCATCACAGGCCGGAAACGTGTTATCCCCGCTTTGATAATCGCATCATTCAGGCCCAGGCCCCGCGCGCGCAACTGATTCGTGTAGTCAATCAAAACAATCGCGTTATTGACAACAACACCGGCCAGGCTGATACACCCGACTCCCGTCATCAAAATACCGAACGGCATCTGGAAGATGTACAGGCCCAGAAAGACCCCCGCCAGCGACAAGGCCACCGAGGTCAGAATTATGAACGGCTGGGCAATCGAGTTGAACTCCGTTATCAAAACCAGTGCGATCAGGAAGACCGCTATGACGAATGCCTTCATCAAAAACGCCTGGGTCTCCTCCATGTCTTCGTTTTCCCCGGTATAGTCCACGGTGTAATTCGGCGGCAGAGGAAAGTCCGCCAACGCCTCCTGCACATCCGCCAATACCCGCTGCTGATTGAAATCGGGGTGCACATCCGCCGAGACCGTCACCGTCCGGTTACGGTCGATGCGCCGGATAGAGCCCAGGCCGGCGCCCTGCTCGATTCGGGCCACCGAGGAAAACGGAACCCGGCGGCCATCCATCGAGATCAGATTCATGGTCGATATGTTCGCCAGGTTTTCTCGAAACTCCTTCGGAAAACGCACAATGACATCGTACTCTTCGTCGCCCTCTCGAAAATCTGCTGCCTTTCTGCCGTTGATGGCCGCCTGCACCGTCACCCCGATAAGCTGGGTGCTGAGCCCCGTACGCCATGCTTCCTGGCGATCCACAATGACCCGCACCTCGGGTTTCCCCTTGTTGTAGTCATCCCGCAGGTCAACCAAACCCGGCACATCTTTGATCTCTTGCCGCACTTCCTGGGCCAGCCGCGCCAGGGTCGCGAAATCGTCGCCCTTCAACTCGACATTGATCGGCGGCCCGGTGGGAGGCCCCATATCCATTTGCTCGATACGAATTTCCGCGCCGCTCAAACCGGTAATCCTGCTGCGCAGTTCACGGAGCACCTGAGACGGCAGCATCGTGCAGTCCTCAAGTTTGGGGAAATCGAGTGTGATGCGGCTGATATGATTTGCTTTGGAACTCCCGCTGAACACGCCGCCCTCCGGCGTCACGCCCAGGGATCCCACACTTGTGACAATACTGTCCACATAAGGCGCATATGGAGCGAGCAATTCCTCCACGCGGCGCGCGTAGTAGTCCGACGTTTCAAGGTTCGTTCCCTCTGCGCACTCGATGTCGATATAGGCCTGCGGCGGTTCCGTGTCAGGCATGAATATCGTCTCCGCGCTGCGCAAGAAAACCGACGAAATCACTACGAGCGCGGCCACGGCCAGCATTGCCGTCACTGCGCGCCAACGCAAAGCCGTTCCCAGGATAGCTGCGTAAATCTGCATCACACGGCTCTCTCGCACCGCATGTGTAAACGATCTTCCACTATGGTCACGCATGAATACGCTTGCCAAAGCGGGGTTAACCACAAGACCCACGAACAGCGACCCGAGCAGTGCAACGGTGACGGTATACGGAAGGTAGAACATGAACTCGCCGAAAATGCCCGGCCAGAAAAAGAACGGCAGAAATGCCGCAACAGTCGTCAGCGTCGACGTCGTAATGGGCCACGCCACCTCCGCGGTGCCCACCTTGGCGGCTTCAACGCGTCCCAGCCCCTCCTGCCGGTGGCGGTAGATGTTCTCCACAACCACAATGCCGTTGTCGACCAGCATGCCGAGGGCAAGGATTAGACTGAACAGAACGACCATGTTCAGGGTGATCCCCGTCATGTAAAGCACGCTGAAGGTAATTAGCATGGATACGGGGATCGCGAAGGCCACAAATATCGCGTTTGAAAACCCCAAAAACACGAAGATCACGACAAGAACCAGAATCAACCCCGTCAGGATGCCGTTCTCGAGCTCGGATACCATGTCGCGTATATAATCCGATTCGTCCCACGTCAGCGACACATTTAGCCCTTTAGGAAGACTCTTAAGCATCCTCTCGATTTCTTCGTTGACCTCATTGGCGATTTCAACTATGTTTGCGCCCGAACGTTTGATTACAGTCAGGCTTACCGACGGTTCGCCATTCAACCTCGAGATGGTTTCTGTATCCTTGAACCCATCGCGCACCGTCGCCACATCGCGCAAGTACACCGTGCCTTCGGGCCCCTGTTTCACGACCAGATCGTTGATATCATCGGGGTTCTTGAACTCCCCGGGCGTGCGCATTAGAAACTTGGCCTCCCCCAAATCCATGGTGCCGCCAGGCGTGTTCACGTTCTCCTGGGCCACGACGGCAATGAGGTCCGCAAACGACACGCCATATTCCGCCACACGCTCCGCGTCCACCTCGATCTGAATTTCCCGCTCGACGCCCCCAATGACCTCGACATCAAGCACGCCCTCGATGGCCTCGATTTGGTCCTCCATGTCCTCAGCAATCTGATCCAGCACGGACAGAGGCATATTCCCCGACAAGGACATGATCATGATCGGAAATTCCGACGTATTGATCTCGCTGATTACCGGGTCGTCGGCTTCCTGCGGGATATCCGGTTCCGCCAGGTCTACCTTGTCGCGAACCTTCTGCAGGGCATCGTCAATATCGATATCCGGCTCGAACTCCAGGAACAGAAACGACAGCCCCTCCACGCTCGTCGAGCGCATTTCCTTCACGCCGGACAGCCCGGCAAGCCGCCGTTCGATGGGAATCGTGATGAGCGATTCGATGTCTTCCGGTGCCACCCCTTCGTATGGCACGTTCACCGTAATGTACGGAATCACGACCTCGGGATTGGATTCACGCGGCAGGCTAATGTAGCTGAATACACCCGTAACAAGTATCAAAAGCAGCAATACAAACACAGTGGTACTGCGCTCTATGGAAACATTACTGACAATCATTCAAGAACTTCCTGGACGTCGACTCGTTCCCCGGGGCGCACTTCGTATTGCCCCTTCACGATGAGACGCTCGCCAGGCTCCAGACCAGCAGTGACCTGCACCGAACTGCCCTGCACCAGACCTACCTCGATGGGGCGCAACTCGGCAATACCATCGTGCTCAACGAACGCGACACGCTGCTCATCGAGCAATATGGCCGTAAACAGCGGGATCATCAGCGAATCGGGATGCGTCTCGCGCACGAACGTTCCGCGCGCGATCATGCCGGGTTTCAGAAGGCCCTCCGCGTTCTCAACCGCCACTTCCACCTTAAAGGTGCGGGTTACCATGTCGGCACTGGTCGCGATCTTGTGAACAACGCCCGCAAACGTGCGTTCCGGAATCGCGTCCACTCGCACACGCACGCTGTCGCCAATGGCAAAGTGCGCAATGTCACGTTCCGGAATACCGAACGTGGCCTTCACCTTGTGCACCTGGACAAGCCGCACCAGGGGGGTGCCCACGTCAACGAACTCTTCCTGATCCACAAAGAAGGTGTCGATCACGCCCTCGAAAGGAGCCTTTACCACGCTCTTTTCCAGCTCAATCTGATACATGCGCAGCGCCGAATCGGCCACGTCCCGATTGGCAATCGCGCTGTCCAGACTTTGGGCCGTTCCCGCACCGCTCTTGGCCAATCGCTCCACGCGCTCGAGTTCCTGAAGCGCCAGCTTGTGCTGGGCCTGGGCTTGAAGAAGCCGCGCACGAATCGATTCCGTGTCAACGCGGTAAAGTTCCTGACCAGCTTTTACCACGTCTCCCTGGTCAAACCCTTTCCACTCGATCTTGCCCCGTCCCTCGGCACTCAGGATGACCTGCTCCCATGGCTGTATGCTGCCTGTCAGCACAAGCTGGTCTTCAACCACCTCGTTTTGCAGCACGCGCACGCTCACCTGGGGAACCCGCACGTCCTGGTCGCTCGTGTCCGACTTGGCCTCCGAGGGAGCCACCGACGCCGTGACTCCGACTACCGCCGCCACTACACCCATGATTCCCAAACAGATCAGGACGCTCAAGAGTCCCCGGCCATATCCGCGCCTATTCGTATCCATGTACTTTACTCTGCTCCCTGCAACAGACTGTGGAGATTGTATGCATACGGTTTCACTAAAGGAATTCGATCGGCGCCATTATTACCCGCGCCGCAAACAAACAAGCCTACCAGCGCCTTGCCCAGTTCAGGCGTCAGCGTGATGGCCGGATAGCGTGATTTAACCATGACGTGAAAATCCATCAGCCCGTTGAATGTCAGTGCCAATGCCTCCGGGTCGCCACCGGCCAGTTCCCCTGCTTCCAGACCGTCGCGCATCACCTCGACAAGGAGGGCAAACCGCTCTTCCAGCAGCGGTTCTTCCAGCATGTCGGGGATCTGACCAGGCGGATTGAAGATCACGCGAACCAGAAGCCGAATCACATCAAGGTTGGCCTCGGCGCTCTCGAAGGCATCACAGATCAACCGCTCGAGACGATTCCTACACCCTTCCACCTCTTCAAGAACGGCTGCTGTCGCCTCTACCATTTCTGCAAGATGCATGCGCACCAGCTTGCAGAACAAATCTTCCTTGTTCTTGAAATAGTAATAAAGGACCGGCCTCGTTACCCCCGCCTCCTCGATAATTTCGCGAACGCTTGCACCTTCATAGCCCTTTTGGGAGAAAACACTTAGGGCACCCTCAAGCAAACGCGTCTCGGCGCCGTTCGCCAATTCCGTATCGCTGAGTTTGCGTGCTTTTTCCATTCCAGGCTTGACCTACCGTTCGTTAGGGTACTCCCACAAATTGTACATCGTACACAGCCCAAAGTCCAGCAATTTCTCCCATTCATGGAACACCCCAGCTATCCCCCCATGAGGCAACCACTTCCGCAAGACAAAGACCATACTGCGCGCTCGGAACGCCCGCCTCTGGGGCCATAGCCGCCCATTTCCCTGATACTCGCCAGTTGAAAGCTATGAAATATCCGGGTGAGTGCCTTACCCGCCAGCTTCTAAGAAAAAAGAACAAGAAGTCTCTTCGAAAGAATCACAACCATAGGCCTGGGATTGATTTGTGTCGCGTGAAATTGTGGCGGTCTTCAGTAACGATGAAGCTGGAAGCCTCATTTCCAGTGCGCCTGAAAGTGAGGACTGGGGCTCCTGTTCGCCAGAGGCGGACAAGCCCTTCCAATTCATCAACGCCGGCTGAAAGCCGCCCTCCATTCCTCGCTTCGTCTTACTCTGCGGACCTCCGCGCTCTGTGCGGCCTCTGCGATGGGAAAAACCAATCCCACCACACACGCGTTCTGGGTTGTGGGCGAAGCCCACGTTAGTAGTCTTTTTTCCAAAAGATGCCCACGGCACTCTGGGAATCGGCCTCCACCTCACTCTGGACCCGTATGTCCGGCGTAAGTTCCAGTTGCACGGACACCTTGCCGCTGTCCACGCCCAATCCCTGCTGAACTTCCACGTAGGTCCTTTCACCCAGGTATTTTCCTACCCCTAGCGCCGTCTCTCCCGGATCTTCCCCTGTCTCGAGCCGGACCCGGTCCACAAACGGCAACGCCGGCCCTGTCGGCAGCGCTGCAAATCCCATCGCCCCTCCACCAAGAGCGGAAGCCGTCCGGGCAAGCTGCAGCGCCTGAATCGGAGTGAGCTGACTGAGATCGCGATCGAAAAGCACCTGAGCAAGCACTTGGTCTTCAGGAAGCGGCGGTTCGGACTTGAACTCGATTTCCACCGATTGCAGAGTCCCATACACATGCATCTGCGCATCCAGGTCCCGGGTTCTCGCCGCCCCCCAGATGTCGAAATAAGGCGCAACTGGCGTGCTTCCATCGAAGGATATGGTGCTCTCGCGCAAGTCGAAGCGTCTGTCTAGAAGCAGCATATCGCCCCGGCGGACACTCAGGACGCCAGTCAAAGCCGGCTCGGCCGCGGTCCCGCTCACGGCGAGGTCCCCCTCCCATTCGGAGTCCAGACCGCTTCCTCTCACAAAAAAACGCCCGGGAACCCGGCATCGCACGTCGAGCTCGATGGGAACCGGCAATTCGGACGCGGGCGCGGCCTCTCGGGCTTCGCCGGATCCGTTCTTTTCTTCGACCCGTATAGTAGCGATGCGAGTCGGCAGTCGCTTGGGCAAATTGAAAACCGCCGGACCCAGCGTGATATCACCACCGATGCGGATGCCCTTCGTACTGCCGTCCAGAGTGACCGTCCCGTCCACGTCCGCCGTCAAGTCATCGCGATTCGCAAGACGGGCTGTGTTCAAGACCGTCCCGGCCGAAAAAGGAAACCCGGCTTGTGGGTCCAGCGTACACTCCCCCGTGATGGCCACTTTGCCCGCCGGTACGGTGTCGGCCGTGAACGCCGCAAGTTTCAGCGATGTCCCATCGGCCGTCAATACGGCCTGCGCGTTGTTCAGAATGGTACCCGTGCCCAGGTTCTCGTACCGGGCATTTTCAAGACGCACCTCACCCGTAAGCCGGGGCTGACTCACAGTACCCGATGCGAGAAAACGGCCTTCCACAGGCCCTTCAATGGTGTCGCGCTCGAAGGCCGGCAGCATCTTGAGAACTCTCAGATCGCCCGCGACGTCCAGCGATCCGTCGAGACTGTCCTCCGATGACAATTCAAACGACCATGGGGCCAGGCTCCACCGCACCGGGATACGGCCCTGCCCTTTTGCTGACAACACATCGCCTGTTTCGCCGCTGAATTCGAGCGTACCGTAACCATCACGAATGGCCCCCTCGAAACTGGCGTTTACAGGCGGGACATCGCTGTCTGCCCCAGATTCAAACCGCACGCCCTCCAGCTTCCCGGTAATCCTCGCAACAGGTGCCTGAGGACTTCCCTGAACCGTGAGGGTGCCCGTCGTTACACCGCCCATGGGACGTGATACCGCCAGGCTGGCCAAGGCAAGTGGCAGGCCCTCCCAGGAAACCTCCGCATCAACGCTGTCGGGCGAAGACACACCCTGAAGTCTCAGCATCCCCTCCCCGAGATGCAGTTCAGCCGCCCCGAGCTCCCAAGCCTGGCCCTGGCGCCGCACAATAACGGGCTGTTTCAGGCTGAACGCATATGTTTCAAGGTGTCCCGAAAGCCCGCCAAGCGTAAGCGTATGGGCGTCGTCCCCGACCAGTGCAGCGAGTTCCACTCGCACGGGTGCACGCCCTGTAAGTTGACCATTAACAATAGCTTCAATCGATATCACACCGGCCTCGCCTTTGGCCGCAATGCTGGTTTCATCGAGCTTCAGGGAGCCAACCTGAGAATCGGCAAGCGCTACCTGAAACTCCCCGGTGGGGGCGCGCCAATCGCCACGCATCTCTCCACCGGCTTCGAGTCTCGAAGCGGACAGCCAGGGTGTTTGCAGGGACTCGAGGACGCCGTTCAGGCTCACGCGAGGTGACGTGGCGGAGCCGGTCGATACTTCTGCCAGGAGCGTGCCTTTGCCACCCATTGGCACGCCCGCAAAACGGCCGACATCCGAGAGCCGCTCCAACGGTGCTTCGATCCTGCCTTCGAGCCCCTGAGCCGCCGTGTCATACCTGACATGCACGTCCGCCTGGTTTTCCGCGATGCGCACTTGGGATTTCTCGAGCGTAAATACGGCATCGGCATAACTCCATGCCGACTTGCTTTCGAGACGCTCTCCATTGGCATCAATAATGAGGGAGAGAGTTCCTTCGGGTGCGGCGAGGGGCCCGGTGGCGGTTGTGGCAAGGTTGACGGTTTCCGGCTTCCATTCCGCAATCTCCATATCCCTTGAAACAGCAGCCACTTGCAACGACACGACAGATTCGCGCAGCGACATCTCAGCCGTTCCTGTAACTGAACCCGCCACAGGCGTTCCGGCCAAGCCTTCCATCACGGAGAGGTCCGCGTGCGTGAATGCCGTGTTCGCGTGCAACTCGGCGTCCTTCAGCCTGTAGGTTCCCTCTCCCTGAAGCGACAGGGGCCCCGCCTGCACATTCGTCCTGCGCCATGCGACTTCGTCGCCGGTCTTCTCGATGGCTGTAGTGCCGCGCAACGACTTCCCAAAGGCCTCGCGGACTGCCGCGGGAAGACCCGACAGGTTCGCCAGGTCCACAGTCACCTCAGCGCTCTGGATGTCGCGCGACGCGGTCACGTCGGCCGTCAGAGCAAGCGTCCCCCCCAGGCCCCGTTCGCTCACCGGAGCCAGACCTGCCAGCTCGGCCACCGTCAGCTCGATACCGGCTTTCGCAGTTCCCGCCTTCAGGTCCAGGGTGCCTCGCGCGCCAACGCGCACATTCTCGTCCGTGACGGTCAATGCATCCACGCGCAGCTCTGAAGACGGCGACAGCGTTGTTTTGAGGGCGTACGTCACTTCATCATCGAAGAACTCGTCCACCTGAACCCGGGCGTTTCCGTTTGAAGCAATCTCGTAGGCGCCCGGCAGTTCACTCCACCATGAAGGCCCAGTCAGGTCAACATGGATAAGCGTATTTCCGAGCTGGAGTCGCGGCTCCACGTGCAGTTCGCTGGACTGCAGAACGGCGGTGGCACGCAGAAGCTCCTTTGCGGCGCTAAAACCCAGGGTCGTCACGAACCCGCCTTTCACACCCGCGCGCGCAAGCGGCGCAAGCATACCGGCCTCGTCGAGCCGGATAGTCGCGACTCCCTCTGCAGCGTGCTTCGCGAGCTCCGCCTTTCCTTCGAACTCCACACTCCCGGCTGCTGCCGACACCTTGTTCGAGCGGAAATGGAGCACCCCCTCTGCGTCCTGCGCAACGCCAAGCGACGCCGTCACGGCACCGAGGCGTTCGAGATCAAACGGCACGACGCCCGGTTGCGGATCGAGGCGAAGCGATGTACGGAACGTGAACGCCGGCGAGAGCGACGCGAACCATTCGCCCTCCACAACAGCCTTCGCACCGGCCCTCACCTCGAGCGTCCCGTCAACCCCATCGAGCGTTCCTTTGGCACTCAGACCGGCCTCCCACGGACCGGCATGCATCCCCTCGGGCACATCCATCACGCGGCCCAGGTCCTCGTACACATACCGGCCTTGTACCGCGATGTCGGATTCATCGACGCCGTAGGCGCCTGAGATTTCGGCGCGCCCGGCTTCGCTGGACACGTTCACAGCGCGAATCTCGACCTGCCCCGGCGCAGGCCAATCGAGTTCAATGGTCACTTCCGGATGCTTCCCGCCTGCGTCTGCATAAGCGGGTGGCAATACAGGATGGTCAAGCAGTACGCTGCCATCCCAATGCAGTCCGGGGGTCTCGCCACCGGTCAGACGCAACTCCCCTTCGACCAGGGCAGATTCATTCAGGAGAAGTACCACGTTCGCGGAGCCGGAAGGCTCTTCGCCGGTGTCTATCGTGATACTGACGCGCTCCGCATCCGGCCAGGGAAGCAGCTTGGGCAGAAATGCCGCATCCTCAGCATTCAGCGAAAAAAGGACGTCCGGTTCCTGCCCGCTATCCTCAATCCGCAGGGCCGCCCGGGCCTGGGTATCTCCCAATCCCGCCACGTTCAGCGTCGATACCAGACCGCCCGTCTCCGATGGCGTCCTCCACGCGCCTTCGACTGAGAATGCCGCAGCGGCGCCAAGTGCCGTTTCCGCCAGGTCGAGACGAGCGATCGCAAGATGGTCCAGCCGAACGGAACGCAGCGTTTCCGGAAGTCGCGCAAGCGTTGTCAGTTTCTCGCTGGGCCTCTTTTCGCTCTTCGGAAGCCGCTGCAATGCAACACGCTCCGCGGATACGTCCGTTGCGTGAATCTTGCCGCGCAGGAGCCCGCCCACCGAAAGCCCGACATGGGCTGAATCGATGGAAAGAATTGGACCGTCATGGTCGGACCAGCGGATGCGCTCCAGGGAAAGATCGAAGGGAACCGTGCCGCCCAATCCCTCCAGATGCCAGACTTGCCCGGTCATTCGGCTCAGAAAGCCGCCTGCTGCCGACGCCAGAACCCGTTTCCCGGGCGGTGTCTGCATGAAGGCGACGGCCGCGAGCACCGCGATTGCTGCAAGCGCACCCACTATGAGCACGCCGCGCAGCCATCGAAAAAGCCGTTTTCGCGTTGCGTTCATCAGAAGGCCTGGCCCAGGCTGATGTAGATCTCGAAAGCGCTATCCAGGCCCGAGCGGCGGTCCAGCGGGAATGCAATATCGAACCGCAATGGCCCGACAGGCGAGTAATACCGGCCACCCACGCCTACGCCGAGATAATAGTCGGAATCGAAATCCGGATAGACCGAATCGGACACGGTTCCACCGTCGAGGAAAACCACCACACCCACCGTCTCGGTCACCTTCTTACGCAATTCGATCGAAGACTCGAGGAGCGAACGCCCGCCGACGGGATCGTCGTCCTCCAATGGGCTGATGGTGTGAAACGGGTACCCACGGACCGAACCGCCGCCCCCCGCATAGTAGCGCTCGTCCGGTGGAATGCTATCGCGGCCGGCCCCGGCTATCACCCCCAGCTTCATGCGAAGAGCCAGAATGAAATCCCGGGATTCTCCAATGGGGATGTACTGGCTCACGCCGGCCTCGGTCTTGAGAAAATGGGTCCCCATGTCCGTGATGTCCACGTACGGCTCGACCACCACAGTGGCTCGCATCCCCTCGGTGGGATCAAGCGGATCGTCGGCCGTCGTCCATTCGACCGTCGCGGGCAATGAAAGCAGGTGGTATGTGTTGGTGTCGCCCTTTTGTTCGACATGATCGAAGCGATAGGCAATGCCGACACGCCCGGTCACGCGTTCGGCAAGCATGCGCTCAAGTGTAACCATGCCCCCCATGCGCTGGCTGGTGTACGCGTCCAGGTCGCGCCGGCGGGCCTCCGTCTCGAAAATCAGTCGCTGCTCCTTGCCGCGGAAGAAGGGTATTGCATAACTCGCCCCGAGCCCTTGCTCAGTCTGACCAACGCCGAACCCCACAGTCACCTTGCGCCCCAGCTCCCGTATGTTCCGGTGCTCCCAGTCTGTTAAGACATCGACTCCCGTATCGCTATTGAACCGCAAGCCTGCGGAGATCGTACGGTGCTTTCGTTCCTGCAGGTGAATGGAAATCGGAACAGCGCCGGTCTCGCCAACCTCCTGAATTGCTTCGAGCCGCACTATCGAGAAGAGCCGGGTTCTGTACAGGGTGCCCTGCGTTTTGGTGAGCAGGCTTCCCATGAACCACTCGCCTTCCTCCCAGGCAAGGTTGGCGCGCACAAATCGCTCATCCAAGCTGGTTAATCCGGTAATGCGAGCTTCACCGAAGCGCGCCCGCGAGCCCGTGTCCACGTGAAACGTCACCTCGGCGCGTGCAGTCGCATGCTCCACCATGACCTCGCGGTTGGACACCCGCGGGAAAGGAAACCCGGCCTCACGAACCAGCAGGATAAGCCTCGCTTCGGCGTCCAATACCTCCTGCGCCCGTAAAGGCCCACCGGTCTGCAATCCCAGCTCGCTTACCTGGGGCAGCTCCGGCTCCTCGGCAGACGCAGGAACCGTCCACTTCAGCTCGACTTTGTCGAGCAAATAAGGGGCTCCAGCATCAATCACGAAGCGCACCGGTATGGGCCGCGCGGCCTCATCGAACTCCACAGCCACGGCCGCGCCGTAATATCCTTCAGAATGCAGCACCTTCAGGAAGGACTCCTGGTCGCGCTCGAGACGCCGGCGCAAGTGCCCCACACTGACGGGGATATCCTCGCGCAGAACGATGGTGTCGGAGATGGATTCCAACGTATCCAGAAGCGCCTCGGACGGAGCCCCGGCAATCTCAGCCCTATAGGCCAAAGGCGTAACCGGAACTTCCTCTGCCCCGAGAATTCCAAAAGCCGGGACTGACCCGACGGTTTGCCCAGCAAACCGGGGTCTGACTCGAAAACTCAAAAACCGGGACTGACCCAAGCGAGCGACG
>CAZFOG010000148.1:9143-13761 GCA_964520685.1 uncultured Nitrospiraceae bacterium | reverse complement strand
GCTCGTCGGAAACAAATTAAATCTGGCATCGTCACTGCGAATGCAGCAACATATGTTGAAATTGCAGGAGTGAAGATGACAATTGCGGAGGCGATTGAGCGTAAAACTTCAATTGCACTCGAAAACGCATTGTTGCACAAATTATCATCAACGTATGCTCTTAACTTAAAAAATCATGAGCAAATGGAGATGAAATGCAATGAGCAATTGCACAGATTGTTGGAGGTCAATTTCGGTAAGGATTCGAAAGCAAAGACTGAAGAAGTTGATGCTATTACGAAACCTTATTTAGAAAATAATGCTCCAAAATTTATTGATCCTCTTGATGTTAAAAAGAAGATTGAGGAGTTAGAAAATTCAATTTCTAAATTTATAGCAGAAGTTGATGTAGTTCTGTCGGAGGCTAACGCGAAGACAGAGATTGAAGTTAACGATTAAACTACAATTTCGACTAGGTCGAAGAGCTATAAACACTGGAGCGCATTGGTCCTCTGCGTAATGAGGACCATCTTCTTAGGGAGAAGACTATATTATGGTTTATAATCCTTACAAATATATCGAAAAGATATATTTTATAGATTAACGAAACGATCAAGTTTCAACCATTAAAAGTCAACTTATAGAAATTAAAATTTACACAAAAAAAGATCATATACGAAACTGGAGTGTTAAAAATAACACGTTGAAAGTTTCGTGTCAAATCTTAATGATTTTTGAAATCCCAGATTAACGGGAAATTTGGCATTCTCCAGTATGGTCAGTAGCCACCGCTGGGCTGATCTGGTCGAATTATTTATAAATAAATTGTCGCTATGGAAAAATCCATAGCGACAATTTTGATTTTTTCTATTTTTATATAGAAATAATACTAATATAGTGAACTAATCACATTTTTGTTTAGGAGTTTTAAGTATGTTTGACGTCACAAAAATTCACCCAATTATTAATCATTTAAAAACGATTTCTAATTATTATAAGGAAACTAATAACGAGATAATTATGTTTTGTATTTATTGTGACGATTCAACTCGTCTTAAGGCTGATCATGGGCATTTATATATATCTAAAACATCTCCGGTTTTTAATTGCTTTCGTTGCACGGCATCTGGAACTTTGACTAGATTATTAATAGATTCTGGTTTTGAAGATCAAGAAGTCTTAACATACTTATCTCAATTTATTAAATATAGAACGGTAAAAGATTATTATAAGATAAAAAAGAAAGTACCAAAAATTAATCAAATAAAAGAAAGAACAATCAAATTAAATCTAGAGTTCGAGCAAAAAAATCCTACAAAGTATAAAATATTTAGAGATTATTTAAAATCAAGATTAGGAAATATAGATATATCTGATTTCTTGATTAGTCCTACATATTTTTATGAAAAATTAAGCTGTCTATTTACAAATAGCGAAAATGAAGATGTTGTTTTAAGATTAATAGAACCATATAAGGATATTAGATATCATTTATTCCAAGAGACTTCTGGAAGATATTATTTTCAAGATATAGATTTTGACAAATATCATAGAATTGTATTAACAGAAGGTCCATTTGATATGTTATCTCTATATTTATATAGTGATGAATTTAAGAATTGTTTTTTCATATCTTTAAACGGCAAGAAATACAATAGTGCATTAGAGTGGTTGATTTTGGAATATTTTTTAATTGGTCAAGCAGAAATTAACTTTATTTTTGATACTGATGTTACTAAATATAAAACGTATTTATTTAGAGCTAAACTTTTAGCAAATAATTACAATGAAAATATTACAATCAGAGGTTGGAAACCGATAGTGGGGAAAGATACTTGTGATTTTCCAGGAGTAGTAGAATTATAAAAATCAGAAAGGATTAAAAATGCTACAAGTTGTATCTCAAACAAATTTAGATACTGTCATTTTCATATCAGATGATGCCCCAATGTCTCAAGTAGTAGCTTTAAACTTAGGGCTGTTTAAAAAGAAATTTTTATGCGTTGGAACAGAAGGATTAATTCGATCTTCTAAATTAATCAATGGTCAATATTACGACGGATTACAAGCACGATTTACAAAATCTAATTCAACATCTTACAATCGTTATTCTGCAAATAGAACATTCTTTAAAAGAGTAGTTAAAGATGATGAAAAACATGAATCAATGCATCTTACTATATCGAATGCGTATAGACAATTAGACAACATTAATATTCAAATGAAACTTAGTACACCACCTAAAGCTGATCCATGTGTAATTTCGCAAGTTAAGAATTTATCTAGTCATGTAAAAATATCTGAGAAAACGCAGAATTTGTGTGATATTGATATTTCCTCTAATATATCATTTGTAAGTAATAATACAATAACATCGAAAGAAGAAGAAGAGGAATTAAAGAATACGATGGATTTAGCAGTCTATAAAACCAAAGTCTTTGAAGAGAATTATAGAACAATATATCCATTATTAGTGTTAAAAAACTTTTCTGGAGAAAGTGGAGAACATCACACTACGTTCTCTGAGTTTGAGAGATTTAATAAATATTCCAATATGATCAAAGATGTTGGAAAGCCATCGGAAGAGGCTCGTAGAAAATTTATTGAATTGTGTGAAATCTTCAGATTAAATAAAGTTATCAAAAATATAAAAGTTAATAATTTTGAACTTATTCAAAATGAAGGTTGTTTAAAAGTTAGACTATTTGGAATACCGATAGCAATAATGTCTAATGCGAAGCATTTTTTATATTTTGATCATCCAGGAGTCAATTTTGTTGCAGATTTTATTGATAAAAATGATATGTTAAATAATATCGAAGCTAAAATTAGTAAAGAAATCTTTACACGAATATAAAGAGGGCATATGACAAAAAACGAAAATGGTGTAATTGTAGTTAACTGGAAAGATATGTATGATCCGGAAACAATTTATCGTTTCTTACGAGAGATGAGATGGACAGCTATTAATGATATACACATCAATGTTGAAAACCAATTCACAACTATTGATGGTCTTTATAATTCATCATTATCGCCAAACTCTGGAAACTTTGAAATAATTCCTAAAGAAGTATACTATGAGGATAACACCGCAAAGTATAAAATAATTAAACAAATATCAGATCTTGCCGATTTCCCAGAAGTTAATAATTTTATATCAACTCATTGTAGTTATATAAAAGAATGGTTGGATAAAAATCAAGAAGAAAGATCATTAGAATTAAAATGTGAAATAAAAATTTCAAGATCTGATGATCTTGGAACAGTTACTGATCAATTGATGAATGTAAAATTGGCAAAATCTATATTTGATGATCCAAAAAAGAAAACAGATTTATCAATTCTAGTTCTTGCCGCTACAATTAAAAGATTTTATCAACCAGATATTAAAGAATTTGAAATTCGAAATCTTACAACAGATTTACAAAAAATTAACAGCAATAATGATGTATTATTAGAAATTCTAAAAAATCCAATGAAAACTTTAGAGAATTATGATATAGAAGTTAATGATGTAAATAATAAAATTCTCTCTTATCATAATAGTAATTTTTCTGTAATGTTTAAGAAATTTAAGTTCTTAGAGAATACAATTCTTACTACTCCATTTTTTGAACTATACCGGCAAAATCTGGATTTGAAATTTCTTAGTTATGTCGTAACTATGAAAAAACTTGATGTTCAAAGATCTTTATTTTAAAGAGGAGAATCCGTGAAGAAAATAATACCAATCTTTTATAGCGAATATGGAAGATATATAAATAGATTCAGAGCAATACCTTCATTTATTGATGGTTTAAAACCTGTTGAAAGAAGAGTATTATTATCCCTTCATAAAGAAGGTAGAAAGAAAGCTGTTAAAAGTGCAACAGTGATCGGGTATGCTCTGGGACATCTTCATCCTCACGGTGATGCTTGTCTAGATTATAATACTGAAATTTATTCTTTAGATGGAAATATCTATAAAATTGGAGATTTGTGTAAAAACAAAATTGAAAAATTAGAAGTGTTAAGTTTAAATTCAAAAGGAGAAATAATTCCAGCTATTGCTCATCATTTTAGAGTTGGGAAAACAACTACAGAAATTTATGAGATTAAATTATCAAATGGCCATTATATTCGCTGTACAGACAATCATCCAATTCGATTAAAAAATGGAAATTATATACAAGCAAAAGATCTAAAATTATTTGACTTTATTGACAGTGGTATTATTTGTGATGATGACAGACCAAAAGTTAGAACAAACTCTTCTGACTCTATGTTGGAACTTATTCAAGAAATAATTAAAAAATATCACAATCAAACAAATATTATTCATCACAAAGATAAAAATATAAAAAATAATACATTGACAAATTTGGATTTTTTGACGAGAGAGCAACACGCAAAACTTCATGGAGATTATAAAATTGGATTAGAGATGGGGCGTGATTCTATGTTTTCTAAAAATGGAAAATATAGAAACCTCATACAACAAAAAAATTCTCTTTTAATGAAAGAATACAATAAACACCAAACAATTTTTAAAGCATTTCAGGTTGTGCGACATATAGAAAACCAAGGACATGTGCCCACACACCAATTATATAATCAATATAGATATATGGTGTACAATGCCCCATATATAGAAACT
>CAZFOG010000148.1:0-9133 GCA_964520685.1 uncultured Nitrospiraceae bacterium | reverse complement strand
TTATAGTAGATAAAGATATTAATTCTTTTGAGATAGAAACTTTAATTAAAAAAGGAAAAATTACAAATTTTGATGATTTATTAAATCTTGAGAAAACTTTTAAATTAGATACAACTCATGCAACGAACTTAACAGGTAAATATAATAAACCTCCAAGACGAAGTTATAACTCATCAGAAAATGCTGTAACTCTCAATCTTCTTAAACAAATAAGTAAAATCATTGAATATATAATAACAAATTATTGTAGGAACAATGGAAGTCTATTATCATATAATCAAGTAAAAAAAATATTGATACAGAAATATGGATTAGGAAATCTAAATATAACAAATCGAATATATCCTACAGAAGCAACATTAATGAAATATTTCAAAACAACTGATTTAGATGAATTATCTGTTATTGTTTCAAAAAACGGATTTTTAACTTATATAGAAGATATCAAAATTATAAAATTTGATCACTCAATTGAGATGTTTGATTTTACAGTTGATAACTTTGAAAATATGTACATAGTAACTGGTAAAGAAAATGATATCATTTATATATCAAATGTCCACAATAGCTTATATGGTACATTAGCTAATATGGTAAATCAAGGATATGCTAAAGGAGAAGGCAACTGGGGATCGCCGGGATTAGAAGATGATCCTCCAGCGGCAATGAGGTATACTGAAGTGTATCTTAAGAAGTGGGTAGACGATCTTGCATTCACATATCTCGATGAAAAATATGTTCCATATCAAGAATTTGAATTAGAACCAGAACCTATATATCTTCCAAGTCCAATTCCAATTGGATTAATTGGACATGGAGTAATCACAGGAATATCATTCTATAGAACCATAATTCCAAAGTATAAATTGTCAGATCTTTTAAAAAGATTATTATGGATTCTTCATGGAAAAAAGAAAAAAGAAGAAGTAATAATTCAACCAAACTCTCTTGATTGCACAGTCAGTGAATCCGAAACTGGAGATTTTCAAAAAATTCTAACAACAGGAGTAGGAAGTATCAATTATACTCCACATGGAAAACTTGAAACTAAAAATCTTAGAATTCAGGGCAGAGCCCCGAATTCATCATTCGGTTCATTAATAAATGATCAAGAAAATTTAGATATCAATATAATAGATCAATCATCAGATCATATTGATATTCTGGTCGAACCTAGAAAAAAATCAACAAATTTAAATACTTTGGCTACATCAATTTGGAAGAATCATTTAATTAAAAAATTAAATTTTAATTGCTTATTCTGCGATAATGATGGAAATGTAGAATCCTATGGAATTGATGATATTTTATCTTACAATTATAGTCTCTGGAAATATTCTGTTCAGCTCAAAAATATTGATGATTTTAATAAATTATCTAATCGGAAAGTAGAGTTAATGATTGTTCAAATTATTAGATATATATTTGAGCAATATAAATCAAATACTGTTGATGAAATTATTACTCATTTTAAAGAATTAAAAAAGAATTCTGATATTAGTATTGAAATAGATATCTTTGATGTTGATAAGAATATATGGAAAAAAGAAATTAAACAAATCAATGAACAAGATATTGTTGATATATGCAATAAAAGAACAATTAAAAATTTAGTTGAAACAGTTATTGATATTCAAAAAGTTGAAAAAGAATTATCATCGGCAAAATCTCTTATTGATAATTGTGAGAAGAATTGTCTTATTTATGTAACAGAATTAGCAAAGGAAACACCATGAACATAAAAGTTGTTGAAGAACAAACAAAGTTAACAAAAGCAGAAGTATTATATCAAGTTGAATTAGATATTGATGATAAACATCAATTAACATTTGACATGCTTGAAATAGTTGACATAACTGACTCTGAAGAACCTATTCAAAAATCTATTGTTGAAGTAACAAATGTAATTAGTGAAGTAACAGATATTGAAGAGTTAAAGAAAATTGTTTCAGAATGTAAAGAATATATTGAGACTCATGAGTCTGAGATAATAGATATGATCAGAAATCGATAAAAATCTGATATTCAATCCTTTCATATAGAAATTATATTATAAACAACTCAAATATGAAAGGAGAATATAGATATGAAAATCGAAAAGATTATGGAAGAGTTGATCAGAGTAGCAGTAACTCTGTTACTGCTACTCGTGTTTCTGTATGCGCTGGTACCGCCGGCGCACGCGGAAACAACTTACTACATTCTGGGTGACCGGAGTGTAGTAACAACATCAACTCCAGACCCTGGGTTTGGAGAGGTTAAGATCGTTTATGTTGACTGCAAGAAATTGCGGTCAACTCAACAAGAAGATGTAATTGGCTGCATTATCGCAGCCAATTACGAGAGAGAGAAACAGCTTGAAAAAGTTGCCTCTCTAAAGAAGCGAACGCCCGAAAGGACACTCGCTAGACACTAAACAAAAAGTGGAGTCAGAAATGACTCCACTTTCAAATTTTAATATTTTCAATTTTTATATAGAAATAATTAAATCATATTTAATTTTATTTTTAAGGAGGCGATCAGGTGATTAATCCATCAATATCATGGTTCGAAAAATTTCGGCCCCAGAGTATCGATGAAATGGTATTTTCAAACGACGCTCAAAAAAATATCGTAAAAGCATGGATAGATAACGAAACTATTCCTGGAAATGTATTACTATCAGGACCAGCTGGAACGGGTAAATCAACCTTAGCATTAATTGCTATTCGAAAGATTGTTAAAAATCAGGCTGATTTATGTAGAATTAAAACTCGATCAGTTTCTGATGTTGATGAAAAGATCGCGCCGTTTGTACAGAAAAAACCGGTCAGCAGTAAATGTAAAATTGTGTATATCGAAGAACTTGACCGTACTTCACGTCAATTTCAAGCTCAATTAAAAGAAGATTTAATGGAAAAATATCAAGAATCTGTTGCATTTATTTGTTGTACTAATCATCCAAAACGGATCGATAATGCACTATTATCAAGATTCACATTTCAGATCGAATTCAAATCTGACAATGTTCAAGATATCAAAAACAGATTAGAATTCATCCTAACTCAAGAAAAAGCACAATATAATCCAGATGAACTAATTAAATTTGTTACAAATAATTATAAAGCTGGATTAAGAAATTTAATTAATAGTTTACATGTATCATATCTGTCTCATAATGGAATAATTGATTTTACAGCATTAGAACAAAATTTAAATATCGAAGACAATATCGTTGGTTTTATCGTTGGAATGATAGAAAAAATTATGATCTCAACAGATCCAAATGCAAAAAAGATATGTATTGCAACTCCATTTAATTCAATTATTGCAAAAGAATATTCATCTTTCGTAACTCTTTGTCATAATAATTATGATATTAATTACGAAAATGTATTTGAGAGATTATATGAACTTATTAGATATTTACCATTACAGGTTATTATCGGCAAATATTCAGAAGAGATAGAAATGAAAAAATATCCAAATGTTCATTTAATATCATGTTTTTATGAAATGATGAAATGTGCTTTAGAAGTGCATTTATAGAAAAGGAGGCGCGATGTCAGTTGGAATATCATTAGAAGATTTTATTGAAGCCTCTATTCAAGCATATAAAAAAGGGTTTAATGACGCTATTAGAGTTTTAATAGAATCTGAAAAAACAATAGACGAAACAACTATGAGAGAATCTATTAAAGAAATTCTCACGAAACAAGGCAAAGTTAAAAACGAGTGGTAAGGTGTCAACGATTGACAAAATGTTCGTCACCCCACATTTTTCTGATATTCAAATTTTTCATATAGAAATAATATTTTTAATAAGTTAGTTTATTTTTATTTTGAGGAGAAAAATAAATGGCTTTACAAGCACTTGGTGGTGGAATTGAACCTATTAGAGCAAGACCAGGAATGTTTATTGGTGATACACAAACCCCAACACATCTAGCAGAAGAAGTACTAGATAACGCTATTGATGAAATAGCAAATGGGTTTGGTACTACAATCAATATATTTAATAATATAGAAGATGGTTCATTCTGGGTCAGTGATAATGGCAGAGGGCTGCCAATGGAACCAATGACTCTCGCAGACGGATCAGTACAAGATTCAGTGAAAGTTTTATGTACAGAATTGTTTTCTGGAACAAAATTTGATACTGATGATTATGCACAATTGATTGGTATGCATGGAGTTGGACTAGTAGCTGTCAATGCATTATCTGATTGGTTGACTGTTAAAACAAGAGATAGAAAGAACAAAACTAGAGTTGTAACATATTCATTTATTGATGGTGAATTGCAACAAATTTCAGAAGAAATAGATAATGATTTATCTTATTCTACAGTTGTAGGTTTTAAACCAAATAAGAAATATTTTGGTTCGTTAGAATTCGACAATAGATATTTTGTTGAGAGATTAATATCAGTTCAATCAATTTTTAATTTGGATGGATTTGCGTTTAATAATAAACCTATTCCGAAATTAAGTTTTGAATCTTATATTAAGCAACATCTAGCTCTTGCCGAAGAGGAACAATTATTTTCATTATCATTTTCAACTAAAGATAATTCAAATCATATCAAATTATATGCTACATATGTTGAGCAAGATGATTCGATTACAATAGGTAATGTCAATTTACGATCATGTGATGGTAAATTTATCAATTCTTTTCATACTGAATTAAAAAAATCAATAAATGAAAAGATAGATAGAAGTTTCTCAAAAATAAATGATAGAGAATATTTAAATGGTTTGAGAGCTTTTATCATGATAAGTGTTCCAGAACCAAAATTTGATAGCCAAACAAAAGTTCGTATGGTTTTGGATGTTAAAAAGATTTTAATTGATCCTTTAAAAGGTCAAATTGACTGGTTCGTTGATCAAATCATCGACACTTTACAAAATAATCTAGAGAGAAAATTACATCAAAAAATATTAAATGGTTCATCTAAATCGGCGAGAGCTAACAAAAGAGTATCTATCAGTAAATTAAGAGATTGTCAACATATTCCAGGAGATATTCTGTACATTGTTGAAGGTGACTCCGCTGGAGGTACTTTAAAACAGATTACAAATAAAAAAATTGAAGCATGTTATCCATTGAAGGGTAAAGTATTAAACGTTGAATCCTCATCATTAGACAAAATACAAAAAAATAAAGAGATCGGAGATTTGCTAAAAGCATTAGGACCAGTGAATAACCGACGATATAAATCAATTAAGATCTTATCAGATGGTGATGTAGATGGATATCATATCTCTGTATTAGTGCTATTAGCTATTACTAAATTTGCGCCAGATTATATTAAATCTGGTAATCTGTCAGTAATAATACCTCCGTTATACGGAGCGGAAAAAGGAGGCAAATACTACCCAATATATGATCAAATAAAAATAGATCAATTTAAAAAAGATAATTATAAAATTAGAAGATTTAAAGGATTAGGTGAAATGAATCCTAATCAATTAGAAGCATGTATTCGATCAGGATTTGAATATAAAATTAAATGGCCTGAGACGGATAAACAGCTTAATAATATAATTAGTATTATTACAAATTCAGATTTGAAGAGAGCAATTATGAACGCGGAAGGTGTTAAGATGGATGTCATCTTAGCAGAAATCAATAAACAATTCTCACAAAAAACAAAAACTATTTAGGAGGCAACAAATTATGGCAAATTTCCCATTCCCCCCGAAGGCAAAAGCAGCTCCCGAAGCAGCTCCCGAAGCAGCAGCAGCTCCTGCTGAAAAGGCACCGAAACAGAAGAAGTCTGGTGCAGATCGCAAGAAACCCGCTGCAGCGATGACCCCTGATCAGGTGAAGCAGATCATTGCTCTGGTAAAAGATCATTCCTACTCTCAGATTGCTGAGACTGTTGGTGTGACGAAATTCCAGGTCAACCGTGTCCTTATGGCCACGAAGGTTCAGCTTCGCGAGAACGCGAAAGGTGATGCCGCCAAACTGGCAAAGGTAGAAGAATACATTAAAAACTACCTCAATCGTCCGGAAGATTCTCGCCCTGGTAAGGGTGGAGCGCGTGGTGGTAAAGTTAAGGGTGCTCTTGACAGCGTTGTCGGAGACATCCTGGCCAGCATCGGTTAATTATTAACCAATAATCCAATACTCTTGGAGAGGAAGAAATTCCTCTTCAAGAGATTTTTATTTAGATAAGGGTGTTAGTATGAAGCATACAGAAGCAAATTTATATACAGATGCTGGATCTAGAGGAAATCCAGGTCTGTCAGGAGTTGGAGTTGTGCTCACTACAACAGACAATAAAACTATCGCAGAAACCAGTATATTTCTCGGAACAACTACTAATAATGCAGCAGAGTACATGGGACTAATACATGGATTGCAAATAGCTCAACAACATGGAATTTCAAGAATTCATATCTTTTTAGATTCTATGTTAGTAGTGAAACATATAACTGGTGAATATAAGGTTCGTAATTCAAGATTAGAACCATTATATAAACGAACACAAGATTTATTAGAACTTTTCGGGGATGGCTATACTATCGAGCATATTGAGAGAGCCAAAAATGCTCGCGCCGATAAACTTGCAAATGAAGCAATGAATAGAGGTTATTAAATTTATAAACAACTGGAGTAAATAATGCAAACTTCAAAAATACTAACAATTTTAATATTTATATTAATTTTATTATCATGTTCAAGAACAGAACCTACTATAAAAACAGTTTGTTCTAAACAAAACCACAATGTTCTAGTAGCTTGTGATAATTCATATTGTGAAATTAATCAATATATATACGATCATACTAAAGTTGGTGATCTTGCAAAATGTAGATGGGAGAAATAAATAATGACAAAAGATAGAACAGAACTAAATCCAAAAGAGGCACATCCAGCAGCATTAACTGCTATTGTTTATGTTTTACAAAGAATTAACGATCCATTATTATTAGAAGCTCTTGCCTCATGTGCAATAGAAAACAATAGACTAGCAGAAGTTTGTCTTGGAACAATTGATAGAATTAAAAACAAACAACCTGTCAGTGATAGATATTTATTAGGTCTAGCTTGGTTTTTGAAAGAAAGAGATGAAAAAATTTCTAAAAATTAAAATAAACATAGAAGGTACAAATCCAAAAATTTGTAGTGTTAATTGTCCTTATTTAGATACTATTTGTGATGAATGTAAATTATTTAATAAGAGATTATGTGGTAAAATTAGCCCAGAGATATGGTTTAGATGTATTGAATGTTTAAATCAGGAGATCAAAGATGAAGCTTAAATTAAAAGTATTTGATCCTACAATTAAAGAACTATCATTCGGAGATAAAATTCGAAATCATATTATAATAAAAGATAATAATAGTGATAGATGGAATAGAGAAGTTGAAATTAATATTAATGAAAAATTGATATTAGACCTTACAGAACATATTATAAATACTATGTCAGAAAATAAAATGTTTGTCATAGACGCTATCAATAGATTTCGTGTTCCATCAATAATGTTAAGTGATATTGATAAGATTATTAAATCGGCAAGAGCTTGGAAATCGATTCAAATAAAGTTAGCAAATATGAAATATTCAACTAGTAGATTTACTAGAATTAGTTTATTTGAAGAATTGTTAAATCAAAAGAAAATAAAAGCTTCTGTACAAGATTCTATCGAAGCTAAAATTAATAGTAAAACTATTACTCCAACAATACCACCAGTTTTAGAAAAAATAGAAGAGATCGAGCCGGTAATAACCGATAATAACAAACATATAATTTTTAATATTTAAAATTTTTATATAGAAATAATTCTATTATAATTAGTCTAAACTTTGTTTTGTCTGGCGATTAAAAAGAACGAGGGCGAGTGGAGACATTGAGAGAAGATTCAGTTCTCTCTTAAGGTGTAACCCTGTACAGAACTCCCACGACTATGCATGGTTGTGGATGGTGTAGGTGCCCACCAGCCAGATAAAACAAAAATGACCTCAACATATTATTTAATTAAAAGGGGGAAATATGGAAGGAGTTCTTGAGCGTCGATTTAATGAGATTGGCGCGAGAGTGAAGTTTACAAATCTTTCTCGGAGAGATTTGCAAAGTGACCTTAAAATTGTTGTTGATGTTAAGAGAGATAAGAACGGCGAATTTTTCGAAGTGGCTTCTGACTCTTTCGAAAACATCGTCGTCCCCAACGTTGTCCCCAAGGATCGCCATCTGTTGTTGATCCACAAGGATGAAAGCAAAAGAATTGTTAATAAAGCGAAGTTTCTCTGTGGTCACGACGAAACGCATTGGTTTGCAGCTTCGATTCCTGAAACTACGAGAAATGTTGTTGACGTTGATAGCGCAAAACAGGCGCTGAAGCCCAAAGAAGTTGTGTTGGTTGAATCTAGTAAAGGTTTGACCAAATCTAAACCTCAAGCACATTTGCACAGAAATAGTGCAAGAGTGCGTCAGGGAGAGTGGTTCTTCATCCCGATTGAACGTAATTTCAATCAGATGGAGATTCTGAAAAATGAACCTATTCGACGCGGTCGCGGCAAGCCTCACGTTTGTGAGGAGCTTGTCCGCTTTGGAGGGAACACTGTAATGGTGAATTCGAGATTTCCTAACGGAATTACTGTTGGGGAATACGACAATCTCATCAAAAGTGATCCCAAAATGGCGAAATTTCCTTGGCGGAGGATGACTCGCGACATGAAAGTGTTCGTGAGAGGCAAAATTCGCCATCCCGATCACAAAACCATATCTCTTCGGATTTGGCATGAAGTCATTCCGAATGAGGAAACAAAAGCCAGGTCCAATCGCAATCTTGCGTTTCTGGACTAGATTGTGGAGTGGTGAGTAGATAAATTTCTACTCACCATTTATTTTTTATTAAATAAAAAGGAGATCAATAAGTGGATAATACAATTATTGTAAATCCAAAAGAGATAATCTTAGTAAAAATAAATAAATCACAAGGATTTTATGCATATGTAATTGATATAATAGCTGATACGAAACCAGGCTGGTGGCAAGTAAAATTGTGTCCATTAATTCCAACTTCTGATTTTAAACTACCAGAACTTGTTTGGAAATTAGATGATCACCAAATCAGAGGATCTGAGTTTACAATGAGTAACGGAGTTCCTCATCAATTATTTAAGGTTGAATTTCCTAAG
>CAZFOG010000147.1:7184-13783 GCA_964520685.1 uncultured Nitrospiraceae bacterium | reverse complement strand
ATGGGCAAGTGCCATTCGCTGACCGACATGAGATACACCGATTTCGGCAGACGGGTAATGATGTCGGGCGCGTCGCCATGGCCGCGCCATCCCCAGTCCGAAATAAGCACCTTGGCCTCGGGGTTGCCGCGGTGGACGCCTTCTTCAATGACGCTGACCACCTCGGCGAGAATATCGCCGTCGCTCCGCGCTTTGCAGCGTTCACACGCGTTCCAGCCGCCATGAGACGCACAGTTGGTCAGATTTTCGGAAGCCGTGATCGAATACACCCCCGCCAATTCCGGCACTTCGCGGAAGATATGGGCCAATGCGTCGGCCATCCAGTCACGCACGGCAGGTTGGGAGGTACAGAGCGCCGTCAGATCCCCTTCCGCGACACCGGCCATCTCGGGACGGCCTGCAAAGAACGCCGTGGGCATCGCGCGCGGCTCGTTGATGTAGAGGTACACGCCTATCCCGAACGTTTTCGCGCGACGCACCAATTCCCGGAGGTTATCCAGGCGCTGTTCATGGTCAGCGCCAAATTCGGGAAACGCACTCCCGCCGGGCGCCAAATCCCTCAGAAGCCCCTGCAGCCACACGCCGTTTATTCCGGCTTCCGAGAGCCGCGCCAGCAAACCGTCCGGATACGGATTCAGCTCGGGCGTCAACAGGGGATCGCCATATACGGCAACGTACGAATAGACCAGTCGAAGGGGTTCGGTCAGTTCGGTTCCTGCCGGTGGCGGTGTATACGATGGAGGAATCTCGCGGAGTTGCCGTACGAAATCAAAACGCGGCGCAGCCGGGGCGCTGATTTCGTCACCGAACAATTCCTCGACCACGCGGCGGATTTCTCCGGCCCGGCTCTTAGCCGCATCATCCGGCGGCTGGTACCGGAGCGGCTCGCATGCGGGTTTCAGGCGGCCCAGTTTGATCCACAGGAAATCCTCCTCGCGCAATATGAACGCCAGACGCTCGGGAGTCATCTCGACCAGCTCGAGCAATTGCGCATACGGAAGAAGATGCCAGTTCCGGCGGATCAATGTGGCATACCCGCGTCTCATCAAGTCGGGCGACACCGCAGCGTCTTCCGGCAATCCCATCGATACCGCGAGCGATGTAACATTCTCGACTGAAGTACCCAGAATCTGCGCCAGTTTCTCTGGCTCGACCGCGCTCCAGTTGCGCCAGACGAACGCGTGTACGGCGTCGGGAAAATGTTGATTCACGACCGGTTCGGGCGCGTTCCCATGGGGCAAGACTGCGTCCTCTCCCGAGGCTTTTGCTGAAAAGCAGCAAATAAGTACACACGCACACGCTACCGGGTAAAACGCGCTGGACATTGCTTGACATCCTCGTGCTATGCCTGTCCCTCCGTGTCGGCGTTTCCCACACGGCTGGTCTGGCAATTCTGACAATGCTGATAATCTTCGCTCCCCCTGCGGGCGGGCAGCCGATGCAATATGCAGGAACCCGGGCGCCGATGCAACCTCTATCCGGTTCGCGGGCTGCAATCCAGGACGTCCCACTCTCTCTGTAAATGCGGCGGCTCAATGTCTTACAATGAGCTTATTCTGCATGTGAAGGTGTCTTCACCGACGGGAGACGGCTGCGCGTTTCCGTGGGTTCGACGGGCGGCTGACACGTGACCGCTCTCGTCTTCGCCGGAACGTCATTCCCTTTGGGCGGGCGACGACCTCTAGTTGAACATTCAAGCCGCATATATGGTAAAATCTAAAACAGAGATTTGGGGCTGGGGGTGGTGTCCGCAGGAGGCGCGATCACACATGGCGAAAGTAGTCTTCTTCAATATTCCTGCCAGGGGCCATACGAATCCGACGCTGGCTTATGTTGAAGAGCTCGTCAGAAGGGGCGAGCGCGTCGTGTATTACTCCATCGAGCCGTTCAGGGAGGGAATCGAGCAAACGAGGGCCGTTTTCCGAAGCTATGGCCCCGCCATCGATCGCGATCCCGATTACGCGCCTACGAACTTCCTGCATCTTGCGAAATGGGTGATGAAAGATAGCGAGGCGATTCTCGCCCATGTCCTGGATGAAGTGCGTGAAGAAGCGCCCGACTACATCATCCATGACGGCTTGAGTTATTGGGGAAAAGCCATCGCCCAGGTGCTGGGAGTGCCGGCCATTTGCTCGATCACCACGTTTGGATTCTCGCCGTTCAGTCTCCTCACGTGCCCGAAGTTCTCCCTTGACCTGGCGCGCATGATCCCGCCGGGTCTGCCCAGCCTGCTCGAGTGCCGCCGGCTGGCCAGGCAGCTCCAGGCTACTTACCAGATACCGCGGGCCACGTTGTTCGGGATTCTGAATAACTTCGAAGAACTCAACATCGTGTTCACGGCCAAGGCATTTCAACCGGGCCGAAACGCGTTCGGTGAAAACTTCCGGTTTGTGGGACCATCCATTCGTGCGGAGAGTGAATCAACCGTCTTCCCATTCGAGCTCGCTCCCGATCGGCCCCTCGTGTACGTTTCCCTGGGCACCGTCACCAACGGCCGCCCCGATTTCTTCCGGTCGTGCCTGGCCGCGTTTGCTAACCTGGAGGCCGATGTCATTATCTCCGTGGGCAACAAAATCGATATCGAGGCCCTCGGGCCCCCTCCCGGCAATTGCAGTCTGGCGCGATACGTGCCGCAAATCGAGGTGCTCCGGCGTGCCAGCGTATTCGTTACGCATGGCGGCATGAACAGCGTCAATGAAGGTCTCTACCATCACGTGCCGCTCGTCGTGGTTCCACAGATGGCCGAGCAGGCACTGGTCGGCCGCTGCGTGCAGCAGGCCGGGGCGGGAATCTGCCTCAATTCATCGGGCGTCGCGCCAGACGTTCTGAGAAGCGCCGTTTCCCAGGTCCTGCGCGAGCCGCGGTTCGCCCAATGCGCTCAGGCTTTGGGAGAGCGCCTCAAAGAAGCGGGCGGCTATTGCGAGGCGGCAAACGCCACCTTCGAGTTCAAACAGCAGCACGGCATTCTGAACTGAAGCGGCGCCCATTTCGCACGGCATCCGCTCGACTATTCGGGCAATGGGGTGTCTCCGTCACGCCGGGCATCAGGCCCCGCTCCTATCCATCACGCATCGGAAGCCCACAGTGGCGCAACGGTCCAGCCCGGGCCACATCAGAATCTGTTTGGCGTGGTGGTCGCACGGCCGGGGTCCGCCATCCATGTACCAGATACTCGCCGTTTGGGGGTCGTGGTTGGGATCAAAGTAACTCCCCCCGCGCAACATCAGAAACCGGGTGTGCCCGTCGTCACGCACGCTTTCGGTCAGCTCGTAAACATTGCCCGCCATGTGATAGCACCCGTAGGGGCTGCGACCGTGCGGCAATGAGCGCGCGGGCATGGCGGCGCCACTCGTGTTGACCCGTGACTCATCGAACTCCATGCCCCACGGCCATTTCCGAGAGTCCGTGCCCTGAGCTGCCAGATGCCACTCTGTTTCGGTTGGCAACCGTTTCCCCGCCCAGCGCGCATAGGCGCGGGCGTCGTCAATGTCCACGTACACCACCGGGTGTTCTGCCAGTTCCCCGGGCATTTGGCCGTCGGGCCAGTGTTTGAGGAAGTTCTCGGGATGTCTTGGCCGGTATCCCGTCGCATCCAGAAACGCCTTGTAATCGGCGTTGGTCACTTCTGCTTCGTCAATGTAGAAGGCAGCTACTTCGACCGGTCCCACGGCATGCTCGATGGATTTGCTGAAATCCCATCCCTGGAGGTACTCGGACCATTTCCCGGCCGGAGTGCCCGGATCCGCGTAGCAGCCGCACTCCCGCCGCACGTGCTCGATGTGCATCGTAATCCGCGCTTCGGGTACGAGAACCATGCCCACCGGCGGCTCGCTGCCTTTCCATCCTGGCGTGCGCGGAACCGCTTCGGGCTCGACGACCGGGCCGGCCGCTATCCACGCATCCTCGCCAGGCGCTTGCATCCGCGCTTCCCGCTGTTGCTCCTCGAGCAACGAAGCCAGCTCCGGCGGGTTGGTGCCCTGAACGGCGAGGACGCAGCCAAGCCGGTCCACTGACCCCGCTATCAAGGCCATATCGCCGTGCCGTGCAACCTCGCAGGGCACCCCCGCCCACAGGTCATAGCATCGCAGCCCCCCGCTCCAGGGAACTCGTACCAGTGGCGCGTCTGCCAACGGTTCGCCCTTATTGACCAGAGTGAAGAGCTCGAGCGTCTCCTTCCTCCACCGGTGGGCGAACAACTCCGGCGAGGCTGTCGGTGCGAAGGGCTCCCATTCGCCCTCCGCGAAATGTTCGGAGAAGGTCCGAAGGATGGCCCCCGCGCGGCGCCACGCTGCACGGTCCTCCCATTGCCACGGGTTGTGGGTCCCGAAGATGTTCTCCCAGAGCATCATGCCGCTGCCGTTGAAGAACGCGTTCTCGATCTCCTCGGCATGATTCGTCCCCGGAAGCAGCGTGTTCCAGCGCCGGATCTGGAATTCCATGTGCCGCGGCTCGAGCCATTTGTGATGCAAGAGGGCGGGGGAGAAGGGGTTCGGCGGAAACTGCGCCCATGACCCCGGAAGCTCTGCCAGATCCTCCGTCTGGGGATGGGCTTCCGGCACGAAGACCACGCCCGGCCGCCTCGCATCGACCTCTTCACGCAGGCCCGGCGATGACGCAACCATCGTGTCCAGAAAGATGCCGTCTGCATCCATCGCTACGAGCATCTCCGCCAATGCCGTCTCATCGCTCACGGACTCGCGGCGCGTGGCCTTGTCCCATGGGTTATAGTTAATGAAAACCTTCACTCCGCGGGCATGAAATCGCCGCACCACGTCGCGCAAACCATCGAGTCCTCCCGGCATATCGCGGTAGAAATCGAACTGATTGCGCTCATCCAGGCCGATGCGCGGGTAGGCGTGCCAGAGCAAGACCGCGTCGTAGCCGCCGAATTCACGGTCCCCGGAATCCAGGAACGGTTCCACCGTGAAGGTCCCCGTCTCGGGGTTGTAGAACGACCGGTCGTACATGAAGGTGAAGTGGCAGGAGAACGTGTGCGCCAGCCATGCCAGGTCCGGACGGTCGTAGAGCGCGAAGTCCGGGGTGTTCTGGACAACCGCTACCGCTTTCTCGAAAGCCGCCCGTCGCTGAGCATCGGCGACCTCAAACGCGATGTGCGACACCTCGACGTGGCCGGGCGCAGGGTTCTCCGTGGCATCGAAGCCGATGATCGGGCGCAACCATTGCCGCTTCGGCTCAAACGCCGGTACGCTCGCTGTTACACGTAGCGTGTGCCACTCGCCATCGGGGGGAACGCCGGCTGTCGAAAGCACCCCGCTCCATCCGGTCTTGGCATCGCCTGCCAGGTCATGGATGTCGAACGCCAGGCACAAATCCGGATTCCCCGAGATCCACCGCGCTGTCACTTCCAGGGTCAACGTCTCGCCCGGGGAAACGGCGAGCGCCTTGCTGGCCTCGAGTCCGAGTCGCGCCCAGGCCCGGATGCCTTGGTAGTCGAACACCAGCAAATCATCCCGCAACGTTCCCCGCCGCACGGATTCCCGGTACCGGCGAAGCGCAGCCAGCCACGGTTGCCGTTCTTCTGCGCTCGCGGGTGGCGCGATCAGGCTGAATTCGCCCGAGACGCTCGCCATCCGCAAACCCGGCAGCGCTGCGCTCGGCGTGCGAACGCAATCGTTCCCCGGCTTCATGTGTTCGAACGGCACCGGGAGCGGTTTGCCTTCGGGGGCCGCGCAGAATACGCAACATGAAAGGAGACACAATGCTGCCATCTGCAACTCCAGGGTTACGGGTGCATTTCGAGGGAAACATACGGCCTTTTGGCCACCGCACATAAGTGTCGGGAATTGATCGCTTATATTCAAGCTTCCCTGGCGCGAATTGCTTCGTGTTGCCTGCTGGCTATGGGGCGGAAATCTTCATTCTTTGGCAGGCTTTCCACACTCGTCGCAGATCTTTACCTTCGCCACGATGTCGAAAACCCACATCGGGAGCCAGAGTCCGAGGGTGAAGAGCGTCAGCCAGAAGTGCTGCAGGTGGTCAACCTCGTCGTAATGAAACGTGACGGTCTTTTCACAGTGACTGCATTTGCATGTAGGTGATTGTGTGCTCATCGGAAATTCCTTTCTCACAACTGGGCCGCCCGAGCCCGGGATCATGGGGCATGCGGAGCTCGCGTCCCGAGTCACAGGAACGGGCGTTCAGGCATAGTTTCGCTGTTGGGGGAACATGAACCGTGAGAAAGTGGAGAATCACACCTGAAGTTGGCGTTTGAGAAGATAGATAGTGTTCGAGCCGCGCAGAGGAGAGACCTGCGTTGCGCGTTGCTTTGCCAAAACGCAGCCCATCGGCGAACCAATGGCAGGACTGCCCGCATGAAGCGCCTGCCTTCCAGAAGCCACGAGCCGTTCTCGCAACAAATCTGCCTGTGCTGCCTGCGTTACTGCGAGCCGGTCTGCGCAACCCGACTCGAACGACGTATCGGGACGCGCCGCCGTCCCCGTCTCCGGAACCTCAAGGGCATAGCCAGGCACGAGCAGCGCAGCCCCTATGGCAATCGCCACCACCGCCCGCAACACCGCGGTGCCCGGGCTCCATTCATTATATCGGCTCGCTGTACGCATAGCCGTAATTGTAGCTGG
>CAZFOG010000147.1:0-7084 GCA_964520685.1 uncultured Nitrospiraceae bacterium | reverse complement strand
GGAGCGCCGAGCCCTCCCCGCTGTTGCGGGACCGGCGCGCCCGTGCGGTCATTCTCTTCGACGCACCCAGTCCACGCAGTCCACTCGGTCCACCCGGTCCACCCGGTCTGGAAGCCCGCGAGAAGAAGTCTTTGCCCCGTCCCGAAATTTCACGATTTGTTTCTGATCCCGCCCGGTTGATTTTGGCCAAGGAATCTGGTGAAATGCCACGAAATACCGGTCATCACTCTGGAGAACCCTGCAGCCCTCAGATAAACAGGTCTTACTGAGAGAAAAGACCAGGAGACCGCCGTGAGCACGTACATCGGAGGCATTCCCGCAACCATCGGCACGAAGATTAGGGCTGCATTGGGCACTATTCCGTATTGTGCTGCCGTTTTGACTATTGTGGTTCTGATGCCCGCTCACGCCGGGGAAACCGTCCGGAACGGCGGCTTCGAAGTCCTCGATATCGCTGAGAGCGGCTGGGCCTGGTGGTCGCGCGACGGCGCTGGTTCGGCCAGCATCGTTGACGGGGGCAAGGATGGCGGCCGCTCAGCCTATCTCGAATACGACGGCGATAAGGATTGGGCGTTCACCTGCCCCGTCCGCGTACCCGCTGGGGACACGCGAATCTGGACGGCCTCGGCCTGGATACGCTGCGAAGAGACCCACGAGGTCGAACTGGCTATCGTGGGCCTCCGTGAAGGGAGCGCGCCCAATTGGGGTCTGGGACGTGCCAATCTGTCCGGTTCGCACGACTGGCAACGGGTACACGCCCTCGCCAACAACCGGGAAATGCTTGACACGATCTATGTTCGCCTGGCCGGTTCCGGCAAGACCCGGGTCTGGGTCGATGACGTCGTCCTCGAGCCGGGGGATCAACTCCCGAAGCCGCCGCGCAAACCCCTCGTGGGCGGATGGGCCACGGCGCGCGTCGAGGAGCGCCTGGACCGTGGTCTGGTGGCCCTGCGGCGCCCGGATGGCAGCGTCTACGTCGGCTGGCGGCTCCTGAAGAGCGACCCCGGCGATGTGGCGTTCAACGTGTACCGCGCCGATGCGAATGGAAACCTTGAAAAGCTCAACGCGAGCCCTATCCGAACCACAACAGACTTCGTGGACACCAGCGCGCCTGGTGGGGAGTTTGTATACCGTGTCCGGACCGTGCTGGGCGGTCAGGAAAGTCCCGAGAGTGCCGTGGCCAAGGCTCCCGCAGAGCCGAAACCCTACCTCGGATTCCGCATCGAGGGGGATTACACGTTCCAGAAGGCGGGTATTGCCGACCTCGACGGCGACGGAGTCTATGACTACGTTATCAAGCAGCCCAACGACAACATCGACCCCTGGTACAAGTACTGGAAGCGCAGTGAGGGAACCTATGCCCTCGAAGCCTATCGCAACGACGGCACCGTTCTCTGGAAGAAGGACCTCGGATGGGCTATCGAGCGGGGCATTTGGTATTCGCCGTACCTGGTTTACGACTTCGACGGTGACGGCAAGGCCGAAGTGGCCGTCAAGACAGGCGAAGGAGACCCGCGCGACGAAGAGGGTTATGTCAAGGCGGGTCCGGAGTACATTTCCATGTGGGACGGTATGACCGGCGAAGAAGTGGCCCGCGCCGATTGGCCGTCTCGGGATGGGTTCACCGGCGAACACTGGTATAACTACGCCTCGCGTAACCAGCTCGGTGTCGCGTACCTTGATGGCAAAACCCCCTGCCTGCTTGTCGCCCGCGGGACCTACAACATCATGAAACTCGACGCATATCAGTACCGCGACAAGCAGCTTGAACTTCTGTGGCAATGGACCAGCACCGAGGAAAGCACCCTTTACCACGGTCAAGGCGCGCATTTCATGCACTGCGCCGACCTCGACGGCGACGGGCGTGATGAGGTGGTGCTGGGCTCATGTGTTATCGACGACAACGGCAACGGCCTGTGGTCAACCGGGCTCCGGCACCCCGACCACTGTTACGTCGGCGATATTGATCCGGCTCGCCCGGGCCTCGAAATCTACTATGGTATCGAGCCCGGGCGCGCACGGGACGCCGTTTGTCTGGTTGATGCCCGGAACGGCGAGATCATATGGGGCATTGACAAGCCCACCGAGCACGTCCACGGCGCCGGTCTGTGTGCCGATATCATCGCGGAGTATCCCGGCCGGGAATGCTACAGTGGGGAGTCGAATTTTCCGGCGCGATGGCTCCACTCCGCGAAAGGCGAACTGCTCGCCGACGAGACCGAGTGGGACGCGGGCCTGAGTCCGCGCGCCGTGCAATGGGATGCCGACCTTCAGCGTGAATTACTCATCGGTGGTAAAATCATCGATCACGGCAGCGACGCCCCTCACACGGATGCGATCGAAGGCAGCCAAGCCGCGTGGGCAGACGTGTTCGGCGACTGGCGCGAAGAGATCATTACGAGTATCGCCGGGGAGCTCCGTATATACACCACAACCATCCCCGCGGATGACCGCCGGGTGTGCCTGATGCAGGATCCCATCTACCGCATCGACGTTGCGCATCTCGCGATGGGATACCCCCAGCCGCCGATGACCACCCGCTGCCTCGCGGCGTCAGAGTAAGGAGGGATTCGAGGTTCGAGGGCGTCTGCCCCGGCTCTGCACACGAACGGGCGCGGCAAATACGCGCTACTCGTGCCGAAGAGCTTCGATTGGGTCCAGGTTCGCCGCACGAATGGCCGGATACAGGCCGAACACAATGCCTACGGCCATGCTGATGCCCACCGAAAGGATCAGGCTGTCCGGCGTCACGACCGTCGGCATGCCCGAGAAACGGGTCACCAGCCACGGAATCGACACCCCGATGGCGATGCCGATGAGCCCCCCCAGAGTCGAAAGCACCACGGTCTCTATCAAGAATTGCACCACGATCTGCTTCCGCTTGGCGCCAATGGCGCGGCGAACCCCGATCTCGCGCGTCCGTTCCGTCACGGAGGCCAGCATAATGTTCATGATGCCGATGCCGCCAACCAGCAGGCTGATCCCGGCAATGGACCCAAGAACAATGTTGAAGTTGCGTTTCGTCGCTTCGGCTTGGCGCAAGAGAGCCAGCGGAACGCTGATACGATAGTCGAGCTTCCGGTGAAAGCGCTCGAGCATGCGCGTGATCCCCGCCGCCGTCGCCTCCACCTCCTCGTCGCTCCGGATCTGAACGATGAGTTGGTGAAGTTCCACACGCGATACCTCACGCGAACCCGAGGTCCTGCGAATGATCATGTCGCCGAAGCTCGCGCGTGCGACGTTGATCGGAATGTAGGCATCGACTTCCTGGTCGGGGGTTTGAATGGCGCCGCCCTGTTCTGATTCGCTGCGGACTATGCCCACGACCTCGAAGTATTCACTCCCGATGCGCAACTGGCCCCCGAGGGCGCGCTCGGTGGCCAGGAGCCTGCGCGCCCCATACTCCGTGAGCACCACAACGTGGGCGTGGGAGTCGATGTCCCGTTCCAGGATGCCGCGCCCGGCAACAAACGACCGTTGCACGAGATCAAACCACGCTGGCGTCGTGCCCACCACGCGGAGTTCAAGCGCCCGCTCATACAAACGGCCCTCTTTGCGGATTTCTTTCACGGGGGCCACCCGCTTGACTGCCGGAAATGTCTCCACGATGCGCACTTCGTCTTCGTAGAGCAGCCCGTACATGCTCATGTGGCTGCGGACTGTGGATGCCACTTCATCCTCGACAGGTTTCATCGACGAAATCAGGATGTTGGTGCTACCCAGCTTTCGTATCTGTTCGAGCGCTTCCTTGCTGGCCCCTTCTCCGATGGAAAGCATGGCGATTACGCTCGATACCCCGAAAACGATGCCCAGCATTGTCAACAGCGACCGCAACTTGTGGAGCATCAGGGATTTGATCCCCAGATTGACATTTCGCGCTATATTGAAGATCCGTCTCACGCGTCATCCTCAATGGTTTCGATGCGTCCGTCACGCATATGAATGCGGCGGTTCGCGTGGCGCGCGATGTCCGGCTCGTGGGTCACCATAATAATCGTCTTGCCTTGTCTGTTCAGGTCGCCCAACAGCGCCATAATCTGCTCGCCCGTAGACGTGTCGAGGTTCCCGGTGGGCTCGTCCGCCAGAATGATCTTGGGATCGTTGGCCAGGGCGCGCGCGATAGCGACCCGCTGTTGCTGCCCGCCCGACAACTCCGTCGGCCGGTGGCCGAGCCGCTCGGAAAGCCCCACCGTTTTCGCAAGTTCGGCGGCGTGGGCGGCACTCTTTTCCGTGCTCCAGCCAAGGTAAAAGAGGGGAAGGGCGATGTTCTCGAGCACGGTCAACTGCGGAATCAGGTTGAAGCTCTGGAATACGAATCCCAAGTGCCGCAAACGAATTTCACTGAGACGGTCGTCGTCAAGTTTGCTGACGTCTTCGTTGGCAATCACGTAGCGGCCCGATGTCGGCCGGTCCAGGCACCCCAGAAGATTCAGCATCGTGCTCTTGCCCGAGCCGCTGGGTCCCATCACCGCGCAGAACGTGCCCCGGGGAAATGTCACCGATACGTCGTCAACGGCGTGTACTTCTTGTTCACCCACCCTGTACGTCTTGCAGACGTGGTCCAAGCGGATGACGTCTATGGCAGAATCCGAATACGCGGTCATAGTCGTCACGGGCTTTCCGGCGAGCCCTGCGAGGACTGTCCCGAGCCGCGCCGGCCGCGTCGTTGCATAAGCTGTTCCCGTTCTTCAGGACTCATGCTCTGCATGCGTTTCTCCATTTCCTTGCGCATCTGTTCGCGTTCTTCGGGAGACGCGTTGCGGAAACGTTCGCGCATGCCCTCGATATCCAAATTGCCCTCCGAAGGCCGTTCTTCGCCGGAGGGCCGCTCTGAAGCGGCCTCGGGAGATGGCGCCGTTTCGGGGACCTGCGGAGTTACTGACGTTTCAGAGGACTCTTCGGTTTCGGTGGACGGCTCCGCCGACAGGCCGCCATCCGCCGACTCGCGCCGTTCGGCGGCCAGCGGTGGATTCAACAACACCGGCTCGCCTTCCTCCACCCCGCTCAGGATGCGCACCATGCGGTTATTATCAAGGCCCAATTGCACTTCCCGGGGAACGGCAGTATTGCCTTTCGCGATGTACACGGTCGGCTTCCCGCCCACACGCATCACCGCCTGTACGGGCACATACAGGGTGTCGTCATAGCGTTCCACAATGATCTCGGCCAGACACGTTACGCCGGTTCGAAGCCCTGTCGAGTCGCCTTCGATGATGATCACCGTGTTGTACACCTTCAGATCCGGGTTCATGAACACACTCTGGGCGTCGGGCAGGGGAGCGACCGAGGCGATCCGCCCCTGATAGACATGCTCGGGAAACGCTTCAACCGTGATCCGGACCGGCAACCCCGGCCTGATCTTGGTCAGGCTTGCTTCGTGAACATCCACTTCCGCCATGAAGGAAGACCCGGTGGGCAAGTAGATCAATTCCTGGCGCTCACGAACCATCTGGCCTTCCTGGAGTGGCTCGGCATTGCCTCGCCAACTGGCCTGGCCCGATGTCGCGTAGACGACCAGCCCGTCCGTGGGCGCGTACATCTTCGTTTTCTCAATCTGCGCCGTGATCTTCTCGAGCCGGTCCTTTTGGCGAAGGTATTCGGACTCTTTCGCCTTGAGATCCGCTTCGGATTGAACCACATCCGCCGACGCCTTGCGCTCAGTCCGCTCAAGAGCCATGCGTGCCTGGCGCACGTCGCTCTCCAATTGCGCCAGATTCCGCTTGTACGTGAAATCGGTCAAGAGCCTCTTCTGATCCTCGGCCAGCTCGAGATCCAGTTCCGCCTTCACCAGATCCTGACGGTCGGCCTCGAGTTCAATGGGGGTGATGAAATCTTCCTCGGCGAGTTTCTCGGAGCCCTCGACGCGCTCTTTCGCGCGTGCGGCCGAGCCCTTCGACAAGGTGATGCGCGCCTCGGCCTCCTTCAACTGCTTCGGAAACTCACCATCAACGAAGTTCTTCAGATCCTCCTCGGCAAACTGAAGCGCGAGTTTGGCCTTGTCCACGTCGCTCTCGGCCTGATTCTTCGCAACCGCCAGTTGTTCGCGCGCACTGATGAAGGACGCCTCCGCGTTCTGAACCCGGATTTCCTGGTCCACCTGCTGGTCCATCAGGCTGCTCGAATCGAGTTCGATCAGCAGGTCACCCTGCTTCACGTTTTGACCTTCCTCGACAATCGACAAAATCTGGGTCTGCCCTTCAACTTCGCACTTGATGACTTCCTGCTCGCGTGCCTTGATCGTACCCGACACGCTCACGTTGATCGTCAGCGGGCCCCGCTGAACCTCGAAAATGGCGCGCTCGGTTGACGCGGGACCCGTGTCCTTGGTTCGGGCCAGTGCTCCGCTGAGAACCGCAAACAATAGCACGACAACCGTCAGCCCGCCGGCAAAGACCGCCCATCTCTTCCGATTCATCTGGGGAATATTCATATCACCTTCAATTCGTGGGGGTTATGTAAACTCTCGCTCGGGTTTCGGCTATGTCACTCCGCAGGGCCGGATGGCGCTGCATTGCTGCCGGCGCCTCGGCCACGCCCATCGCGAGGACCCGTTTGACCGCCACCGCCGAATCCGCGGCCGCGATACGTTGTGGCTTCTTTCCATACCTCAAGCTGTTCATTAGACAGTATCTCGGCCAAATCGGTGTCAAGCTTTGTCTTCAAGGCAGTCATTTTCTCGCGCAGTGCCGCAAAGTCCTGCTGCTCCGCAGAGTCTTCAGTCCATAGTTTCGCCTGCTCGAGGTTGTAGGCGAACAGCAGGTCAAGGGCCTTGGCCTGTTTGTCCTCGAGCTTGAAACCGGCGACAAGATGAACCATGCGGTCCAGCGAACTGCTGAATGTGCCAAGTTGGCCTACGGCTTTCTTGGTCTGGTCTTCTGTCAGAAACTCCGAAAGAGCCGTCGAAAACTTCTCCCGCTCGGCCTTGCGCAGTTCCACGAATACCGTACGAAACGCGCCGCGCACGCCCTGACGGTCGCCGCCTTCGGCACGCATCTCCTCACGCTTCTTGTTCATGGCTTCCGCAAAGGCCTTTTGCGCGTCCGCATGGGACTTCACAAGCTTGGCCGTGGCCTCCTCGGACAAC
>CAZFOG010000146.1:1585-13821 GCA_964520685.1 uncultured Nitrospiraceae bacterium | reverse complement strand
CGGGCACAACGTAGATGCGGCATCTTGCCGCATCCCCGGCGGCTGCCACGGCCACAACAGACCGCGACATAGCAGCAAGGCCAATCATGAGCAGGATGCTCATGCCACCTCAAAGACAGGTATGGCGGTGAAGACTCGCCAAAGCGGAGAGATCTCTGGTGATAGGGGTAGGGAAGGCCGGTTGTCCGGCCTCCCTTTCCCCCGAACCGTACGTGCAGTTCTCCCGCATACGGCTCTCCGGCCGGTGGTTTTACCTCTTGGAGGATTGACGCGCTTTGGTATGGGCCTCTTGTAATCAGAAAAGAGCCGGTGAGCGAAGCAGGCATTGTTGCGTCATTTCACCCCCTGATCGAGGGCCTTCAACGTGGGTTTCGTCCAGACACACGGCTCCACCCACGACCGCCGGTCGCAGATGTCTCCGGCTTGTTTAGAGTCGCTGTTGCGTCTCACTGTCACCGGTGGGTCTTCCCGGTCTCCGGACTTCATCCATCCACCTTCCTGCCGCCGCTTTAGCACACTATCCCTCAGCGCGACAGGCTCTTTCCGGGCTGCGCCATTTCCCAGTAGGCCCGCCAGGACACAAAGCCGAATCGAGTTCGTCAACCTGTAAACTGGCCGTTCACCTTCCGTTGCTTCCCACCTCGCTCGGTACGACGCAGTTACGGTCGGTTACAGGCCGGAGAGTGCGTGCCTGAAGAGGACTCACACCTCTCTGACAACATGCACCCACAGGCGCACTGGCATGCGCATCGTGCGCATGATTCGCCAAACGGGGACACGTAGCCGCGCTGCGGACGGCGCTTTGAACATGCCCATGTTCATCCCTTCTTTATGGTCGATGGGTGATCCACCGAATTAAGGTTCGCTGCGCCGCATGGCCCCTCGCTTCAGGGCTCCGTCTCCCTCCCGTCTCGAATGCCTGTATTATTCGTAATTTGCGTTCGATTTCCGTACTATACGTGATTGCGGAGGCAACGGCAGTATCGGGGAATACGGGAATCGAAGAGTCTTTTCAATGGACCAGGCAAAACTGAGAGAATTGTTGGAGGCAGTGGCCGGTGGGTCGGTCACGTCCGATAACGCCATCGAGCGCCTCCGAAACCTGCCCTTCGAGGATCTCGGCTTCGCCAAGCTCGACCATCACCGGCACCTGCGGAAGGGATACCCCGAGACGGTTTTCGCCCAGGGTAAGACCCCCGAACAGGTGGTCGCCATCGTGACGCGCATGCGCGAGCACGCCAGCAATGTCTTGGCTACACGGTGCGGCCCCGAGGTCGTCGAGGCGGTGCTGGCGGCGCATCCGGACGCGGTGCACCACGAGGTGGCCCGCGCCATCACGATATCCGTAGTGCCCCCGAAGGCGCGCGAAGGCTACGCGGCCGTGGTTTGTGCGGGCACGTCGGACATGCCTGTCGCGGAGGAGGCGGCCGTTACGTGCGAGGCCATGGGCACGTCCGTGAACCGTGTCTACGACGTGGGTGTGGCCGGGCTTCACCGCCTGTTCGAGCAACGCTCCATCCTTGACGGGGCGGATGTGCTGGTGGTGTGTGCGGGCATGGAGGGCGCCCTCCCCAGCGTGGTGGCGGGGCTTGTCGAGCAGCCGGTCATTGCGGTGCCCACCAGCGTGGGATACGGCGCGAGTTTTGGCGGTATCGCGGCCCTCCTGGGCATGCTGAATTCGTGCGCCACCGGCATCTCGGTGGTGAACATCGACAACGGATTCGGCGCAGGCGTGCTGGCCGCCATGATCAACCGCATCGCCCATCGGGAATAACGGGCACGAAACGCTCACGCGGACGGCCCTTTGCGAGGAACTGGCATGAAAACCCTCTATTTCGACTGCGTCTGCGGCGCATCGGGCGACATGATCGCCGGCGCGCTCCTCAATGCCGGCGCGGATTTCGATGCAATCCATACGGTCCTTGACTCGCTCGCCATCGGCGGCTTTGCGGTTACGGTCGAGCGCGTCAAGAAGAAGGGCATCGAGGCCACTCAGTTCAAGGTCGAGACCGAGCCCGCAACGCCCCAGCCCCACCGGCATCTGCGGCACGTCCTGGAGATTATCGAGAGCGGCGATTTGCCGCAGCCGGTGAAAACCGCCTGCGCGCAAACGTTCCAGCGCATTGCCGAATGCGAGGCCGAAGTGCACGGGACCACCATCGAGAAGGTCCATTTTCATGAGGTCGGCGCCATCGATTCCATTGTCGACGTGGTCGCGGCCCATTTGGGACTCCACCTGCTGGGCATCGAGCACATCGAGTCATCGCCTCTGCCCGTGGGTTTTGGAACCGTGACGGCCGCCCACGGTGTAATGCCCGTGCCCGCTCCGGCAACGGCGAAACTGCTCGAGGGAATCCCTGTCTTCGGCGGTGACCTCGAGGGCGAATGGGTGACGCCCACTGGGGCCGCCCTGATTGCGCAACTGGCCAAGGCCTACGGCCCCCTCCCGGCCATGCGCATCGAGCGCATCGGGTACGGCAGCGGCATGCGCGACGCCCCCGACCGGGCCAACGTCCTGCGCGTGCTCATCGGAACAAAAGCCGAAGCACATCCGTCCGCGGAAACCATTGTGGTTCTCGAGACCAATATCGATGACATGAACCCGGAACTGCTGCCGGTGGTCATTCAGGAAGCGTTGAAGGCCGGCGCCCTCGATGCCTTTCTCACTCCCATCGTGGGCAAAAAGGGGCGCGCCGCTCACAAACTGACCGTCTTGTCTCCCGAAGCTCGGGCTGACGCGCTCGTGAAGACGATCCTGCGCAATTCCACGACGCTGGGAGTCCGGATGCGGCGCGAATCGCGGACGTGTCTCCCCCGCGACTGGAAACCCGTGCTCACTCCGTGGGGCGAGGTCCGCGTAAAATACGGGGTTCTGGACGGAGAACCCTCGGCCCCGGCCCCCGAATTCGAGGATTGCCGCGCCCTGGCCGAGAAAGCGGGCGTATCCGTACTGAAAGTGTACCAGGCGGCCCTGGCCGCGGCGGTACAGGAGAAGGAGTAAACTGATGCGCGAACGCGTCGCCCTCTATCCCGGCAGTTTCGATCCTCCCACCAACGGGCATATGGACCTCATCGAACGGGCATCCCAGCTTTTCGATAAGCTCATCGTGGCCGTCGCGACGAATACGGCAAAACAAGGCTTGCTCAGCATCGACGAGCGCATCGAGATGCTCAAGGCCATAACCGGCACCATCCCGAACGTAGTGGTAACCTCATTTGTGGGCCTCACCGCCGACTTTGCGCGCGAGTGCGACGCTGTCGCGGTCGTGCGCGGCCTTCGCGTCATGTCCGATTTCGAGTTCGAGATGACCATGGCCATCACCAACCAGAAACTGAACCCCAGCCTCGAAACGGTCTGCCTGATGCCCAGCGAACCGCATTTGTTCCTGAGTTCCCGCATTGTCCGCGAGATCGCCCGCTTCGGCGGCGACCTCAGTGAGCTCGTCCCTCCCGAGATCGAACAGGCCATCCGAGAGCGGTGCCAGAATGACAACATGACGAACGAGGGCAAATATGAATAGCACGTCACAGCGCATCATCGACATTCATACCCATGCGTTTCCAGATGCGGTCGCCGAAAAGGCGATGCCAAAACTCGAGGGCGAGGCCGATCTCAAGGCGGCCCTCGATGGTAAACTATCTTCGTTGCTGGCATCCATGGACCGGGCAGGAATTACGCATTCGGTGGTGGCATCGATCGCCACCAAGCCCGGCCAGTACGATTCGATCCTCGCGTGGTCCCGGAAGATTGCGTCTGACCGGCTGCTGCCGTTTCCGTCAGTGCACCCCGAAGACGCGGATGTGCCCGGCAAGGTGCGCGCCATTGCCGATGCGGGATTCCGCGGCGTCAAAATGCATCCCTACTACCAGGACTTCAAGATCGACGAAGAGCGTCTTTGGCCGTTCTACAAAGCCGTGAGTGAGGAAGGCCTCGTGCTCCTCATGCACACCGGTTTCGATATCGCCTATCCCCACATTCGTGTCGCCGATCCGGTGCGCACGGTGCGCGTGCTCGAGGCGTTCCCCGATTTGCACATGGTGACTTCCCACCTCGCCGCCTGGATGGATTGGGATGAAGCGGAGAAGCATCTCTGGGGCAGACCCGTGTACATGGATTTCTCCTACAGCCTCCACATGATCGACACGGGGCGCGCCCGCGATGCCTTGCTCGCGCATCCCGAAGAATACGTCGTGTTCGGAACCGATTCGCCGTGGGAAGACCAGGCACAGGCCGTCGAAATCGCCCGCTCTCTCGACTTGGGCCCCGAGCGCGAACGTCTCATGTTCTACGACAACGCCGCACGCCTGTTGGGCCTCAACTGAACCGGATTCACGGTACCCTGTTGCGCGCGAAGTTCGGGGAATTGCACCAGGCGTCGTCCGCGGTACGAAGCCCGTTCTTCTTAGACACCAGCCCCCTGCTCCGCGACCGCTTCTGTGCCAACTCTCTGATAGATCTCCGAAGCGCTCAACTGGTGCCCCTCTACGAGCAGGGCGACCGCACTCATGATGAGTTTGGCACGCTGGCGGACGAATGCATCGAAATCTGCCCGAAGCTTCTCGGCCTTTTCGGTTTCCGATAGGCCTTCATACCCACCATTGGCTAGTTCGGCGATAGGAATCAAATGGGACTCAAGCCGCTCACGGACGATAGATTCCGAACTCCACTCGTAGCGGTCCCTAAGGTATTGCAGCGGCTCTTTTCGCCCAATAGAAATGTTCGTTTTGTTTTCAATCAAGGCGCAATTCAATGCGAGCAGGCCGTCAATATCGGCTTCCTTTAGCAAAGCATCGGGATAGACGTGATGATAATGCCGTTTCTCGATGTTGTTAGCGTCGAGGCGTTCCCCTGTAGAAAAATCCAGCGCGCCCAAGCGGCACGCGACGGCCAGTATGCCACGACCTCGAATAGTGGCACGGTTCGGCCATTCCGCCGTGCATAGCTCCTCATGGTCGACCAGGCTATGTTCAGCAAAGATGGGGACATCCGATAAGTCGAATACCGTACCGTCGCGCTTCTGCTCGCCAGCGATTACCGATTTCAACGCGTTGTAATCGGAGTAGGCGTGAGTTGCTGCTGCGTTCTCGTACCGATCCGTGAAAAATGCGTGCCAAAGGTATTTTCGGAGCAGAAGCTCGTCTTTGCCTCTCTTGTCACCCGATTCGGGGACAAGGTTGTACAGGGCGGCAATCACCGCAAGCACCGCATTGGTCGGCAGACGTTTTTCGTCAAAGATTCCTTCGCTCTTGAGAAAGGCCGCCATGCGGCATAGCCCGCGCTCCATGGCTTCCCAATTCTCCACAAGGAGGCGCTTATCCATGTCCCACGCGCCACGCTGATTGGGCAGCCGACCCTGCAGCAAGGCCGAGGTGGTCAGGATCATGTCCGAAAGCGGCCAGTACTTCGCGACATCGGGGTGGCGCTCCTTCAAACCTGCCTCGAGATCATGAAGAGATCTACCCATTACACTTTCCACTTCAGCTACGATGATGTCGTAGGTTGAGAGAGGCTTGCTGTTGGTGTTCATGTTAATAAACACATTCAAGGCGGTGGTCTTATCGGTCTGGGGAGGCAGAGAAAGGTACGGCAAGTTGTAATTCGCAACGGTGGAGCGAAGATCCTTGATCCGGTCGCTCACGCGCTTTTTGTACTCGAGAAACGCTTCGAGCTTCTCGATGTCGTCTTTGGGTCTCGAGGGGTCGGTCGCCTGTGCCAGCCAGGAATCAATCTCGGCTTGCATATCTTCAGGACGCAGAAGTGTGGTGGGTATCATGCCGCGTTGGAGGCATTGGGCCGGGTTGTCACACCAAAGTGGATAGCGCTCGCCATTGCCCTTGACGTAGCGACCGCGGCAATAAACTGACATGTCTTCGCGCTCGCCATCGCCTTCATAGTGGTCGAATTCTTCGAGATAGACGTAGTAGGTCTCGGAATCATAATTGTTGTGCAGTACCCGCCACAAAGCCGTAAGACGCTGTTGTCCATCCAAAAGATGCTCGAAGACACGGCCCGGAGTCTCAGGTGTGGCCGTTTCGAGAAACCGCGAAATGAATTGCTCGTTATCGCCGATCTCAAGCACAAGTGTAATCCCAAGAGGAAGGTTGTGGATTACCGTTTCGACAAGGCTGCAAATCCGATGACGGTCCCATGCTTCGAAGCGTTGGAAGCGGGGCAGCCGAATGTCCCCGCGTTGGATCATGCCGTGCCAATCACCAAGTTTTCGGTTTCTGGCTTCCATAGAAACATTCCTCGTGTTTTGTCTCATTCAAGAGCCCGTATTACTCACTGGCAGGGACGCCCCCAGCGCGTGGATGAATGATAGTACATTACAGCACATACGAAAAGAGAGTTCCAGATGGCCAACGCCGACCGGAGTTCGGGTATGGCCGGTCATTACACAACTGCAATTCATAATACTTGGAGAAGTCCCAAGTCCCTCTCACACCGCGAAGCGGCCGTCGGGCGCAAAGGGCTTGTGACCTGCGCGGTTCCCCGTCATTCCTGCGGGGGCAGGAATCCAGAGGGCCTGCGGCATGCGCAGCGGGGAACGCTCTTCGTTCGTAGGGCCGAAACGGCCCAGCGGAACGTGCGGTTCCGGCGTGCGTTACTGCGCTGCCGCACGCGGTAGGCCCTCTGCCTTCGGAGGGGAGACGGGAGGGCAGGCTGACGGAGGGCAGCAGGCCGCCGACTTATCCCGAACGGTCCAAACACGCGATTGCGCGTCAGCCGATTGCGACCCAGGCATTCTCCCGGGCGGAGCATTTGGCGGCGTCGATGAGCTTCTGGATGTAGATGCCTTGTTCAAGACCGGGTTCGGCGGGTTGATTCGCGGCGACGCAGTAGAGGAAATTCGCCAGGCATGCCATGTGGGCGCGCATCCAGCCGATGCTGGCTTTTGGACTGGGGAATTTGCCTCCGGGCACGGGGTAGCGCTGGCCGGTGTCGATACGCGTCCAGCCCCGGCGTCCGCCGATGGGCGAACCGGCGGCGGTGGCGTCGTAAACCTCGAGGTGGTGGGGCGCCATGAGATTAAAGCGAATCGCCCCCTTCGAGCCGTGAAGCTCGAAGCGCAATTCATCCTCTAAGCCCGTGGCAAGCTTGGTCGCTTCGATGGTGCCCAGCGCGCCCGACTTCGTCCGCACGAGCATCATGACATTATCCTCGGCCTCGACCTGGACCCGTTTCCCGGGGGCTTCGGCCGAGGGCCGCTCCGGATACGCGATCTGCGTTGCGGCCATGAGCGACGCGTAGTCGCCGACGAGGGGATGCAGCAAGTCGAAGACGTGCGACGCCAGATCAGCAATGACGCCTCCGCCCGCCTCGGCTGCCAGTTTCCATTTGAGGGGGGCATTGGGATCGGCGCTGCCCGCGTGGAGGTAACACGCGCGGAACTGCAACAGGTCGCCCAGGAAGCCCTCTTCGACGAGTTGCCGCGCCCGCATGGTCGCGGGGAAGAAACGGTTCTGGAAGGTCATCTGGGCAACGCCCGCGTACTTCTCGAGGGCGGCCTGAATGGGGGGAACCTCGTCCAACTCCGCCACGATGGGTTTGTCGCAGTAGATGTGTTTGTTGTGGGCCATGGCCGACAGCAGCGCGTCTTTGTGGAGGTGGTTTGGCGTGCAGATGTGGACGATATCGATATCCGGATTTTCGGTTACCGCGCGGAAGTCCGTGGTGGCCACGCCGGCGCCGATCTGTGCGCGGCCCCGCTCGGCCGTCTCGATGCGGCTTGTGCACACGTGGGAGATACGGGTCGCGCAGGGCGGCGGGTCGTAGAACAACGGGATGTTCATGTGGCCGTAAGCGTGGACCTTCCCGATGAATCCGAACCCGAGAATGCCGACGTTATAGGTCTTCATGTTCCGGCCCCTCCGATCCGCACGTCTACTTCTTCTTCCACGCGCGCATCGCGTCGATGAACTTCCCGAAGAGGTAGCGGCTGTCGTGGGGCCCCGGCGATGCTTCGGGATGATATTGCACGCTGAACACGGGCATCCCGGTGTGTTCCATGCCCTCGACGGAGTTGTCGTTGAGGTTCGTGTGGGTGATGCGGATCTTCGTCTTGTCGAGGGAATCCGCATCCACGGCGAATCCGTGGTTCTGCGCGCTGATCTCGACCGCCCCGGTGTCGTGGTTCATGACAGGCTGGTTTCCGCCGCGGTGGCCGAACTTGAGCTTGAACGTCGTGCCGCCGTAGGCGTGGCCCAGAATCTGGTGGCCCAGGCAGATGCCGAAAATGGGTTTCTTGCCCAACAAACCCTGAACCGTCGGGTAGATATACGGCAGTGCCGCCGGATCGCCCGGTCCGTTCGACAAGAAGATGCCGTCGGGCTTGTGGCTCATGGCGTCTTCGGCCGAGGCCGTTGCGGGCAGCACGATGACCCGGCATCCCGCCTTATCGAGCAGCCGCAGGATGTTGTACTTGATGCCGTAGTCGAACGCCACCACCGTGAACTCGGTGTCTGTCTTGTCCGGATTCCACACATAGGACTCCTTGACCGACACTGCTTTCACGTAGTCGCTCCCCTCCATATCGGGCGATTCCTGCGCTTTCCGGATGAGGCTGGCGTGGTCGAAATCCACGGTGCTGATGATGCATTTCTGCGCGCCTTCGGTGCGAAGCATCTTGGTGATTTTGCGCGTGTCGACGCCGTCAATCGCGACGATGTTGTGTTCTTTGAGATAATCGGGCAGACTCTGGCGCGCGCGGAAATTGCTCGGCTGCATGCAGCATTCGCCCATCACAAATCCCTCGACGAACGGCTTCCGCGATTCCACGTCCTCGGGGTTGACGCCGTAATTTCCGATGAGGGGATAGGTCATCGTCACGACCTGCCCCGCGTAGGAGGGATCCGTCAGGATCTCCTGGTATCCCGTCATGCTGGTATTGAACACCAGCTCGCCGGTGGTTTCGCCTTCGGCTCCCACGGCGTTGCCGTCGAACACCAGGCCGTTTTCGGTCGCAAGTATGGCTCGTTTCGTCTTGTTCATGGGTACTCGTGTTGTTTCGCGCGCCTATGCTTCGCGCCAGGCAAATCGCCCGTCGCACAATGTCGCTTTCACCAATCCGCGCAGGGTACGACCCGCGAACGGCGTGTTTCGGCTTCTCGAGAGAAACGCCGCCGGGTCCACTGTCCATTCCGCATTCGGAGCGAATATGGCGATGTCGGCCGGCCCTCCCGCCTCGAGTCGGCCCGCCGGCAACGCCAAAATCTGCGCGGGCGCATGGGTCATCAGCGCGATAGCCCGCTCGAGCGTGAGAACGCCCGGTTCCACCAGTTCCGTAAGAACCAGCCCCAGCGAGGTCTCAAGACCCACGATGCCGAATGGAGCGTAATCGAACTCCACATCCTTCTCCGTCGGCGTATGCGGCGCATGGTCGGTTGCGATGCAGTCTATCGTACCGTCCTGAAGCCCTTCCTTGATGGCCGCCACGTCCTCAGTCTCGCGCAGGGGCGGGTTCATCTTGGCATTGGTATCAAACGTGGTCACCGCGTCGTCGGTGAGGGTCCAGTAGTGCGGGGCGGTCTCGCAGGTCACCCGGATACCGCTCGCTTTAGCTCGCCGAACGATCGCGACGCTCCCCGCCGTGCTGACATGGCACACGTGAACCTTGGCCCCCGTAAGGCAGGCCAACCGGACCAGCCGGTCAACGGCGATTTCTTCCATGGCCCTGGGCATGCCCGACAAACCCAGCTTGGTCGAATTCAGGCCGGCATTCATGGCGCCCGTCTCGATCAACGACGCGTCTTCGCAATGTCCGAGATAGGTCAAGCCGCACATGTCGGCATATTCGAGGCAACGCCGCAAGACGCGGCTCGAGGCGATGTCACTGCCGTCATCGGTAACCGCCACCGCGCCCACGGCCTTGAGTTCGGCCATCTCGGTCATCTCTGCGCCCGCACGGTACTTGGTGGCGGCGGCCGCCGGCCAGATCTTGATGCAGGCCGTCTCACGGGCACGGCGGTTGACGAATTCCACCATGCCGCCGTTGTCGATGGGAGGCTCGGTATTGGGCATGGTGACCACCGACGTGAAGCCTCCGCGCGCCGCCGCCTGGCTGCCCGAAGCGATCGTCTCTTTCGACTCGAAACCCGGTTCGCGGAAATGGACGTGGATATCCACGAGACCCGGGCACACGACGCACCCCGTAGCGTCGAAAGCTTCGTCTCCGGAGAGACGCTTCCCGACCTTGGCGATGCGCTCGCCCTCGATCAGGACGTCCAACCGCGCCGACGTATTCGAGGCCGGGTCAATCACGTGTCCGTTCTTGATGACCAAACTCATTCCGTGGGCTCCCTACACAGCCACTCTGGGGTTGTTGACCAGCAGATGCATGACGGCCATGCGCACCGCCACGCCGTTTGTCACCTGCTCGAGAATCACGTTGCGCGGCCCGTCGGCCACTTCCGACGACAGTTCCACGTCCCGGTTGATCGGTCCGGGATGCATGATCAGGGCGTCTTCTTTGGCGGCCTTGAGCGATTCGCTGTCGATACGGAAGAGGCGGATGTATTCGCGGATGCTCGGAAGCAGGCACTTGCCCTGGCGTTCCAACTGGATGCGCAGCAGATAGATCACGTCCGCCCCGGTGATGGCTTCGCGGAGGTCCGATGTTACCTCCACCCCCAGCCCGGTGAAGGCCCCGGGCAGGAGCGTTCGCGGCCCGCACAGCACCACGCTGGCGCCGAGCTTCGTCAGCCCCCACACGTTGCTGCGGGCCACGCGGCTGTGGGCAATGTCGCCGATAATGGCCACGCGCAAGCCATCGAGCCCCGCATGGGGGTCTTCCCGCCTCCGGCGCACCTGCTGCCGGATCGTGAAGGCGTCGAGGAGGGCCTGCGTGGGATGCTCGTGGGCCCCGTCGCCCGCATTGATGATGTGGCTGGGATGGCGCTCGGCGAGAATCCGGGCCGCCCCCGCGGCGCTGTGCCGGATCACCACGATGTCCGTGTGCATGGCTTCGATGTTGTAAAGCGTGTCGTGGAGCGTCTCGCCCTTCTTGGCGCTCGACGCGGCCACGTTCATGGTCAGCGTGTCGGCGCTAAGACGTTTGGCGGCCAGCTCGAACGAGGTGCGTGTGCGCGTGCTGGGCTCATAAAACCAATTCACCACAAGACGCCCCTGAAGCAGCGGCACTTTCTTAATGCCGCTCTCGCGCTGAGACACCGCCAGGAACTGCGGCGCCGTGTCGAGAATCATCTCGAGTTCGTCGCGGGAGAGGTCTTCCAGGCCAATGAGGTCTTTGCGCGTCCAGACGCGCTGCTCGCTCTCCGTCACCGAGGTCATCTCATTCCCCTTCCTCATCCCCTGCGTCCACCGCCCCCCGCTCGAGAAGCACCACGTCCTCCCCGTCAATCTCGGCGATCCGCACCGATACATGGTCCTGGGGCGTGGTCGCCAGGGACCACCCGAGGTAATCGGGCTGAATCGGCAATTCGCGCAACCCCCGGTCAACGAGGCAGGCCAGTTGGATGCGCTGGGGACGCCCGTAATCCATCACCTCGTCGAGGGCGGCGCGGATAGTGCGGCCCGCCGCAATCACGTCATCCACCAGGATGACCGTCATGCCATCAACGTCGAAATCGAAATGGGTCTCGTTGCCAACGGTTGCGGGCACCCGCCCGCTGCGCAGATCGTCGCGGTACAGCGTCGTGGCCAGCGACCCCACGCGCGGGCGCAGCCCCGTCATGGTCTCGATGTGCCCCGCAAGACGCTCCGCCAAGGGCCGGCCGCGGCTGAGGATGCCGAGCAGGGCTACGTTGGATAAATCAACATGGACCGCCGCAATCTCCTGGGCGATACGCCGCAGGGCGGCGTCGATGGCCTCGTGGTCCATCACCACCGTCGATTCCGGGGACTGGTCTGCTTCGCTCATGGGCAATCCTGGAGTCGGGTTTCACCCCGAAGTCTCGAGCGCAGACAAAAAAAAGGCCTTCTCATGTGCTGAGAAGGTGCTTTACGCTCGCCGTTGTGTTCACTTGGACGCGCCCCTCCGGGTCGGTTTTAGAGATCTTAGCAACCCGGGCCGGCACTGTCAAATTCCGGATGGACTCCCTCGAAAATTCCAAAAACAGGGACTGACCCGACGGTTTGCACTGCAAACCGGGGTCTGTCCCGAGGGTTTTGCTCCAGCCGATTCTCATCGTCCACGGGTGAGCCGAATGGCTCATGGTGCGTTGCCTCGAGAACTCATATCCCTTCCGGAATGTGGGACCGGTGCCCTCACCGGTCA
>CAZFOG010000146.1:0-1485 GCA_964520685.1 uncultured Nitrospiraceae bacterium | reverse complement strand
TGCCTCGAGAACTCATATCCCTTCCGGAATGTGGGACCGGTGCCCTCACCGGTCATTTCTATCTTCATCGTCGATGGCCGAGCCGGCCTGGCTCATGGTGCGCTGCCCCCGCGACAACGAGACCCGGCCCGGTGAGTGGCCGGGCCGGGTCTGCAAAGACTGGGTGCCTCTTCCCTACTTCTTCGGGGCGATTGCGTCCTTCGCGGCTTTGGCGATGCGGAACTTCAAGACCTTCTTCGCAGGGATCTTGATCGTTTCGCCGGTGGCGGGGTTGCGGCCGGTCCGGGCCTTGCGATTCACGACGACGAGTTTGCCGAGCCCCGGAATCGTGAAGCCCATTTTGGCTTCCTTGTAGGCAATCTCCTTCATCTCCTCAAGTACTGCGGCCACGTCCTTCTTGGTCAGGCCGGTCTTGTCGGCCAGCGCGGTAACGATCTGCGCTTTCGTCATGGGCTTCTTACCTGACATCTGATTCTCCTCCTGGCATAGTGAGAGTCTCTGCGGCTCTCCTAAAACACCGCCGCGGAATCGGGAGGCGCAACAGGCGCCAACTCCTCGCGGCAAATTAACTCCCCACGGGCCCCTTCGTTTCATCGGGCCATGTGTTTGATTACAAATTAAATAGCATTTTGTCAAGCCTTATTTTTCGGGCTCATTCGAATCTTCGGTTGCGAAAACCCTTGTCAATAGGGGCGAAACACGATCCGTACCCTATTGATGTCTATCTGGCAATATTGGTAACGTCTTGCGGTTTTTGTTGTTACAAAGCATTGAACGACGGGCCGCGCCACCGGTATAGTACGCGTAAACCGTTCGGCGGCAGGGGCCGCTGCTTCCCGGAAAAAACAGGGGAGTTCAAAATCCCGCCATGTATCTTGCCACTTTTTGCGCGGCCCGGGGCAACTTTCCCGCACTGGCCGCCATCCTGGACGCCGTTGACGCGCGCGGCATCGAGACGGTGTTCAACGCGGGCAACTCGGTCGGAAGGTACCCCTGGCCCAACGAGGTCATCGAGCTGCTCTGCCGGCGGCGCATTCCCACGGTGCAGGGTATCGACGATCGGAACACGGCCCGGCTTCTGCGCAGCAGCGATAGAATGCTGCGAAAAATCCCCGCCGAAAAGCGCCGTGCTCTCGAATGGACCCATGCGCATACGGCCAGCGCCAACATCGAATGGCTCGGCACACTGCCCAAAGAACGGCGCTTCACCCTGGAAGGCTTCCCAATCCTCTTGTGCCACGGCGCCCCGGCCGGGATGAAGGAGCGCCTGACATCCGGCACTCCGGCCGGTGTCTTCGAGCGCCAGCGTGAAATGGCCAACGCGCCGCTCGTCCTCTGCGGCGGGTCCGAAGAGCCTTTTGCGCGCCTTGTGGAAGACACGCTCTTCGTGTGCGCAGGCGCCGCCACCGGTCCCACAGGCGCCCGGTACGCTATCGTGGACACCGAATCCCAGCCCTGGACCGCCACGTTTCACGAAGCGGCGTA
>CAZFOG010000145.1:11830-13841 GCA_964520685.1 uncultured Nitrospiraceae bacterium | reverse complement strand
AGTACGGTGTCTACTATCACATCGGCTTCTGGGGAAGCGGGCCCCATCTGCTCCAGGGGACCACGCCGGAACGCGTCAAGACTGTTTTCGATCAAATCATCTCCAAAGGTGACACGCACTACGCCATCATCAACGTGTGCAACATCCGCGAGCACGTCTTAGGCATTCAGGCCGCCATGACCGCCATGAATCGTTTCTGGGATGCAGACGAGTTCCTGCGCACATGGAGTCCGCCTTGCCTGCACGAATCTTACCGGCTGCTGATGGACAGCTTCATTCCCGTCGCACCCAACCGGCTTCTCCAGGACGGCGCGCTGTTCCATACCGTGCGGAGACAGGCCGAAGCTCTGCATGCCGGGAAGCCGGCCCGCAGCAACCTCCCCATCGAAGCGTTCGACGAAGCCATCGCCAAACTCGACCGCGTCATTGCCGACTACCCAGCGGACGCCATTCCGCCGCGCATGCGCGACTTCTATGATGTGCACTTGCTGACTCAGGCGCGTATGTGGCGGGCATTGTTGCACGCCGTGCGGGCGCTCAAGCTGGCTCCTGACGACCCCGCACGAATCAACGATGCCGAAACCGCGCTCGAGGAATTCCTCGAAGTCCGGCAGCGGGCGGCCCAGGGCCGTTGGGAGAATTGGTATCGCGGGGACAAGAAGGTCAATACCCTGGAGGTCCTCCCCTTGCTTCAGTCGCTACGTTAAAGACCGTTGACAGGCAGGAAGAAGGGATACGACCCGGGCGAGCGGCGCAAGAAGCGTGAGCAATGTCCTGTCCCCCGATCCCGTGCTTGCCGCCGCAAAAAGAACACGCCGTTGACCCAGGTCTCAGCCTGAATCAACGGCGTGCACGTAGTTGACGTCTTCAGCCTACCAGCCGGTCTTTAGAACCACGCCCTCATCCACCGATGTCGCCAACGATGGTCGCCAATGCCGGCGTTACCGGCCATCTGCCCGGGTATCTCATGAACTCGACGTGCCCGTCCATCCACAAAACATTGCAGCCGCCCGGAACATGGTTGAATTCCCATCCCACATTCGTGCTGAGGAAATCGAGCATGACGGCGATTTCGCTCTGAGCCTTGGCACTGGAAGCAGGATTGTTGATGTCGGTAATGAGGAAGCGCTCGATACCTTCCCGCAGACGCCACCCGCAGGCGCCCGGCTCGCCGAAATCATTGTCAATACTGTCGGGTTCGGATAGCGCTTCGTTGAAAGCACTGAGAAATCCCAGCACCTCCAGGGGGATTCCGGCAACACCGTGAGGATCATCCACGAATCCTGTAGCTGCGGGACAATCGAACGCCCATCCAAAATACATATAGCTGTCCCAATGACTGTCCGGCTCGCACGGGTAGAATTTTGCGGGATCGCTGAGATCCGTTGGCTCGAAACTATCCCCATCCCACCACTGGGTCAACCCCAGAACTTCCACTTTCGTGTAGCGCTCCCCTGGATCGGTTGACCATGTGGACGAGGGGCAGCAGGATATCGACGGATCCGTCATGTACTCCGGGTAGATCTCTACCATCGCTACCACATAGTCACTGCCGACGTTACTAACAGTGCCATGGGGCTGTCCATAGTTGCCTTGGCAATCAAAGAACTTGTTCGTGGGCCACTTCTCTCCTTTCGACTCATTCGCATACATCTTGAAGATCAGACCGTACTGTTTGAGGTTGTTTGCGCAGCTCGCGCGCCGGGCCGCTTCCCGCGCACGCGCCAATGCGGGCAGAAGAATTGCCGCGAGTATCCCGATGATCGCAATTACAACCAATAATTCAATCAAGGTAAAACCATGTCGTTTCATGATTTCTATCCTCCTTGTCGAATCGGCACATCACTGCGTCGACTTCTGTGTTTACCTCCCGTACGTTATCGATCAGTCGCGCTGGAGTACCATCTCTGCTACGCCCCCCCTTTCTCGCCGACCCCTTTCCACAACCAATCTGCTACACACAATACTTTACTAGATACCCTGCCATTTTGGGAAGCGAAAAATGAGAATG
>CAZFOG010000145.1:9154-11730 GCA_964520685.1 uncultured Nitrospiraceae bacterium | reverse complement strand
GGCGACCTGCTTATTCAAGACGACAAAATAGAAGAGCTCGCTCCCGGTCCGATTGACTTCGAGGGTGAGATCATCGACTGTGCGGGAAAGGTGGTCGCTCCCGGCTTCATCGATATGCACAGTCACATGGACTGGGTCTTGCCCGTGCGAAACAGGCCTGACCTTACCTCGCCTTTCACGGCTCAGGGTATCACAACATTCGTCGCGGGAAACTGCGGCTTCGGGCTCGCGGGATTCCGGCGCAACAGTGCATATCGTGACTTCCTCGAGGCGAGAATCCACGACCTGTACCCCGTGACCTGGGATACCATGGAAGAGTTCCTCGGAAAGTTGCGCGCCCTCGGCATCACCCACAACTTGGCCACCCTCGCAGGGCTCGGCACCTGCAGGGCATCTATCTGCGGCTTTGAACCCGGGCCCCTCGCCAAAGAACAATTGGACGAACTTGTGGGTCTTATCAAGGACGCGATGGACCAGGGCGCCCACGGCGTGTCCCTCGGTCTCGGCTACGAACCCGACATATTCGCGACTCAGGCGGAATTGCAGGCGGTCGCCGAGGCGGTCCGGGAGAAGGACAAGATCCTCACGGTGCACATGAGGGCCTACTCCGCCCTGTCCGGCACGTATCCATTAAGGCCTTTTGGCACACCGCATAATCTGAAGGCCATTGAGGACATGGTGAATCTCGCCCGGGAGACCGGCGTGCGCCTCCAGTTGTCTCATCTCATCTTCGTAGGCACGCGCACCTGGAAGACCTTCGATAAAGCCCTCGCCATGATTGATGCCGCGCGCGCCGAAGGACTGGATGTCATGTTCGACACGTACGCCCACAACGCCGGCAATTCGATCGTGAATGTGTTCATGCCCGCATGGTTTCTGGCCAGGGGGTCTCGCGCGTTTGAGGAGAAGGGCGCCCTCGCGCGCCTGCGGCTGGAGATCTTCCTCATGGAGAAGCTCCTGGGGTTCGGCTACGCCGACATACAACTGACCAACGGCATCGTCGAAGAGTTGAATCCGTACAATGGCCTGTTCATGACCGAAATGGCCCACAAACGGGGTATGAGCAACTTCAGAAACGTCATCGACATTGCCCAACAAACGAAGGGCGAGGCACGTGTGCTCAACCACGGCTACAGTACCCCGGAGCAGGTGAAGATCATGATGCAGCACCCGGCCAGCCTCTTCCAGACGGACACCGTGGTTGACCACACTGGGATTGATAACCCCGGCGGCTACGGCACGTATCCCCGTTTCCTGCAGTACGTCCGCGACGACAGGCTGATGACGCTTGAGCAGGTGATTCACAAGATGACCGGCGCGGCAGCGGACCGGTTTCAAATTGCGGACCGTGGGCGTCTGAAGCAGGGCCTCGCAGCGGACATCACCGTGTTCGATTGGCAAACCGTCAGAGATAACACGACGAAGCAAAACCCACGCGCGGCGCCGGCGGGGATCGAATACGTCATTATCAACGGCCAGATGGCCTGCGTAAAAGGCCACGTAGATCCGTCCAAACTTCCGGGGCAAATCCTGTAGATGAGGAATTCACGCGCCTTCGCCCCCAGGTAGCGGCGGTAATGGCCTCAGGGTTTCCCCAAATGCTCCTCGAGGAACGCCACCAGCGGCTTGAGCGCAATCTCGTGGCCGCCTTCGTGCACGATCAACTCCACGTTTCCCGGCGCGTCGAGAGCGCGGTAGGCGGGCACAATCTCGAGCAGGGCCTTCCGCGCCAGTTCGGGCGTGAACTGGGTGGGCGGTTCCTGCTGGCCGTTCTGACACTGCAGCGGTCGCGGCGCGAGCATCGCGTAAATATCGGGGAAATCGACCAGCTCACGCAAACCGTCGAACTTCCAGCACATGCAGTGGTTCTGCTCCATCTGGTCCATCCAGGTCAGGAATCCCGCGCTGACGGTCGCGGCCACGCGAGTATCCATCGCGCCGAGCCACATGGCCATCTCGCCGCCCAGCGACAGGCCCGCGCACCCGATGCGCGCGGGATCGACGTCATCCCGGCTGCGCAGGTAATCGATGCACCGCATCAGGTCCCACAACCGTTCGCCCATCAGCGTGCGGCCTTCCTCGAATACCTCGTGCTGGCCCACGCTGGTGCTGATGACGACGAACCCCCGCCGGGCGAGCTGGCTTCCAAAGACCTTGTAGATACCCTGCTCGGGGTCGAAGGGCGTCATCCGGTCGCCCCCGTGCCCATGAATCGCCACGACAGCCGGCATAGGCGCCGCTGCATTTGCCGGCACCGCCACCATGGCCTGGATGACCCGTCCCTGAGTCGCACGCAACTCGAGCGTTTCGAGCCGGAACCCCTCACGTTCCTCGCTATCCAGCACGCGCGCATCCAACGGAATCGCATTTCCCCTCTCGACCAGGTCGCGCATGTGCAGGAGCTCGAAGAGGCGGGCTCGAAGCTCGTTCTGCCACACTACTGCCTCGTCCGCGGCGCCCGGCCTGTACCGCATGGTCCGCATGGTGTCCGTCTCCCCCGCGCAGGCCAGCATGGGCACGAGCACCCCAACGAATACTCCGATAACCGCCGCGGTACCGATTCGCATGTGCGCGCC
>CAZFOG010000145.1:0-9054 GCA_964520685.1 uncultured Nitrospiraceae bacterium | reverse complement strand
CTAAGGATGTCGTCGTAAAATCCGCTCTTGGCGAGTTGCGCTTCACAATCCGCGCAAAAGCCTTTCTTAATCTACAAGATTTCGCCGGGGTTCCGCATATCTGGCAGCGGTGCCAATCATGAGCAGGATGCTCATGCCACCTCAAACCCCGCCGCCGCGCCGTCCACCACGTCCATACCGTCCACCCGGTTCGCCTTTTCTTGGATTCTCCCCGGCCTTTCCGCATACTGAGGGCCATACCAAACGCGTTCGGAGGAGAATCTTATGTTCCGCACCACGTGTGTCGTCCTCACGCTCCTTGTCGCTGCCTCGCTCGATGCCCTTGCCGCGGCCCCCGGTCCCATCGGCATCCCCCTGAAACCCGACCCGCCCATCGCGGTGGATGGCGACCTCGGCGACTGGGAGGGCGTCCCCAACACCCACGCCTTCGATACCCCCGAGCAGGCCGTCTGGGGCGCGAACAGCTGGACCGGCCTCGAAGATTTGCACGGTACCGTGCGCCTCGCATGGCGGCAGGAATACCTGTTCATCGCGGCGGAAGTGGTCGACGACACACTGCACCAGACTCAGCGCGGCGCGAACATCTGGAAAGGCGACCACATTGAGATCTACCTCGACGCCGCGCCTGACCTCGAGCCCGGCCGCGAAACTTTCGGCGCCGGCCAGTACCAGCTCGCCATCAGCCCGGGCAATTTCCAGACCACCGGCGACGCCTTCACGGATTGCCCCCCGGAAGTCTACTGTTACCGCCCCGAAGCCCAGCCCGTGGAAGGCGCGCTGGTGGCGTCGCACCGCACCGCCGCCGGCTATATCCTTGAAGCGGCGATTCCCTGGACCTTTTTCGGCGTCACACCCGAAACGGGCACGTTTCTCCGCATCGAAGTCACCTTGTCCGATACCGACGGCCCCGAGGCGCGCCAGGAAGCCATGCTGGCCTTGTCCAGCGAAACCTGGGGACACAGCCGGTCGCGCCTCATCCCCGCGCTGCTTGCCGGAACGGATGGCGTGCCACCTGAGCGCGCGGACCGGCTGCCGTTGTTCGAAGAGGTGCGTCTTGAGCGCGGTGAAAGGAAGGAATTGACCATAACCGCCCCGGCTGTCCCGGAAGGGAAGCAGGCTGTCCTGTTTCTGAAGGCACGGCTTGATACCGAGCGCGTTGCAGGCCATACCCCCGCCCTCCGCCTCGAGCTCAATGGCGAACCCCTCCCGGGCGACCTGCTGCTGGACAAGCCCTTGCGCGTCCAGGCGCGTAACGGGGCGCTCTACTCGATGTATGCCGGCGAACGGCTGACCACGTACTACGCGCCCGACTTCGAGAAAGCCGATCACGATCTGCATTACGGATTGCTCGAAGGCGTCAAAGCCTGCGAGTTTCAGCTCAACGTCACGGGCCTTATCCGGGAAGGCGAGAACATCCTGAGCGTCGAGAACTCCGCCTCGCCAAACGTCGAACGAACCCTGGTAGCCGGGGACGCTGCCCTGGCGTTTCGCACACCCCCTCCCCCGCCCAAACCAAAGGCCGGTCCGCCGACGGGGCCACTGGATACGTATGCCCCGCGGGCAGCACACGAAACTGCCTTCGACTTCGAGGAATTGGACGGGGCCCGCATCGAAGTCACAATCAATAACGAGACATTCGCCGTGGAAAGCCGTTTCTCCTGCCCCGAGCCCGCGTGGGTAACCGCCTCGTGCGACTATTTCCGCCATAGCCGCAGCGTGAAACGCCTGCCCGAGGGCATCGAGGTAACCGACACCTTCACGAATCTCTCCGGCGCCAACCTCGCGCTCATGCACCGGCACGAAGCCACCGTGGCAGGAGTGGAAGGCGTCTGGCTGGCGGGATTGCCCCAACCGGGCCTGACCGGCAAGAGCGCGTCGTCCCAGAATCCCACCACGTTCGGTGCGACCAAACGCATCGGCATCGGGTTGCTGCCCCGTGAGGATGTGTTCCGCGTGCACGTGGCCAATTACGGGATGGACGGCATCCTTGGGCTCGCCGACAACAACCTCGTCCTGCCTCCGGGCAAAGAATACTCCGCCACCTGGCTTATCGTGCCCACGGACGCGCCCGATTACTGGCGGTTCATCAATGCCGCGCGCCGCATGATGAACGCGAATTTCACCATCGACGGCGGTTTCGCATTCCTCCGCGCCGGCGACATCACGGCGAAGTGGTCAGACGAACTCCTCACAAATTTCCTTAACTTCAAGTCGCCGAAATACGTCTGCTCGGGCATCGGTCATCTCAAAGTAAGCGGCGAACCCTGCCACGGCACGGCGTTTCAGCAAGTGCCACACGACTCGTACAGGGAAGCCTTTGCGCGCTTTCGCGGACTCTATCCCGACGCCGATTACCTCGTCTATTTCCACTGTTTCCTGGACGTCACGACCGATGGCCCCGAGCGTTTTCCCGACGCCCGGACCCTCGGCACCGACGGCAAACAAGCCGACTACGGCCGCCCAAATCTGCGGCTCTTCATTCCCACCGCGACCAACAGCTACGGCACGGCCGTCGCGAAAAACGTGGACATCATCCTCGACGATATCGGTGCTGACGGGGTCTACTGGGACGAGCACAACTACAGCCGGGCGGGATACCATTTCGGCGAGCCGTGGGACGGCATCTCGGGCGACGTCGACCCGAAAACCATGGACATCGCGCGGCTGAAATCGTCGGTAACACTCTTGAGCGAATCCTGGCGCGTGGCCATGGCCAAGTACATTCTGTCGCGCGGCCCTCTCATCGGAAACGGCGCACCGTTTACGCAGGCCATGGTGGACCTCCATTTCCCGTGCTTCGTCGAGACCGGCAGCATCACCAACTGCACCCGGAACCACCTCTACTCCCCCATCGCCCTCGGCGACCATCTCACCGAGCGCAGTGAATTGCACGCCTACCGCAATATGCTGGCCGCCCTCGATTACGGCTGCGTGTACCACTGGTACAACGATGTTCTCGTTATCCCGACGCACCACCACCTCACGCGCTACATGTACCCGTTCACCCCTCTCGAGCTACACAAGGGATATGTCATCGGTGAAGAGCGCATCCTCACCAACCGGAGCGGCCTCTTCGGATGGGGTGACGACGCGAACCACGAGGTCCACGTGTTCAACGATGAGGGCCGTGAGGTTGTCGATTTCGAGGCCCCCCTGCGCACTGAGGAGGGCAAAACCTACACCGAACTCCGCATCGCCGAGGACTGGTCGGCCGCGATTATCCGGAAGTGAACCGCATTGCTCAGACACGGCCGGCTCGTCCGACTGATCCGACTGGTCTGACTGGGGCACCGGTGGTAGAGTGAAGGCATGGAGACGACTACCCCACGCTCATCGCCCTGTACCGCCCCCGTGGTGCGCGAGATCACCTGCAAGACGGTGCTCAACAAGTGCAACATCGGCGACTACTCGCTGAATTGCTACGTCGGCTGCGCTCACGGCTGCGGCTACTGTTATGCCCGGTACATGCAGCGCTTCCATCCCCACGAGGAACCGTGGGGGCGCTTCGTCGATGTCAAAACCAACGCCGTCGAGGTGCTCGAAAAGCAGGTGCGCCGCCTGCCGCCCGGCGATGTTTTCATGAGCAGCGCTTGCGACGGATGGCAGCCGCTCGAGGAGACCTGGCGGCTCACGCGCCAATGCTGCCGGCTCCTGCTCGAGGGCGGGTTCCGCGTCAACGCCCTGACCAAGAGCGCCCTCATCCTCCGCGATCTCGATATCTTCGCCAAAGGCAAAGCCCGCGTTGGAGTTACCGTGACTACCCTCGACGCACGCCTCGCGGGCCTGTGGGAACCGGGTGCCAGCACCGTGGCCCAGCGTTTCGAGGTCCTGGCGCGGGCGAAAGACGCCGGCATCGAGACGGCCATCATGTTCGGACCGCTGCTGCCCTTCCTCTCGGATGATCAGGCGGCCCTGGATGCCCTCTTCGAACAGGCTGCACGCCACCAGGTCGATGTCATCTGGGTGGATACGCTGAATTCCCGCCCGAAAGTCTGGGAATCCGTGCGCGGGTTATTGCAGCGCGAGCATCCGAACCTCGAGGAGCGCTATCGACGGATGCTGTTCGCCCCCGTGGTGCGCGAGGCGTACATCAGAGCTTTGCGCGAATGGGTACATCGCGCCGCGAAGAAACACGGCATGCTCGACCGCCTGCAAGGCTGCGCGTGAACTCCAACAGAGCCACGAACCGCCATTAATCCCGCGCGACGGGCTCAATCCGGTCCGGTAATATGCGGATCAATTGTGCCAGCAACGGCATGCCGCGCTCGGCATTCATGTACGTGCAGAGAAGCACGTCCGGCTCGACTTCGGTCAGAGTTCCCATCGCCCAAACCGGGTAGTCAATAACCGTGCCCGCATCCCAATGCAGGCCGCCGTCACGGCTCACGTTCACGGCGTAGTGCGGATACCGGTGGGCGCATACAATCGCTCCGGAAGCCGTGCGTGCCATGGACTGCGCGTACCCCGGGAACGTGGCCCGTACCGCGGCGTCCCACGACGCGCCTCCGTCATACGACCAGCACTGCCACATGTACGGACTGTAAATGGGCCTGATCAAGACCGTCACCATATCGCCCATGACGACGCCGGTCGGTTCCGTAAAATCGAGAGAACCCGGGATGGTCCCCCGCTCCACACTGGTCCATGACGGGCGGTCGAGTTCGATCGGGACCGACCAAGTGGCCCCCGAATCCGTGCTGCGGATCACATAGGCCTTGCAGTGCGTGGCGCCCCAGGTGCGGACATCCGTGAACGTGGCGCCGTCGTCTCCCGCATTGCCCAACAGAAACCGCATCAAGATGCCCTCGCTGTTTTCGGTCACGGGTCCGTACGGGGTCAGGCTCTTGGGCTGCTGGGGCCATCCCTCGGCGACGACTGAAGCAACGGGTTCCGACCACGTCGCCCCGTTGTCGAGCGATTCGCTCATCAGGATATCCGGAACGCCGTTGCCTGTGTCGGCCAGGGAACGGCAGAGCATGGCCATAAGGCGGCCATCGGTGGTCGTGAAGATGGCACTACCATAATCGGTTATTTTACCGAGAGACTCGGGGAGCGTCTCGGGTTCCTGCCACGTGCGGCCCTTGTCCGTCGAACGGACAAGCTGGCTCCCCGCCGCCACCAGCACGTCACCATTGGGTGCAATACATGCGCTGGGCATCTCCGCGCTGGAAAGGCCCAGTGTAAATGCGTGGGAGGGAATGGCGGCGTCCGCGTTCCACGATGCGGCCTCGGCCGGTTCTCCGGCTGCACGGACATTGCGGAATCGGTACCATCCATAGCCCGCCAGGCCCACGCAGCCCGATGAATACGCATCATCTTCCACATGCAAGGCGCGCCGTCCGTCCACCCACACATCGATACCCGGGCCCTGGGCGGTCACCCGCACGTGATACCACCGGTCGGTCTCGCTCGGCACACCCGGCACCCACTCCATGGCGAGGTGGCGCAGAAATCCGTCGCCGTCAATCCTGGCCACAGCGGCCCAGAAATGCTTGGCGCGAAGCTGTTGCCCGCCCCACGGGAAGTAAACCAGATAGCCCTGGTTGATGTCCCTCGACCGCAACAGGACTCCAGCGCTGCCGGTGCCGGTTTCCCGATAGTCGCCGTTGAACTCGAATTCGATCTCGACGTCTCCGTAAGCCTGTGCCGTCCAGACCGCCCGGCTGTGCAAATTGCGCTTGTCCGGCGGACGGATGACGCCTTCGGGGTCCTGCGTCCACCCCTCGCCGGAAAAGCACCAATCGCCGTTCAATTCCAGTCTTGCTTCGGCGGGATCAGCGGCATCCCCGGCGGCCTCTTCCGGATAGCCCACCTTCTGCGCACCCGCACGCCGGCTCCATCTGGCCGCACGGCCCGCGATATCCGCGTCGTTGTTGATGGTGAGAAAGACGATGCCCTCGATGCGCCGGGCGTGGGCGAGACGCAACGCGGTCTCCCATTGCTGGTCGAATTGCTCCGCCGTCATGGGTTTGCCGTTTCCATAATCGTACAGATACAGTCCAAGAACGACCGGCTTTTCGGGGAAGCGCCCTTCGAGGTACGCGACCGACTCCTCGAGCTTCCCCAAATCCGTGGCATGCCATACCCAGAGATTGATCACATCCAGCTCGCGGATGTAGGCATCGATATTCGGAATGTTGTAGTTCATGGTGTAGAGCACGCCCCAGACTTTGGCTCGAGGACAGTGCTCACGGAGAAGGGTGTGGAGACCGGCGATGTGCTCCGGTTTGAATCCCCGCTCGATCTTTACGCTGCTCATGTCGTCCAGAAGCACGCCTTCGACCTGTGGAAATGCCTGCGCGACTTTCGCGAAACGTGCCACCGTCTGGGCATATTCAAACGGCGGCCCGCCGTTTTCGTCATCGCATCCGATCTCCCATACCAGCCGCGGCGCATGGGCGACGTGGGCCGTTAGAGCCATCGCCTCTGCATCATCCTGGGGCAGACCGTACCCGGCCATTGCAATATTCGGGACATCGAGGAGTCGCGCCCGTTCGGCAGGCGCAGCTTGCGCAAACGTCGCCAGAGTATGCTCCCCCGTCTCCGCCATCTCCGGATTTCCCCACACCCAGAGGAGGTCGCGAATGGTCTGGGCCTTCGCCGGCTCCTGCGCACTGGCAATCGCACCCAGAGCCGCCGTCAGCAGCACCCCTAAAACCGCAATCCGCACTCCACGAACGTTTTGCATGCCCGTGTCCTCCAAACCGGTTGTACACGTTGGCAACAATGGGAACGCCGCGAAAAAGACTCAGTACACGCGAATCTCGAGAATACGCGCGTGGTCCAGACCGTTGGTGGCCGTCACAGTGACCCGAAGCGCCGAAACGGGCCCGGCCGGTTTCACCTTGTGCACCCGCCGCCGCTGGTAGTTGCCCTGGACTTCAACGATGGTCTGCCAGCGCCCTTTGCATTTCGCTTCGATCGCGTAATCGCGAATAGTCTCGGGCTGGGGTTGCCCCCATTTCATGCGCGCTGCATAGGCATCGGAATGCGTCAGTGTCAAAACCCGGTGCATGCCCGTGTCGAAAATGAGCTGCACCTCGCAGACGGGCACCGGCTTGTCCCAGTGCAGTTGAAGCCAGGCAGGCAGCCCCACGGCAGGATCGCTCATCCACCGGTGCAGACCGGACGCAACGCGCTCCGGCTTGACCCCTCGCCGCCCGTGGGTCGAGCGCGTCGGCCCTGAAATTACGTTCGCCGCCCCGCCATTGGGTTGAGCGCTCGACGCCGACACCTTCGCGTCGCGGGCACGGTCTTTCGGGTCCAGGTTGACCGCCCCGATGATGTACGCGTCATCCCGCAGCAGCCGCTGCTGAATAGCCGTCATGCTCTCGGGATCGCCGGCGAGATCCGCCGGTTCGATGCCGTTCTTTACCGCATATGCCGCCGCGGTGCCGACCCCCTGCCCGATTGCTGCACAGGTTGCCATCACACGCGTCGAGGCAAAGGCAACGTGGCTCGCCGAGATATTGCGCCCGGCAAACATCAGATTGCGCGGACCCGCCGAGACGCAGGCGCGGAGGGGAATATCGTACAGGTATTCGAGTTGGTGTTGCGTGCACGGGTGTTCATCCGGCGCGTCAACCCCCACCGGCGGGTGCGTGTCGATGGGCCAGCCGCCGTAAGCAATCGCATCATCAAACGCGCGCGATTCCTGAAGGTCCTGTTGCGTCAGCATGTACTGCCCCGCAAACCGCCGACTCTCCCGCTTGCCGGGGACGAATCCAAACCAGTCCAGCACCCAGTTCTCGGCGCCGTGCTCGCCGCCATTTTTGAGGTGATCCCAAACCCCGAGCAGAATGGCCAGCAATTCGTCGCGAATGACTTCGTTGTCCTTGATCGTGTCGAATTGCCCGCCCCATTCCAGCCACCAATAGCCATACTCGAGGCTCTGATCGACACCGGGCTTCCCGTGCGGACGGAATTTGAGGTCTTCCTCGGTGAACTTCCGCGCCCACGGCGGCGGCGTAAAGGGAACCGGGTGGCCCATGTCCCGCCCCATAAACAAAAGCGAAGAGCCCAGCGTCTTGTCGTCCGGCTGTTCGGGTGCAAACGATTCGCCGAACTCCTCGCGCCCTTCACGTCCCATCCGGAACGGTGCCTGCGCCTCGGTGCCCAGGCGGCCGTCGCCGGTGCAGTCGACAAATACTTTCGCGGCAATGGTGAAATGGTCTTCGGTGGATTCCCGCCGCGCCACAGCATGGGTCACGCGCGTGCCTTGAGTCTTGGCGCCCACCACCGCCGTGTTCAGCATCAGTTGGAGGTTGGGTTCGGCCCGGCATTTCTCGTAAAGAATGAGATCCAGCATCGACGCCGAGCGCTGGGGGTTCTGAACCGTCGTATCCAGGCGAATCTCCTCGATGATGCCCCCTTCACGCGCTTCCGTCTCCAGCTCCGCGCCTCTGCCACCGGAACAATCGGCCCCCACGATGTGCATGCGGACCTCGCTCGACGCATTGCCCCCCAGGACCGAGCGATCCTGGCACAAAATCACGTTCGCCCCCAGGCGCGCCGCCGCCAACGCGCACGGGACTCCCGCCGGCCCGCCCCCCGCCACCAGTATGTCACAAGTGAGTTCGTGCTGGTCCATAGGCTCCCCACTTTCCCTCTCAGAACGCTCCTGTCCCCTTCCGGGGCTACCATGGTACCTCAAGCGGCGGGATTTCACACAATTCCAAGTCCCTATCCCGTTTCCAGAAGTGCTTATGCGTGTTTGGTGCTTGCCTATTTCCAAGCGAAAGTCGCGACCTGATTGGCGTAGAATCAATCTATGAGGATATGGAGACCCCCTTGAAAGTGCCCCTGCTCCCGGGAACGGAAGCGGCTTTGCGGGTATTGTACAGTTCGAATTTCTGAAACGCGGTTTGGCCGCTTTCGGCTTCGACTCGAATGACCACGCTTTCGGAAGATCCTTGATCGAAAGGAACCCGCCAGGAGATCATGTTGCCTGCGCGTCAAATGTTGTCTTTCGCTGAAAGGGCTTAACGGGACAAAAACCTCTGTCTTTAGTCCTTCTGCTCTATCCGGTAGAGATGAGTCTTCGTGCGAAGCATC
>CAZFOG010000144.1:0-13880 GCA_964520685.1 uncultured Nitrospiraceae bacterium | reverse complement strand
TCGATGAGGCTGTCGTAGACCGATACGGGCACGTTATCCGCGAACAGGGCCTGTTCCAGACACGACCCGAAGTTCCGCGCGCGTGCCTGGTAGACGTCCTGCAGCACCGACGAACTCAGCGTGGCCGCGCAGGTGTTGGCGTGCGCCTCGTACTCCCTGTAGAACTGTTCGTATGCCTGTTTGCGCACGGCGCGCCTGGGAGATTCGAGCAGGGTGCGGAACGAGCTTTGGGTCAGCTCGACGTTTACCCCTTTTTCATCGGTCACGAATCCGAATTTGAGATCGGCGTCATTGAGCTGTCCGAAGATGCGGCCTGCGCTGCCCGCGACCTCTCCCTGCATGGCCAGAAGGCGTTCTTCGGATAGCGAGAGAATATGGGGACGGTAGCGAAGCAGCTTGTTCAACTGGAACCGGTAGGGCTCGAGCTCCTTCGATTGCTGGAACTGGCGCATCCGGGCTTTGGGAATGGCCTGAATTTCGGGAGCGATATAGCTGGCGGCTTCGCTGGCTATAGTCGCCACGTGCACGTATCGCGCAACCATGGCCTGATACGTGCTGTTGGCGACGTCCTCGGCCGATTTGAGGAACGCGTACGACCCCACGCGCTCGGCCAGCTTCTCGAATTCAGCCTCGAAATCGAAACACGCGCGAATGGTCTTCGCGGAGCGCTTCAGCTTGCCGCGGAACTTCTCGAACCCGCTTGTCATGCGTTCGAGTTTCCTGAAAGCCCGCTCCCACGCAGCATCCTCTTTGTACAGAGGGGTCAGGTCCCAGGTGTCTTCGGGTTTCACCGCGCTTCGAGGCGGGATTGATTTCGTTTTGCGCTTAGCCATCGTCGTTGCTTCTCCTTCGGCGTCGTTACGTTTCGCGAAAAGCAGTATACTCAACCCCGCCCCCAGTCTGAAGTGCCGTACCTGCGGTGCTCTTGGATTAGTGAACTGCCACCAATGAAATGGGGAAGTTAAGTGACGACGATGGACAGATTGGCACTGCTTATGGCGTGTTGCGTGAGCGCCCTGCTGATTGCCGGGTGCAACACCGGGAAGGGGATTCAACAGGAACCGTTCAACGCCACGATACGGTTTGAGGAGGACGAACTGCCCGTGTTTCCGGGGGCGGAGGGATTTGGCACGCGCACCCCTGCCGGACGCGGCGGCGCGCTCATTACGGTAACCACCCTGGCCGCTGAGGGTCCCGGTTCGCTGCGCGAGGCCCTTGCCGCACCCGGACCGCGCACAATCGTGTTCGAGGTGGGCGGCGTCATCGATATCCGCGAATCGCTTGTCATCACCGAGCCGTTTGCAACCGTCGCCGGTCAGACCGCTCCCGAACCGGGGATTACGATCATCGGCGCCGGGCTTGTCGTGACCACTCACGATGTGTTGATTCAGCACCTTCGGATACGCGTGGGGGACCGCCTGGACGGCCCCGACCCCGGCGGCCGTGACGGTATCGGCGTGGTGGGAACCCCGGACGGGCAGCGCGAGGTCTGCAACGTCGTCATTGATCACTGTTCCGTAAGCTGGGCCGTCGATGAGGGGGTGAGTACCTGGCACCCGGGCGTCCGCGACGTAACGTTTCGTCAGTGCATCATCGCGGAGAACCTGTCGCGCTCGATACACCCCGAGCGGGAACACTCAAAAGGGCTGCTTATTGGAGACCACACGCGCCGTATCGCGGTGATCGGCAATCTTTTTGCCCACAACATGCGGCGCAGCCCGCTGATTAAGGGCGATGTGAGCGCGCTGCTGGTCAACAATTTCGTCTACAACCCGGGTTCGGACATCATTCACTTCTCCGATCCCGAAGACGCCGGCGGGTCGCTGGCCGCGATTATTGGAAATGTCTTGCTTCCCGGGCCCGATACGCGATTGAAACCCATGATTCACATGCTCTTTTCATCGAAACGCACCTGCCGGGTTCACGCGTCGGACAACCTGGTCGCGGGAGCGCGGGGGTGGGAGTTCGCGGTGGCCCAGCTCAAGCGGGGCTGTGCCGTGGATACCGCCCCGGTCGCTATCGAAGGGCTCGAGCCGCTGCCCGGCGGCGAGGTGCAAGACTGGGTCCTGACCTGTGCCGGGGCCCGGCCTGCGTTTCGTGATGAGACGGACCGGCGGATTGTGGAAAGCGTGCTGACGGAAACGGGGTCAATCATAGACAGCCAGGAAGAGGTCGGCGGGTTTCCCCATCCTCCGCCTGCCAGCCATACCCTCGAACTGCCGCCCGACCCGAATGCCGACAGCGACCACGACGGCTACACCGACCTCGAGGAGTGGCTTGATGCCCTCGCGGCGGCCGTCGAGGGCCGTGTTTGACCGCCGGGGCATAGCCTCCCGGTAATGACCTGTTCCGCGCGGCTACTTGCCGTGACGCACATCCCAGGCATTCGGAGTCACGGTGAAGTGCGCCTCGGATGCGTCCACCCGGACCGTGACGTTTACCGCGCCGCGCGGGTCCCCCTCTGACAGTGTTACGGAAAGGATTGGGTTTGCGGCATCCGCCGGCCTGGCGGTGAGGGCGGCCGCCATACGCGCATTGGCGGCGGGGCGTTCGACCACGAGCCGGTCGGCCGGGTGTTGCATTCCATAGATAGGTGACATCACGCTCTTCTCGAGAAAGACACGCTGGCCGGGCGCATCCGAGACGGCGAGGTGCACGGTCGCGCCGCTGGAACCCTTCGCGATCGCGGAGTGGCCATCGAGGCTCGCACCGACGGTGGCGAATTGCCAGGTCTGGCGAATATCGTGCATCTCCGGCGCCTGCACGGAATCCAGCACCAGCCAGAGCGCATCGCCGTCAAACCAGATGCGGCGCTCGATGACGGGCGGCCCGGCCATGGCGCGGTATGCGCGATGGCGGCCATGCACGTACATCCATCCGTCGCGCGTCTCGGCCCGCAGCAGTTCGTAGGCGCCGCCGCGGGGGTCCTCGACGGTGCTGTGACTCCTGCCATCGAGGCTGATGGTATTGTGGGCGGGTGTTGAGACGAGCTGCCTCCGGAGCGTATCGCCGCCATAGAGCCACCTGCCGGGATCGGCGATGAGGAGATCGCCGAACCCGTGCATCTCGATGCTCAGCAGATCGAGGTGGCCATGCCCTCGGCCGCGCGGCCCGCAATCGAAGACGAAATAACGTGCATCCCGCGACCAGTCGGAGCGGCCGAAGACGTAGCCCGCGTCGGGAAACACGCGCATACTTTGCCCGGGGGATACCTGGGGCACGTCGTGAAGGCGCTGCGCTTCCTCGACGCCAAACAGCCAATAGTGCCAATGGGACACGTCGCGGTACCAGGCGAAATCGGGGCGGTCCACAACGCCGGCAAGACTGGTAAGGGTCATGCGGGTCTGAATCTCGCGATCGCTGTCGCTGAGGGCGACGGTGCGGCCCTGCGGATCCGTTGCCCAGACCGCGAACTCGCCCATCTTTTCGAGATTCTCGCGGTATTCCGGCGGGAAGGCGACGCCGTTGCGCTCCGCGAGCATCATGGGTTCCAGGAACCAGCGGATGCAGCCCTTGTGGTAGTTGGGGCTCTGCTCGAGCTGCACGCCGTCCGGCCGGACCTGACGCTCGATGCATGTCACCAGCATGGTGCGCGCGTATTCCTGCCAGGCCCGGGCTTCGCTGAACTCGGGAAACAGGACGGCAATGTTCAGCAGACCCTGCATCTCCATGACGCACCAGTTCCCCGTGGGCGACTTATGGTGATGCCGCAATACCCGGCCGTGTTCGGCAAGGGCACCCAGAATCTGCGCGTGCAGTTCGGGAGTCATGGCGGGGCTGTGCAGAAAGAGGGTGTATGCCCACAGCCATGTATCGCCACGGATACCCGCGTTGATGGTACGCCACCAGGGAGACACCGGTTTACGATGGCCGGGCGGCGGCAGCGGAACGTCGCGAAGCCATGACGAGGCTTGTGCGGCAAACGCTTCCGCGTAGCGCTCGTCACCCGTCAACGCGTACGCGAACCCGAGATCCTGCCAGAACCGGGCTCGCTGCAGCATGTGGCGAAACTCGGGATCGTCGGTCGGGTTGCCGGTCCAGGAGAAGTTCTCCGGCAATTCCACACGATGGAGTATCGTGCGCGCGGTCGAGTTCGGAAACTGTCGGGCCACAGCGTATTCTGCGTGCTTGATGAGTTCCGCCTCGGCATCCGGCAGATCTTCGCGGATGGCCGCGACAATCTCCGGGATGTCGTCCGTGCCGAAGAAGAAACGCGGACCGGTGCGGTTTCGGTAGAAATCCAGCAATTCCGCGCACGCTGACTGGGAGTTGCCGGCATCGAGGGCCGCTTTGGTCTTGGCAAGACCGGGCACTGACCAGTCCATACTCACGCGGAGAACATCGAGATAGGTCTCGACGCCGTTCGCCTGCGTTGGGTACGAGGGGGACGTGGCACACCCCGCCACGAGAAGCGCGCCGAATACCCATTCGATTCTCAACCGCATCCTCATAGCGTGCCGGGTTGGTTTTTGCGCGGCTGGCCCGTCAGGGCGGCGCACCTGCGCATCCGTGCCACTTATCACGAAACCTCCACGCTCGAAATCGTGCGTGCGCGTCACGACCTTTCCACGCACCCGCGGGAACGCGCCGCGCGTTGTGCGTGTTCACGATAGCAGCCCGAGAGGGCGCGAGCCAAGCCGCGCGGCCAAACACGTGGTATAATGAACGCCGGCTCGCGAATACAGGCAACGGCGCACACGGGCCCTCTCGGCGAACCAGGAGGAGGGGCACGATGGTGGCAGTACCAGTAGCACGCGATATCATGAAGATGACGGCACGGGTTCTGCATCCGGACGTCAGCGTTCTCGAGGCCATGGAAACCCTCCACAGCAAAGGCGAAAGCGCCGTCATGGTTGTGGATGACGATTACCGGCTGGTAGGGATTCTCACGGAGAAAGACTGTCTCCGGGTATTGCTCAGCGAAGTGTACGACCGTTTCGAGGCCATCGGCCGCGCACGGGTGGCGGATTTCATGTCGCCGATCGTCGAGACCCTGACCCCAAGCATGGACATATTTGCCATCGCATCGGTTTTTCTGCGTACGAATTTCGCTTCAATGCCCGTGCTCGATAGCGGGATTCTGATAGGTACCATCAACCGGCTCAACATGCTGGCCGCGATCATCGCTATGGTGAAACGCGACGAGGCGGGCCACGCCCTCCTCCTCGAGAAGCTCAAGATTTCGGAGCACCCGCAGTCCATTCAGGACCTCCTGCGCCTGGCAGGCGATCACAATAAGGAACAGCTCAAGGAAGTGTTCAGTCAGCGGCACCGGCCACGGCCCGAGAGCGAGGTCGAGTCGCGGCGTTGATGCTTGAAAGAATTCCCCGGACTGGGGCAGACTTGTTAGAACCGCACGGGCGCGGGAACGCCGAGGAACCACTCTATCCACAAACCTCCGCCATCCTCTATTGGCGCCCTGCATATGGAGTACGCGATTATGCCCGATGGATTGCATCGCCAGGCCGAACCTGAACTGATGGACGAGGCCGATGAGGCGCTTGCGTATGCCGTGGCTGATTTTGCCGAGGTCAACGTGGCGTTCGTCGAGCGGCTTTGCGAGCTTGCCAAAGGCCGCGAGCGCGCCGTCGCGCTCGATCTCGGCACGGGACCGGCCGATATACCGGTGCGTCTTGCAAAAGTAAAACCCGGATGGCGCATCTACGCCGCCGATGCTTCCTGGGCCATGCTCACGCACGCGAGGGCGTTGCTGGAGACGTCGGGTGCTGGCGTAGGGCTTCTAATGGCCGATGCAAAGCGGCTGCCGGTCGGAAAGCGAAGCGTGGATGTCATCTTCTCGAACAGCATCCTCCACCACATCAACGAGACCGTTCTGTTCTGGAGCGAGGTCAAGCGGATCGCGAAACCCGGCACCCTGATATTCGTGCGTGACCTGGCACGGCCCCGCTCCGCGGCCGACGCGCTGGATATCGTCCGGAAACATGCCGGGAAGGAATCGAGACTGCTGCGCGAAGAATATTACCGGTCCCTCCTTTCGGCGTATACCGAGGAAGAAGTAGCAAGCCAGGTCGAGCACGCGGGCCTGAACGTGCTGCAAGTCCGGAAAGTCACGGATCGCCACCTGGATGTGTGGGGTGTGATTCCGGTGGGGTGAATCAGTCCTTATTGCAGATGAATAGCGCTGCGAGGACGCCCGGCACCCAGCCAGCAAGGGTCAGCAGGGTCACCAGCAGAATCGAGCCGCAGCCCTTGTCCAACACCGCCAGCGGCGGTAACAGAATGCACAGCAGTGCGCGTCCAAGACCCATCGAATCATGCCCCCGTCCGTTTGTGACCATGTCCGTGTAACCAACACAGTATGACTCATGAGCGCCGTGTCTTTTCAACCTGGGCAGGGCTTGGGAGCAACGGGCCGCGTCCGGGGCGCGCAGAATCCGCAGAATGCGCATTCTGCCCGCTCGCAAACCGGGGCAAAATGCGCTAGAGTGTTCCTCAAGAAACATTTTCCGGTTGGCGGTGGTTCTGCTAAGAGTAGCGTAAAACACGCGTTCCACACTGCTTAGCCCGGTGTGGCCAAGGGAACCAAGTTGGGAATAGTGCTGCGGACATCCAGCTGCTGTAAAAACGGACGATGTTTCCCACCAGAACGGAGCGCACGTCTGGAGGCCGAAAGGCCGCAAGCCATGGGCGCGCATGGACCGGGGACAACCGACACGACCGGCATCGCATGCATTGCGTGCGGACGGCAAGGGCAAACAAGCGATGGACAATCTCGAAACCGAACCGAGCAGTTTGAGCCTGGAATTCATGGAGGACCTGTACGAGCGTTTCCTCGACCAGCCCGATTCGATATCCGACGATTGGCGCGAGTACTTCAACCAGCTTCTCGGTAACGGGGGGCAATCCCACATCCCGCCCGCGCCCCGGGCCACCTGTGCGCGCCAGACATGGTTCAAACCCGACTGGAAAAATGCCCTGAAGTGCCAGATCTGCGGGCGCGACATCGATCTGGCGGCCATGCAGCACAAGGTCGACAAGCTGATCCGCAACTACCGGGTGCGGGGCCACCGGATTGCCGCGGTCGACCCGCTGGAAAGTCCAATTACGCAGCTCGAGGAACTCGACCCGGGGTATTTCGGGTTCACCCAGCACGACATGGACCTGAAGTTCTCGACGACGACCCTGGCGGCGGAGGGGGTCATGACCCTTGCCGAGATCATCCAGCGGCTGCGCAACACGTATTGCAGGTCCATCGGCGTTCAGTACATGCATATCGACGATCTGGGGCTGCGCGAATGGCTGCAGGAGCGCATGGAGCGCACCGAGAACCGCATTCAGCTCAGCCGCGAGGAACAGCTCCGTATCCTGACCCGCCTTACGGACGCCGTGATTTTTGAGGAATTCATCCAGAAGAAATACGTTGGCGCCAAGCGGTTTTCGCTGGAAGGGGCGGAAAGTCTCATTCCGCTGCTTGACCTTGCCATCGAGAAGGCGGGCCAGTACGAGATCAACGAAATTGTCATTGGCATGGCCCATCGCGGGCGCCTGAACGTGCTCGCGAATATTCTCGGCAAGAGTCCCGCGCAGATTTTCAGCGAATTCGACGACAAACACCCGGAACTGCACATGGGCGGGGGGGACGTCAAATACCACCTGGGCCATCATTCCGACTGGACGGCGTCGAACGGCCACAAGCTGCATCTTGCGCTGTGCTTCAATCCGAGCCACTTGGAATATGTAAATCCGGTCGCCATGGGGCGGGTCCGCGCGAAACAGGACCGCATGGGCGACGTGAACCGCGAAGGGGGTATGTGCCTGCTGATTCACGGCGACGCGGCGTTCTCAGGCGAGGGGATTGTGCAGGAATCCCTGAATCTGAGTCAGCTCGAGGGTTACCGGGTGGGCGGCACAATCCACGTGATCGTCAATAACCAGATCGGGTTCACCACCTTGCCTGAAGAGGGACGCTCGAGCGTTTATGCTACGGACGTGGCAAAAATGCTCCAGATTCCGATTTTTCACGTGAACGGCGAAGACCCGGAGGCAGTCGCGCAGGTGATCAGCCTGGCCATGGAATTCCGCCGGAAATTCCAGCGCGACGTGGTGATAGACATGTACTGCTACCGGAAACACGGCCATAACGAGAGCGACGAGCCGGGTTTCACGCAGCCCCTGTTGTACTCGAAGATCAAGCAGCGGCGCTCGGTGCGCGAAGGCTATCTCGAACACCTTCTCAAACTGGGTGGCATCACCCCCGAAGAGGCCGACGAGATCGCCGAGCGCCGCCGGGCGATTCTCGAAGAGGAATTCACGGCCGCCCGTAGCGAAGAAGAGGAGCGGGACCGCGAGGAAAAGAAGCGCAATCCCAAACGCCACAGTGTGCTTGGCCGCATCTGGTCTCAGTATTCCGGCGGTTTCGAGAAGGATGCGCCCGACCCGGAGACAGGCGTATCGAGGGATGCCCTGGTCTCGTATCTGCGAGCGCTCGGTAAAATCCCCGGCGACTTTAATCTGCACCCGAAGGCGAAGCGTATCCTCGATACCCGCAAGGCGATGGCCGCAGGCGAACAGACGTTGGACTGGGCAGCGGGCGAGGCGCTGGCGTATGCGTCACTCGCGGCGGAGGGCGTCCGCGTTCGCATGAGCGGGCAGGATTCCCAGCGCGGCACGTTCAGTCACCGGCATGCGGCATTGGTGGATACACGCGACGGGCACACCTATGTGCCGCTGCAGCATATCGCCGAGAATCAAGGTCCGGTGGAGATATTCAACAGCCCGCTTTCGGAAGCCGGCGTGCTGGGGTACGAATACGGGTACAGTTGCGCCTATCCCGACGGGCTGGTGCTTTGGGAAGCCCAGTTCGGCGATTTCGCCAACGCCGCCCAGGTGCTCATCGACCAAGGTATTTCGAGCGCCGAGGACAAGTGGGGGGCCCTCTCGGGCATCGTGCTGCTGCTGCCCCACGGGTTCGAAGGCATGGGTCCCGAGCACTCGAGCGCGCGGCTCGAACGGTTTCTGATGATGGGCGCTGAAGACAACATCCAGGTGGTGTATCCGACGACCCCGGCCCAGTTCTTCCATTGCCTTCGCCGCCAGGTGGTTCGTCCATGGAGGAAACCGCTGATTGTGATGACTCCGAAAAGCCTGTTGCGGCACCCGAAGGTGGTGTCGTCACTCGATGACCTCTCGCGGGGCCGGTTCCAGCGCATTCTGCCCGACGAAAAGGGTATCCAGGGCGAGAGTGTCAAGCGCGTGTTGCTGTGCAGCGGGAAGGTTTACTACGATCTTGCCGAGGAGCGCGAGAAGCGCGAACGCGATGATGTTGCGATTGTGCGGGTCGAGCAGTTGTACCCGTTGCAGGAGCGGTACATCGAAGAGGCCTTGCAGGTCTACCCGGACAACACCGACGTGGTCTGGGTCCAGGAGGAGCCTCAAAACATGGGAGCGTGGTGGCAGTGGCGCGTGCGGTTCTGCGACCGGCTCCTCGGCCGGTGGCCCCTGCGGGGGATTTACCGGGCGGCGTCGGCAAGCCCCGCGACCGGGTCGGCTGCAAGCCACCGGCTTGAACAGAGCCTCCTGGTTGAAGGGGCCTTTGCGGACTTGTGATTGCGTGGCGTCCCCGACGTCTTAGGGTATTGGCAGTAAGCGCCGAGAAGGAGAAGGAGCAGTATGGCCACCGACCTCCAGGTCCCGGAAGTAGGCGAATCCATTTCAGAAGTGCAGATAGCCCGCTGGCTGAAAGCCGAGGGGGACTACGTCGAGCAGGACGAACCGGTTGTCGAGATAGACTCTGACAAAGCGACCATCGAGCTGCCGGCTCCCGTTGCGGGCGTCTTGCAGGAGATTCTCAAGGAAGCCGGCGAGAACGCGGCCGTGGGAGACGTGATCGGCCGCATCGACGAATCGGCGGAAGCTCCGGAGACCGGCAGCGGGGCGAAGGCCGCCGCGCCGCCGGCAAAGCAGAAGTCTGGGAAACCAAGCCAGGAAACGCCGAAACCGGAGGCCCGGGCGGCGCAGCCGCGGGCCGAAGAGAACGGTTCGCCGCGGACGCGCGTCATGCCGGCCGCGAAACGCGCCCTGGCCGAGCGGGGCATCGCGCCCGAGGCCGTCAAGCCGACGGGACGGGGCGGGCGGGTCCTGAAGGAAGACGTCGTGCGGCACCGTGACGAAGTCGCTCAGCCCCGTGCCGAAGGGTCGTCTTTCGGAGGGGTGATCACGGCGGCGCAGCGTCAGGAGGAGTCGTTGCCCATGAGCCCAATGCGCCGCCGTATCGCGGAGCGCCTGGTTCAGGCCCAGCAGACGGCGGCTCTTTTGACAACCTTCAACGAGGTTGACATGTCGGCGGCCATGGCGCTGCGCAAGGAGCATCAGGAAGCGTTTATGGCGAAACACGGTGTAAAGCTCGGGTTTATGTCGTTTTTTGTCAAGGCATCGATTGCGGCACTCCAGGAATTTCCGGGGGTGAACACTCAAATCCGAAACGACGAGGTCGTCTATCACAGATACTGCGATGTCGGGATTGCGGTCAGCAGCGGGAAGGGCCTTGTGGTGCCCGTTATCCGTAACGCCGAGCTGATGGGGTTTGCCGATATCGAGCGGGCCATTGCGGACTTTGGCGCCCGCGCACGAGAGAACAAGATCGCCCTGGATGAATTGCAGGGGGGCACGTTCACCATTACCAACGGCGGGGTTTTCGGGTCGCTGCTGTCGACGCCCATCGTCAATCCGCCGCAGAGCGGCGTGCTGGGCATGCATGCGATCCAGGACCGCCCCGTCGCCGTCGCCGGAGAGGTGGTCATTCGGCCGATGATGTACATCGCCCTGACGTATGACCATCGCATGGTCGACGGTCGCGAGGCGGTGAGTTTTCTGAAACGAATCAAAGAGTGCGTCGAGCATCCCGCGCGCATGCTCCTTGACTTGTAACGCCGGGTGAGGCCATCCGCAGCGCGCATCCGGCGCCGGCACAGGAAGGATAGCAGGACCGATGAACACGGCAACCCACGATCTGATAGTCATTGGCGCGGGTCCCGGCGGGTATGTTGCCGCCATACGCGCGGCGCAGTTGGGTCTTGATGTGGCCTGCATCGAGAGCGAGAAGGCCCTTGGCGGCACCTGCCTGCGGATCGGTTGTATTCCCAGCAAAGCCCTGCTCGAGTCAAGCGAGCGGTTCATCGAAGCCAGGGAATCCCTGGCGAAGCATGGCGTCAAGGTTACGGGCGTGAAGCTCGACCTCGCCGAAATGATGAAGCGCAAGGATGAAGTCGTCAAAGGCCTGACCAGCGGCGTGGCCGGTTTGTTCAAAAAGAACAAGATCACCCGTTACCAGGGTCACGGCCGGCTCGATGGCCCTGGAAAGGTGCTTGTCGAGGGCAACGACGAGGCGGCCTTGTCCGCCGGGTATGTTCTTATCGCGACGGGCAGTAAACCTGCCGCGTTGCCCAATGTCGAGGTAGACGGCGAATACATTGGTACCAGCACCGAGGCGCTCAGCTACGACGCGGTGCCGGGGCATCTGGTCGTTATCGGGGCAGGGTACATCGGCCTCGAACTCGGGTCGGTCTGGAACCGGCTGGGCGCGAAGGTCACGGTGCTGGAATACCTGGACCGCATTCTCCCGGGTATGGACGCCGAACTGGCGGTGAAAGCACAGAAGATATTCGAGAAACAGGGATTGCGTTTCCAGCTGGGCTGCAAAGTCTCCGGTGCGGCGAAGAAGGGAAAGGGCGCCGTAGTCGAAATCGAGGGCGGCGAACCCATCGTGTGCGACCGTGTGTTGCTTTCCGTGGGCCGTGTACCCAATACCGGCGGCCTCGGGCTCGAGACTGCGGGCATCGAAACCGACGAGCGCGGCCGTATCGTCGTGGACGAGTTTTTCCGCACCTCCGCCGAGGGGTTTTATGCCATCGGCGACGTGATTCCGGGGCCCATGCTGGCCCACAAAGCCGAAGACGAAGGGATCGCCTGCGTCGAGAACATCGTGAAGGGTTACGGGGAAGTCAACTACAACGCCATACCGGGCATCGTGTACACCCATCCCGAAATTGCGTCGGTCGGCAAGACCGAAGAGCAGCTCAAACAGGTCGGTGTGAACTACCGCAAAGGCGTGTTTCCCTATCTCGCCAACGGGCGTGCCCGGAGCATCGGTGAGACCGAGGGGTTCGTGAAGATGCTCGCCGACGCCAAAACGGACCGTTTGCTGGGCGTGCACATCATCGGCGCGCGAGCGGGCGATTTGATTGCCGAGGCGGCCGTTGCGATGGAATTCGACGCCAGCAGCGAAGACATCGCGCGGTCATGCCATGCCCATCCCACACTCGCCGAGATCATGAAAGAAGCGGCCCTGGCCGTGGACGAACGGGCCATCCACATCTAAGCCTCTATTCGCACCAGAAGGCGTATAAAAGCGCATTTTCCAGGCGAAAGCGCAATGCGACGGGACCTTCACTCTCATCGAGTCCGCCCTCGTCCCATTCCACCGCGATATCGAGGCCATTCGCTGTAATGGGAAGCGATTTCGCGGTGCTCTCGCCCGTCTTGACCAGCACTTCCACCGTGATGGTTCCATGAGCTGAGTCGGCATTGAGATGAAGCGTGTTGCCTGAGATGGTCATGGGCCTGGTCACGATGGCCCCGCCGTCGAATGACGCCCCGAGCGACACGAAGCGATCGCGCCGGATGCTGGCGAACCCCACGCCTCCGCCGGAAACACCCTCATCGGGTCCCTCGTAGGGACTGTGCCGGTAGGTGCGGCCGCCGTAGTAGAACCGGAGTTCATCGCCCACTTCAACGGGGGGATTGGTCGCCGCGGAATTGTTGAAGCGGTCCCAGGCGCCGACGCCGCCGCAGGGGATAAACGGCGTACGGTCGCCCACGCGCTCAAAATGCACCGAATCCTGGCTGACACCGAGCTGCAGATCGAGGAACACATCGCCGGGCCGATTGTGGAACCGCTGCACGAGAGCAACATACTGCGCGCCGTAGGGAAACACGTTCATGCTGTAGATCTCGGTCGCTACGGGATCGTTCGCATCGGCCTCCATCACCACGGGTGCGCTCGCGGGGTCTTTGTGGTCCCAGTCAAGAAAATCGGGTGATTCGACACGCGCCACGGCGCGGCCCCAGAAATGCGTGTCGAACCACGCATCGCCTGCCCAGGCAGCCGTCAGGGCATCGGAGACGTGTTTCGTGCGCCCGTAGAGCACATACCGTTCACGCGCGGGCTCGTACATCCAGTGCGTGGCGCCGTCGCAGATGGCTTCTGTAGCCCAGCTATCGAGGAGAGCCCAGTGCATGCCGTCGGGGCTCGCGGCCACGCCCAGTCCGCGGCGCTGACCGCCGTGGAAGGGGTCTTGCCGGGGTCCTTCGTAGTCGCGCTGGATGCTCAGGAAACCCATCTTGTAGCGCCGGTTGGGGTCGGGGTCGCGAAAATCTCTGAATACCCCGAAGACCTCATAGAAATAAGGAAGATACCCCGGCGCACCGTCCTCCGCCTCTCTGTCGATCACCACATTCGTGGCGTTGCCCTCGTGCTGCACGACGTCCAGCGCCGGTTTCCGCCACGAAACTCCGTCCTCGGATTCCGCATACGCGACCCCCTGAGCACAGTGGTACCACATGCGAAAGGAGCCGTCGTCTTCGCGCAACACGGACCCGTAGACGATCACCACTGCGCCTTCCCATGGCTCGGTAGCCGTCAGTACAGGATTGCCTGCGAATTTCTGCGCGGGATGAATGGTTCGCGAGACGTTTTCCATCTCGGCGACGACGGTATCGTCGAGGAAGAGGCGTTTGCGGCTATCGAGCTGGACATCTTGGGCGGCGGATGCTACAACAATCCCCAGCAACACGGATATAAACGAAAGACAGTATATCGCTCGCATCGGCGTTTCCTCCTCGGGAAAAATGATAGCCGCACC
>CAZFOG010000143.1:0-13891 GCA_964520685.1 uncultured Nitrospiraceae bacterium | reverse complement strand
CTGCATAGATTTCTGGCAGAAGAGGGCCATAAACTATTTGCCTCCAAGGTCTTACCTCCCCCTTTGGAGGGGGGCGAACGCCGACAGGTGTTCGGGGGGAGGATTCCGGTTCCGGAGATTTGGTTGCGGCTATGCTGCGCCGTGTTAGTCCGTGAGAGTCCGTGTTCCGAACCCCGCGTGCTTTACCCGTCCCGGTTTCCCCGCTACAATGTGCACGAGCATCGGGGGATAGCAACGAAAGGACGGGCCATGAAAGACGGACTTCGGGTGACGGTCTGGAACGAAGGCGTGCATGAAAAAACCCATGAAAACGTGAAGAGGATCTATCCCCACGGAATGGGCAAAGTCATCGCCGGTTTCCTCGAACAGCAACCCGGCATCGCGTCGGTGCACGTGTCCGAGCTCGATGACAAGGGACAGGGTCTCACCGCCAAAATCCTCGACAACACCGATGTCATGACCTGGTGGGGCCATTGTGCCCACGACAAAGTGACCGATGAGAACGCCGAAAGGGTCAAGCAGCGCGTCCTCGAGGGCATGGGCCTCATCGTGCTCCATTCCGGCCACTTTTCAAAGGTGTTCAAGGGCCTTATGGGCACGGGCTGCAACCTCAAATGGCGCGATGACGGCGAGAAAGAGCGCCTGTGGGTGGTGGATCCGGCCCATCCCATCGCCAAAGGCATCCCCGAGTACATCGAGCTGCCCGAAACCGAGATGTACGGCGAGCATTTCGACATCCCCCAGCCCGAGCAGCTCGTGTTCGTCAGCTGGTTCGAGGGCGGCGAAGTGTTCCGGAGCGGTTGCTGCTGGCACCGGGGCCAGGGCAAAGTGTTTTACTTCCGTCCCGGCCACGAGAGCTTCCCCATATTCCACAACGAGACCGTGTTGAAGGTCATCTACAACGGCATCATATGGGCCGCTCCCACGGGGCTCCCGCAACCCATCCGCGGCAATGTGAAGCCCCTCGAGAACGTGGCGAAGAAAGCCTGATCGCCGAATACGCACAGGGGTTCGGCTGTGCCAATCCTAAGGCCGGCCCGCCTGTCTGATCAGGCGCGGTCCGTGGTGCCATACAGATAGGAACATGCGTATCCCACAGGGAATACTGTCCGACAAGAAGATGGCGCTCCTGACGCGCAAGCTCGCTTATGCTTACGAGGGCGGCATTCCTGTCAAACGCGCCCTCGAGCTCATCATCGAAGAGAGCCGCGACCGCACCATCCGCCACCTCGCCCAGGACATCGCCAACGCCATCGAATGCGGCTACTCCCTCGAAGAGGCGCTCCGGGCCCAGGGCGGCGCGCTCGACGCGTTCTTCGTCGACCTCGTCGCTGCGGGTGAACGTTCGGGCAGGCTCTCCGAAGCTCTCGAGACCCTGAACGCGTGGTACGAGGAGCAACTCGCGTTTTCCCGCATGCTTTCCTATCACTTCTCCTACTACATCGTCCTGTTCACCGTGATCGGTTTCTTTCTCTACCCCTGCATCAACGTCTTCCTCAAAGACGCCTCGCCCATGCTGCTGGTGCACGCAGCACTCAAGTTCTTCGTGACAGCGGCCATTTTCTATGGAGCAAGCCGCCTGGGCGTTTTGAGACGGGTCTGGCAACCGGTCAGCGCCCACACCTGGCCCTCCTCAAACCTGACCCGAAAACTCAATCTCAGCCGCTTCTGCCGGGTCCTCGCGCTCACCTACGGTCATTTGACCTTCGCAGAAAGCTGGGCCCGGGCTACGGAATCCGTGTGGGATAAACGCCTCCGGAGTGAGCTGGCGCGGGTCCCGAGCCGGGTGCAGGAGGGCGCCACCCTCGGCCAGGCCGTCGTGGAATGCCCTGGCCTGCCCGACATGGTCAAACAGATGATCATAACGGGTGAGCGAACGGGCAATACCGACGAGTGTTTCCTGAAAGCCTCCGAATACCTGCGCCGGGAGGCCATGCACGGTGCGCACATGGCTTCTCTCAGCATCGGAACCGTAATCATCATCGCCCTCATCATGGGAAAAGCCCTGGCGGTCGGCGGAGCCTTGGGAAGCCACTTGCGCTGGTAAGCCTGGGCGGCCAGTATAGTGAGTCACAATCGACGTTGCATTCAGGTGCGCTGCCATCAGCGCCCTCATTGCGCATACATCTTTTTGAGTGCCTACGGCACTTCAGAGCGAAGGGGGAGATGCGCGGCGGCGTTGAGGTGGCATGCGCGTCTTGCTCATGATTGAGTGCGGAAACGGAGGACGGGTTCTCCAACCCGTCCATAAATCAACGCGGGCGGACACGCCCGCGCTCCGATCCAATACAAGACTGGAAGCGCGGCCCTTTCGGCCCGCGCGTTGATTCAATGGCGGGTAAGAAAACCCGCCCTCCGTTGCGCTCTCAATCTGAATTCCCGGGAATGAATCGGATGGCAGCCTCTTCTACGTTTCCGGATGTCTTCAACGTAGACGCGGCAGCATCGTCGACAACCGCTGTAGCACGGCAATCTCCCCAAGTTCATCAATGGGTACAAGGATGACTCACTACACTAGCGCATCGCCTCCGTGTTTGTTACAATCAGCAGCAAGCCCGGCGTGCGGCCACGCCGGGAGGAGTTATTGATGGGCCTGTTTTCCTCGCAGATATCGGCCAAGAAGATGGTCCCGCTGTGCCGGGAACTCGCGACATCCTACGACGCGGGCATTCCCATCGTGCGCTCCCTCGAAATCATCGGTGAACAGCAGGAGGATCGCCGCGTCCGTGCCATTTTCACCCAGATGGCCGACGGGGTGAAATCCGGCGATACCCTGAACGAAGCCGCCCGCAAACAGGACAAATACTTCCCCAGCTTCTTCATGGAGCTCATCGCCAGCGGTGAAATCGGCGGCAAACTCGACGTTATGCTGCGCGATCTGGCCGACTATTACGAAGACCGCCTCGAACGCCAGCGCAACGTCATGCGCATGATGGCCCTGCCTGTCATCGAACTGATAGCCGCCTGGTTCCTGGGAACGTTCGCCCTGCGCCTCGTGGGGCAGTTAACCGGACTTCTCTCGGGCCGGGGCGGCGGGGCGAGTTTTGATTTCGAGGCATTTTTCAAGGATTACGGCTGGTTTCAGGCAAAAGCCCTGGGCGGGTTTGGCATTGCTTTCGTCATCATCGTGATATTGTCGCGCATGGGCGTTTTCGGCTGGATCTCCGGGCTGTTTACGACGCATATCTTCCCAATGTCCGCCGTCACTAAGCGCTTCGCCCTGGCCCGGTTCTTCCGGAGCCTTTCGCTGTTGCTCGGCGCGGGCGTATATGTGCCCGCAGCCATCGAGCGCTCCGCGGCCGTCACCGCGAACCCCTACATCGAACGTGACCTCCTCAAGACCATCCCGCCCATCAAGGAGGGCAAGACCCTCGTCGAGGCGTTCCGGCAAACCAGGTACCTGACGCCGACCGCCCGCGAGATGCTGCTCGTCGGCGAGCAGTCCGGAAAACTGGATGAAGCCCTGCGTAAGGTAGCCGATTATCACTTCGAGGAAGCCAACCAGGCCGTCGACATTGCCGCCAAAATCTTCGGCGTGTTGCTCGTCCTGGCTGTCGCTATCACCATCGGGTATGTCATCGTGACGTTCTACATGAGTTTCTACGGAGGCATAATGAATGAACTCGGAATTTAAAGAACCGGACTTCGATTCCGCTGCGGAAACAGCGGACCGCACCCTCTGGTGGTGGGCCGCGGTGGGCATTCTCGTAGTGGTTTTGCTTGGGGCCTTGTTCTTGTGGGGCCGGAGCGATCCCAACGTGTCGCGCGTACGAGTACGCCATATTCTCATATCGTTTGATCGCAACGATCCAGCAGACCGGGCCCGCGCACGCGAACTGGCCGAAGAGCTGCGCAATCGCATCATTGCGGGTGAGAGCTTCAGCAAGCTGGCGAAGCAATATTCCAATGACGCCTTCAGCGCCGGCCGCGGCGGCGACCTCAATTTTCTCAAGAAGGGCTCGCTCGAACTGCCCGTTGAGGAATATGTTTGGAGCGCCCCCGTCGGAGAAGTGAGCGAAATACTGCAGACCCAATACGGCTACCACATTGTCCGCGTGGAAGACCGGCATCTCTCCGAGGCCGAACGCTATGACCTCGAAATGAAGAAACGCGCAACTGAAGGAGAAACCACACAGAGGCAGTAAGTAGGCGTTCTGAAACGAAAACCGCCGCGCCGTTCACTACACGAGACCGAACGGCGCAGCGTTTTGGTGTTCACGTCTTCGAGTAGTACTTCCGCAGGTTCTGCAGCACCGTGGGGAAGTTGAGCCAGTCCTGGAAGAACGCCGTGAGCAGCAGCAGCACGAGCGTCTCTGCCAGGTCCAACTGGCCTGAGACAACGTCGCCGAACTGGGCCGGCGCCGGCAACCGGGTTATCCGGGCTATGTGTTTCATTGAATCTCCATCCTCCGTGGCCCGCTGTATCGCTCCCCGCACAACGGTGAAGATGCTACCACAACAAGGCCCCGCCATCCAATTAGAGCGCGCCAAAACGACACGGGTTTCAGGAAGCCAGAGACGCGAACAGCCGGAGGGGCCAGTGCGTCCGGAATGCTTGCCGCCCGCCGCCCGCCGCTGGCTCCTGACCCCATTCTTCAAACGGCCACCATCTTGTGCGTCCTGGCAGACTCGTAGGCCGCCACGGTTACCTCAACGGCCTTCATCCCGTCTATGCCGGTGATGGCCGGCTCACGCTTTTCGTCCACCGCGGCCACGAACTCTTTCACCAGACCTTTGTCCGGATTGCCGCCCCAGTAATTCCATGCGGCCTTCATGTTCGCGTCGTCGTACACATGGATCTTCTGATTGAAGGCATCCACGCTGATCACGCCTTTGTCACCGATCAGCTCCATGGTGACATCGCCCCACGCGGGAAAGCTGGCGGCCCGGTTCCAACTCGCGATGTGCGACACAATGACGCCGCCCTCCATCTCCATGTGCAGGCTCCCCACGTCGTCGACGTCAATGCCCGGCCGCAGAAGATGCCCGTTCTCGCAATATACCTTGGTGAATTCGCGATTGAGCATCCAGCGCAGCAGGTCGGCCACGTGTACGGTGTGGTCCATGGTGGCCCCACCGCCGGCCAATGCCTCCTGGGCAAACCAGCCCCCCGGGAACTTGCCGTTATTGGTACACGATACCGCATAGATCTCGCCGTAGACTCCCTTGTCCAGCTCGTCCTTGACCGTCATCACCGACGGAATGTACCGGCAGGGGAAGGCCGTTCCCAGGCCCACGCCGGCCTTGCGGCACGCGTCAATCATGGCCCGGCAATCCTCGACCGCAGGCGCCAGAGGCTTCTCACAAAGAATCCATTTCCCGGCGGCCGCGGCCTTTTCGACCATCTCGCGGTGTTTCACGTTCTCCGAGGTAACGATAACCCCGTCGATGTCCAAGCCGAGGAAATCGTCGAGGTTCTCGACAAATCTCGTATCGAGCGCGGCGGCCTGTTCCTTGCCGCGCGCCGGCTCGTCGTCCCAAACCGCCGTAAGTTCGGCTTCGGGCAATTCCTTCAAACACGCCGCATAGCTCAGGGCGTGCATATGGGCAAAACTCATCACTCCGATCTTGGCCATGGTGCGTCTCCTTATTTGGAAGTGGGACTGGGCATTTCCTGGAATTCAACGGGCTGGCCGGTATCGGCGGATTCGAGGGCCTCGAGGGCCATGCGAACCGCCCACCGCCCGTCTTCAGGAGTAACCCGCGGCTCGCTCTTACCAGCCAGCCAGGCCGAGAAATCCTCCCATTCGAGCTGGTACGGGCTCACCAGCACCGGGCTGCCTGGCACGATGGTGCTGGGCCCCGCGCCCGCCCCCTGGCGCAATTGGGCCGAGATCGGCGCCTCGTTGCTGTCGAACGTCACCATGCCCTGGTCGCCACAGATATCCACCTTCACCCGGAATCCGCTGGGATGCGCCCAGGTGCCCACGATGTTGCAGATCGCCCCGCTCTTCATGCGCATCGTTACGAGGGCGTAATCGATGCGCTCGCTGAACACGCGCTTGAGATTCTGCGCGAAAATGCGGACCGGGTCGCCGAACACATAGCGCAGCCAGTCCATATCGTGCACAATGGTGTCCAGCGTCACGCCCCCGCTCATGTTCCAGTCACTGAACCACCCGAGCTTGCCTCCCGGGAAGATTCCGCCGCGATAGGACTTGACAAACCCCACCTTGCCTATCGTACCCGCATCAATCTGGGCCTTCATGGCCTCGAATTCCTGGAAAAACCGCAACACATGCCCCACGTAGAGCTTCACGCCCGCGGCCTCGACGGCCGCCAGCGCGCCGTCCACCGATTCCAGGGTGCGTCCAAGCGGTTTTTCGCAGAAAACATGTTTTCCCGCCTGAGCCGCCGCCTTGATGTACTCCGTGTGAGTCGGCGTTGGCGTGCACACGGCGATGACGTCGACGTCATCGCGCGCACACAGGGCCAGGCAGTCCCCAACAGGCTCCGCGTTGAACTTGCGGGCCGCTTTGCGGGCGTTGTCGCGGCTGATATCGCCGCATGCAACGACGTTGAGGCCCGCATTTGCCGCCATCTGGCAATGCATGAGGCCCATCGTGTTGCATCCGATGATTCCAAGATTCATGGGTCTCCTCCTCAACTTCCAACGGGGTGTTGCCTGCCCCGTTGCTCCAAATCGCCGCTACATCGCGATAATTGTTTTCAAACTCGCCAGCACGTGCGCGAGCATTACGTCCCGTGAATGAGCATAGGGCCCGAATTCGGCGGTCAGGGCGCCGTTAAAACCGGCCTCGCGCAATGCTCCGACCACCGCCGGCCAGTTCACGTCGCCTTCCATCAGCATGACAAAACCGCCCCCCGTGCCGACCGACTCGCGGAAGTCCTTGGCGTGAACGGCGCAGATGCGCGCGCCCAGGATGCGGATCCACTGCTCGGGATAGCCGTAGAGCACGATGTTGCCCGTGTCGAAATACGCCCCCACATACTGGCTCTCGCACTGGTCGATAAAATCGCGCATCTCGATCGGGCTCAGCAGAAACTTGTTCCATACATTCTCGAGGGCGACATTCACCTTGAACCGCTCCGCCGCGGGAACGAGCTTCCGGACACCGTCGAGAGACGCTCCGAGCGCCACATCATACGGCACCTCGCGAGAAACCGTTGCAGGCACCACGAGCACCGACGGCGCGCTCAGCCACTGGGCAATCTGCAGCACCTTCTCCGATACCGCGACCGCTTCGTCCTGTTTCGCCGCATCGGGGTGCCCGAGGGCGTATTTCCAGCCAAGCCCGCAGCCTACGCTGCACAGTTCGACGCCTTCTTTCTCCGCGTGCGCGCGAATTGCCGTCACCTCCTGCTCGGTGGCGTTAATGTCGATGGTCGACCCTTCGCCGACGCAGGGCTCGAACGCTTCGAATCCCAGTTGCTTTGCGATAGTGATGGCTTCCTGCGCAGGCATGTCGCCCGGAAATGCCCATTGATTGATGGATGGTTTCATGCGTGTGTTCTCCTTGCCGCAGCTTGCACTGTATTCTAACGAGACTCTCCCGGCGGGGCAACGAAATGCCGCGGGGCCGTAAGCCGCACCGGGCGCAGCCCCTTCATTGCGTTGGTCTTGTGAGACCTGTCAATCGTATCAGACCTATTCCCCCTCGCCCAGCAGCCGCAGCGCATTCCTGAAATAGATCTTGTCAAGGACGTCCTGGTCGAGCCCCAAACCGTTCAGGAACTCCTGGTGCGCGTTGTCGAAGTAGTCGCGGCCATACAGAACGCGGTCCTGAAATTCGAGCAGAAAACCCTTCGCGAATTCGGGGTCCCGCGACAACGCCCGGATACCGGAACCCGCGGACCAATCGCAATAGAGGTTCGGACAGGCGCGCAGGGCAGCAAGCAGTTTGCCGCCCGGTTCCACCTTGCCGTCGGGATACGCCACCTTGTCGTACTGGTCATCCCCCGAGATGTGTGCCCAGAAACCCGGCGCATGCCCGAGAAACACCGTCTCGGGACACGCCCGCACCGCGCGCTCGAAGGCCTCGAAGCCGCCCCCATACCAGTAGTTCGGGCGCGGGTAATTCCGGTCGCGCTCGAAGGGATAATCGATATGCACGGTCACTGGCAGCCCCTTTTCGCCACAGAACCGGTACAGGCGCAGTGCGTCGGGGTTGTCGTACATCATCCGCACCTTCAATTCGCCGTAGATGCGCACACCATAGATCTCGATGGCCGCCTGCAACTGGTCGATAGCTTCCGGGCGCCGCGGATCGGGCGCGTAGCCGGGCACAAAGCGGTCCGGTGCCCGCTCGATATAGCTCACCACCCGCGCGAACGGCATGGGGCCGTCTCCCCCGCTGCGCACCGACGCGTGATTGTAACTGGGGTCGTACTCGCTCTCGGGGCACTCCCAGGTCAGCAACCACGTCTTCGCGATACCGTACCGGTCCATGTTCGCCAGAAACTTGTCCAAATTGTGCCCGTGCCAGTCGGGATGGTTGTGGCAATCGATGATCATGGCGTGAAATGCTCCCCTGCTAAACGTTAAACCGGATCAACATGATGTCGCCGTCCTGAACAATGTACTCTTTGCCCTCGAGCCGCAGGTGGCCCGCCTCTTTCGCCCTGGCCATCGAACCCGCCTGCATAAAATCGTCGTAGTGGGTTACTTCCGCACGGATGAACCCCCGGGCGAGGTCGCTGTGAATCACGCCCGCCGCATCCTGCGCCCGCGTCCCTTTCCGAATCGTCCACGCCCGCACCTCCGGCTCTCCTGCGGTCAGAAAGCTGATGAGCCCAAGCATCTCGTAGGCCTTCTTGAGAAACCGCGTTCGTGACTCCTCCCCGAGCCCCAACTCCTCCCGAAACGCGGCCCGCTCGTCCGCGGGCAACTGGCTCACTTCCATCTCCATGGCGCCGCACAACTCGATGAGTGTCTGGCCTGTTTCGTCTGCGTAGGCACGCAAGCCCGCGGGATCATCCTCGCCAATCTTTTCGTCGCCGTAGTTGCCGAGCAACAGGAGGGGTTTCCGCGACAAGAAGCAGAATCCCGCGATTTCCTTCTCTTCCTGCGCGTTTAACTCGAGGGCGCGGAGGGGTTTTCCCGCCTCGATGTGGGCCCTGCAGCGGCTCAGTAGCTCGTACTGCCGGTCCTTCTTGTTCTCTTTCTCCAGCCGTTCCATCCGCCGCTCGATGATGATGAGATCGTCAATCTGCATTTCCTCCTCGAGGGCCCGGCAGTCCCGCGCGGGGTCGACCCCGCCGAGGGGATGCATGACGTTCTCGTTCGTATACGCCCGCACCACGTGCACCAGGGCCTCGACTTGCCGCAACGCCGTCAACGACGCGCTGCTCAAGGCCTTTTCCTCGCCCGCCGCCTCGTCCGGCGCAACGTCAACGAACTGGAACTCGGCGTAGGTTATCTTCTTCGGCTTGTAGATCTCCGCCAGTCTGTCGACCCGCTCGTCCGGCACTTTTAAGACCGCCAGATTCGCCTCGCGGCTCCCGAACGCGCCCACCTCGGCATGGGCACCCGTCAGGGAATTGAACACGGTGGTCTTTCCCGAACGCGCAAAACCGATGATACCAACCTTCATGAGTCGTCCTTTCCCCGGAAACGCAAAACGGGGCACCCGCGCGTGTGACGATATCCCGCATCCGCCGGTCCCCGGTTCCCGCCTATGGTAGCAAGCCCGCACATGACGGGGCAAAAGACGAGGGGCACCGCCCAAGGCTCGGTCCCGTAATCCGGTTTAATCAGAACCGCATGGCCTGAGAGCCTCGGCTAGCGGGTACAGATTCGAGCTTCGGGCCAACGAACGAAGAACGTAGCCCGCTGCACATACCGTCGGCCCACTGGATTCCTGTCGGCGCAGGAATGACGATGGGAAACACGCATGCTGGAATGCCTCGCGCCCTTGGCGCTCCATGAACGCGAGGAACAAGACAGGGAATCCTGCTGGATCCTGAGTTCATCTCGCGCTACCCGGCGATCGATGCGACGTCTTGAGCCGCGCAGTTCTTATCTCCGCCTCCCTCACTCCCTGAAAAACGCCTCGAGCTGCACAAACACCTCGTGGGTGGCGGGGTGGCGGCGGACGGCGCGGACGTCGTGGAGTTTCTCGGTCTGTTTGATCATCTGGTCGAGGCGGGCGTCTTCGTTCACCAGCAGCCAAATGCGGCTGTGAGCGCCATCGCCGATGGGCATGCACAGGATACCCTCGACATTGTAGGCCCGGCGCGCAAACAATCCACACACATGGGACATCACGCCCGGATGGTTATTGACCGTCAACTCGAGAACGGTGCGCGGTAAGGCCGAAACGACGGTTGATTCTGTTGCGATACTCATGAACTCTCTCCTGTATGTTCAGACCAAGAGGCGAAAATCCCTTGGGACAGGCCCCGGTTTGCTGTGCAAACCGCTGGGGCAGTTCCGGCTTTTCGCCTTACCCCGCGACGGCCTCCGGCGCCAGCATGTCACGATTGGCGGCGCCGGGCGGAACCATCGGGTAAACCTTCTCGTTCACGTCAATGGGCGCGTGGATAAGGCATGGCCCGGGCTTTGCCAACGCCTCCGCGAGCAGGCCCGCCGGGTCGTCCGTCGCACCCAAGTCAGCGGACGGCATGCCGAACCCTTGCGCGATGGCGCAGAAATCGACGGCCACGCGGTAATCCGACGCGAAAATGCGCTGCCCGTAGAACAAATCCTGCTGCTGGTGCACGAGGCCCAATGAGTTGTTGTTCATGACGATGAGTTTGACGTTTGCGTTCTCTTCAACGGCCGTCACGAGCTCCTGGATGTTCATGAGCAGGCTGCCGTCGCCGCTGAAGCACACAACGGTACGGTCCGGACACGCCAGCGCGGCGCCGATGGCTGCAGGCAGGCCGAACCCCATCGTGCCGAGTCCGCCCGACGTGAGCCATTGCCGCGGCCGCCGCAACGGATACGCCTGGGCCGCCCACATCTGGTGCTGGCCGACGTCGGTCGCGATAATGGCGCGGTCATCGAGGCACCGGGCGGCTTCAGCAATGAGCCCGTAAGGTGTGCGCGCATCACCTATGCCGGGCGTCTCAAGGGGAAACGCGCGGCGCAATTGCTCGACGCGCCCCAGCCATTCGGTCCGCGGATTCCCCTGGATTTGCGGCAACAAATTCTCCAAAACGGCACCCACGTCTCCGACAATCCCGACATGAACGGTCTTGATCTTGTCGAGTTCGCTGTGATCGATGTCAATGTGGACAATTTTCGCCCGCGGGCAGAATTCCGCCACCCTGCCTGTGGCGCGATCATCAAAACGGGCCCCGGCGGCAATCAACAAGTCGCATTCCTCAAGGGCGATGTTGGTGAACCGTGCCGCGTGCATCCCGAGCATACCGATCGCCAGGGGATGGTCCACGGGCATCGCCCCGAGTCCCATCAGCGTCATGGTTGTGGGAAGGGAGGCCGTTTCCGCCAGCCGTATCGCCAACTCGGACGCCCCGCCATGGACCACCCCGCCGCCGAGATACAGAACTGGCTTTTCGGCCGCGTTGATGAGTTCCGCCGCGCGCGCGACGGCCGCCAAATCGAACTCCGGAGGACTGCCAGCGCATCCGGCCTCGGGCCATTCCTCGAACGACATCGCCTCGCATTGAACATCTTTGGGCACATCCACCAGGACCGGTCCCGGCCTCCCTGACGCGGCGATTCGGAAGGCTTCCGGGATGACCGCGAGCAAATCCGCGGCCGAACGCACCAGAAAATTGTGCTTTGTCAGCGGGATGCTCATCCCATAGGTGTCGACTTCCTGGAACGCGTCGGTCCCAATCATCGCGCGCGGCACCTGCCCCGTGATGCAGATGATCGGAACCGAGTCGAGTTTCGCATCGGCGAGAGCGGTTAACGCATTGGTCGCGCCCGGCCCGGACGTCGCCAGAAACACCGCGGGCTGCCCCGTTGCGCGGGCCATGCCCTGGGCGATGAAGCCCGCGCCCTGTTCGTGGCGCGCCAACACGTGCCGGATGTGTTCCGACTGCCCCAAGGCGTCGTAGAGGGGCAGGTTCGCCCCGCCGGGAATCCCTGCGACAATGCGGATGCCCTGGCGTTCGAGCAGCCGGACGATAAGTTCCGCGCCGGTCATGGTGGTCATGGCCTTGTCTCCTTGTGGTGCCCATGGCGGCGGGTCCGGCGCTCGAGGAGGAGACAAAACAATCGCCCCCACCGGCGCCTTCACGCCGATGGGGGCTGGTATAGCCTTGTTTAGAACCCGCTACGGCGCACAGGCGTCGACACGTACTACCACCACTACGCCTACCTGCACCGCGCAGGCGCTCGTACGGGCGATCATGCTGTCGATCCACTGTGCCATAGCGTATTACCGATTCCTTCCTGGAACCTTCCAAGTGACGCAATGATACCATCAATATGCGCACCTGTCAAAGAATTGCGTCAGGAAAGAAAGGCCCCTTCTCCCTTACGGCGGCGTGCTACACTGCTATCGGCATTTCGTGACGCATCAAACGCATCCACCCGCGCACCCGGGTTGCGAGGAGGGGAGCATGAAACGCTCGGTTGCTCTGATGTGCATCGCAATTGCGGTAACGTTCATTCTCATGTCCGCGGACGAGGCCCGCGCCGCCGCCCAAACCGTCCAACCCGCGGATTTCACCTATCTCGGCGCATTCCGGCTTCCCGGCAACGGCGAGCGGCCCGAGACCTTCGGCTACGGCGGCAATGCCATGACCTTCAACCCCGATGGCGACCCTGCCGGCGGCGGCGACGGCTTCCCCGGTTCCCTCTTCGTCATGGGACACGAACGCCTGCCTTACGGCGAACTCCCCAGCGGCAATCAAATCGCTGAGGTTTCGATTCCAAAACCCGTGGTCTCCAAATCCGTCAGTTCGCTTCCCCAGGCAGCGTTCATTCAGCTCTTCCGAGACGCGGCACACGGACTCTTCACGGAATACAGCGAAATCCCCCGGGTCGGTATGGAGCTCGTCACGGACCCCGCCACGGGGCCCAAGCTCCACCTCGCCTGGGGGCAGCACTTCCACGAAGACGCACAGACACAGACGCCCACGCACGCCTGGCTCGAACCCGACCTCGCCAATCCAAACCCTCAGGGCTCGTGGTACATCGGCAACCAGTCCTTCTACAGCGTTAACGGCTACCTCTTCGAAATCCCGAAGGACTGGGCCGATGCACACGCCGGCGGGCGGCGGCTCGCCACGGGGCGCTACCGGGACGGGGGCTGGTCCGGCCAGGGCCCCGCGCTGTTCGCCTATCAGCCATGGAATGACGACGGCACCCCGGCAGCCCCGGGTACACACCTCAAAGAAACGGCCCTTCTCCTCTACCGCAACTCCCGCGAAAGCGAAGACGTGGTCAACCAGGCCATGCGCGGCTACCAGCACGCCGACGAATGGGAAGGCGGCGCCTGGCTCACGACCTCGACCGGCAAATCCGCCGTGCTCTTCGCGGGCACCAAAGGCGTCGGTGCCAAATACTGGTACGGCTGGGTGAACCCCGCCGGACCTGAAGCACCGTGCGTCGAGACGGCCTTCGTGGGAGACTTTCCCGTATGCCGCAATGCCGACGGTTCGCCCTGTTCCGGCGCGGACCTCGAGGGGTGCGCCAATCACAACGACTTTCGCGGATGGTGGTCGTCCCGCATGGAAGCTCAGTTCATCCTCTACAACCCCGACGACCTCGCCCGCGTGGCTGCCGGTACAGCCAAGCCCTGGGAACCCCAGCCCTACGCCCACATCGCCATCGACGAACACCTGCTGCTGAATCCCGCCCATGTCGAAGAAGAAATGCTGGGCACGGGCCCCCAGCGGAGATTCCGGGTCAGCTCCGTTGCCTACGACCGGGTTAACGACCTCCTCTACGTCCTTGAACCCTTTGCCGACGACACCAAACCCGTCGTGCACGTATGGCGGGTGAGGTAAG
>CAZFOG010000142.1:0-13981 GCA_964520685.1 uncultured Nitrospiraceae bacterium | reverse complement strand
TTTTCGAAGCATTCAGCGGAAAGAAAGATGTTCCCGTGGTCTTGAAGCAGGAGCGGGTCGAGTCGGCGACGTGCGTGCTGCTTCTCGAGGTGGCGGGCGCAGACGACGAGTTTTCGCCGGAAGAATGCGATCATATCATCAAGAGCCTGTGCACCCGGTTCTCATTGTCGCAGCAGCAGGCCGAGGAATTGATCGAGGCTGCCAATACGCGACGCGCACAGAGTTTCGATCTTTGGAAATTCACGAACGAGATCAACGAGACGTGCACCGTCGAGGAGAAGAAGGATATCCTCGGCGAAGTGTGGCGCGTGATCTATGCGGACGGCGCACTGAGCGCCCACGAGGACTATATCGCGCACAAACTGGGCCGTCTGCTCAACCTGACCCATCCCGAGCTGATCGAGGCCAAGATGCAGGTGCTCGAGGAACTGCGCGGCTCGTGACGGCGTCTTACCGCCGCGAACGTTCGCCCTCTCCCCCATCCCACACGCCGGTCGCTCCGAAACGGTAGCGATAGACTTCACGGCCCGTCTCCCCCGTGCGGATGGTGGCGGGTTCGGCTTCGGCCTCGGCGCGGGTGTTCTTGCGCGCACCCTCGTACATCTCGTAGGTGTATTCGATGTAGCCCAGGTACCCGCGGTCGTCCGTGGAACCGCGCGACACGGCGCTGGCTTCCAGGGGAATGCTGCTCTGATAGGTCTTGACGCGCTTATAGTACTTGCCCTGGAGACCGCCTTCGTCCTGAAACATGATCTCGCCGTGGCGGCCTTCGCGGTTCATGCGTTTGAGTTCCATCTGACCGACCGCGTTGAGGCGGCCCATGACAAGCTCGGAGGTAGGTACATAGCCTTCGGGTTTCTCGCCGAGACCGAAATCGTACTTGACCTTTTCGATCACGCTCCCCCCGCCGGTTGAGCAACCGGCCACGACGCACACGAGGGCCAATAGCAGGAACGTTTTCACCCTGGAATCTCCTTTTGCTGCCCTGTAGGCAAGAACACCATCATAATGACGGGCCAATGGACCCGATTCTATCGGGTTGTACCAACGCGGTCAACAATATCCTGTGGAACGGCCTTGGAAACGCCATCGGAAAACCGGGGCAAGGCTTCGCAAGGGGTTGCACGCGTTGCATGTTCACGATGCGTAACAGCCGCCGCAGACCTGCGTTGCAATCGCCTAAGCTGCACGCCTAAAATGCGTTATGCGTACCGGGGGAGACGCAAAACCCCGGACAGCGGAGCGCCAGCGGTTTTTTGAGCTGCGCCTCTCTTCCCGCGAGGACCGGGCTCTGGAAAAACCGATGTGGCGGTGCGCGAAGGATGGGCGCTTGCGGCCGCCCACGGTTCAGCGCGCGCTCCGGCCGGGCAGCTGACGCCACCGGACACGGTCATTCCGCTGAAGGAAGACGAGCTGCAGGCACCAGACGATGAGACTTGACCCAGCCGGCAATGGAAGCTGGAGTATGCAAGACGTGACCGCACTTGACCGTTGGAGGAACGATGGGGTTGAAGCTGTTGATCATTGGATTTGCGGGGGCTGGTGGAGCCTTAGCACGATACGCCCTCGCGGGGCTGGTGCAGAACGCATCGGGCAGCGTCTTCCCTTGGGGGACGTTTGTGGTGAATATCGCGGGGTGTTTTGCGTTTGGCCTGATATGGGCCATCACCGAGAAACGTTTGGCCATTGGGGCAGAAAGCCGCGTGTACGTCCTCACGGGGTTTCTCGGGGCATTCACGACGTTCTCGACGTTCGCGTTCGAGACCAGCGCCATGCTGCGCGACGGCGAGTATGTGCTTGCGGCCGGTAATCTGGCCGGTCATAACATTCTTGGATTGACCGCACTGTTTATCGGGCTGGCCCTGGGCGCATTGATCTAGCGAGGATCGATACATGAAGCTGCAGGAAGAGGCCAAACTTCTCCGTATCTTCGTCGGAGAGAGCGACAAATACCACGGGAAACCCTTGTACGAAGCGCTCGTGGAACTCGCACGGGCAAAGGGCATGGCCGGCGCCACGGTTCTTCGGGGGATCATGGGGTTTGGCGCCCACAGCCGCATGCACACCGCCAAAGTGCTGCGTCTATCGGAGGACCTGCCCATCGTGGTGGAACTCGTGGATAACGCCGAGCGGATTGACGCTTTTCTGCCCGAATTGGACGCGATGATTCAGGAAGGGCTGGTGACTGTCGAGAGAGTCCGGGTAATTGCGTACCGCCACGGCGGCCAGGCATCAGGCGGCGGGTGAGCCCGCTACTGCAGGTATTCGAGCAGGCTGGGAAGTATGGCTCGCGACGTAGCGGACAACGCGGCCTGAAATGCGTTCGACTGGGCATTCAGCCTGGTAATCACTTCGGCAAAATCCGCGTCGATGGTGTTGGATAACTGGATTTCGAGCTGGAGATTGAAGTCCTCCAACTCCTCGACGCTGCGTTCGAGGCGGTTCTGGATACTTCCCACACGCGCGAGGGACGAGGTCAGCTGATCACGCGCCGTTTCCATTTCGGTCAGCCGCACGGAGCCCAGGGCGGCGGTGTCGCCCGCACGCAGGTTGTCGCGCACGTCGATCAAAACCTGGAAGACATCCTGGTTTCTGGAAAAGACGCCGGGGCCAGGTTCGTTGTATTGCAGGTCGAGAACATCGGAAATAGCCACTCGCACGGCATCGGAATTCCCCACGTAATTGACGGCGGTAATGTCCCCGTTGGCGTCCCGGATTGCCTCGTAAGGAGGAGTCGTAGTGCGTGTGCCGCCGAAAACGTAGCGTCCGTTCGTCTCGTGATTGGCGGTGCTGAAAACACCCTCGATAATCTGGTTTATCTCGAGCGCCAGGGCGTCGCGCTGGGTCTGGGCATTGGTTCCATTGGCGCCCTGGACGGTCAACTCCCAGGCCCGGTTAAAATAGCTCAAGACCGATTCAATGGACGTGTTTGTTTCCGCAACGGGCGAACTGACCAGGTTGATATTGGCGAGATACTGGGCGTTCTTTTCGATAAGGGAGCGCGTATTGACAGCGCGCCGCGCGTCTATCGGGTCGTCGGAGGGACGGTTGACGCGGAGACCGGTGGACAGTTGTTCCTGAAGCCCAAGTATCTGCCGCTGCTGGTAGTTGATGTTCTGCAATGCCCGATCAATAAGCAATTGCGTGGTGACACGCATAGCGCCCATGATTTGATTAACCCCTCTGGTCGACCAGCGCTGACGAGACGGCCATTGGCCCGGGCCGTTGCCCTCGCGGTCCGTAGAGGCCTGCTTTGCGTTCGCCGGAAGTCATTCCGAACTGCGCGAACTGGCAGGCGCTCAGATGCAGGTACTGACGGAGGTCGCGGGCGTAGGCGCGGGTGACGGCCTGCGTGGCTTCAAGCGTTTCTCTCAATCGGCGCTGGAAATGCAACAAACGGCTCTTCCAGGGTTCCGAAACGGCCTCGATAAGCCTGCTGAGGGTCATGCCTTCTTCCGGAAGGCCCAACCCGTCAACGGCTTCCCGCAGGGCATGATGGCGTTCGGCTTCGGCCTCGAGGGTCTCGCGCAACACGCATTCAAGGGCGGCGGTGCGAGCTTCCAGGGCTTCAATGTCGAGCGCGCGGATGGCATCCTGCTTCTTACGGCAGATGGTCAGGATGGTCTCCTGCCGCACCAGTTCGGCGTCGAGGGCTTCGCAGAGCCTGTCAAGCAGCTTGTTCACCTTAAACACCTCATTCCACCCTCTTTATCGGCAGGTATGGGCGATTACTTGACCGCCGTTTCGGTGTCTGGGGAGGACAGAGCGATTCCCGTCTCTGGTTCCGGGGCGCGCTTCAGCTGTTTCTGCATCTCTCCGATGCGCAGCTGCTCCTCGAGCATCCGGGCCAGGCCAAGTTGACCGCTCCGGGCCATCTCGGCGCTGAGCGCATCGTCGAGCATCTCTTCGAAGTGCTCGCGCTGCGCGCTGCGGGGAAAGACCCCGCCCTCGGGCAACGTGCTGCGCATTTCACGCAGAAGCAGGCGGGCGAAATACTGCTCCATCTCCTGGAGGGCGATACGCCGCCGGGCGGGGTCCTCGCTCAAGGGCCCGTTCTCGTAGGCACGGGGCGCGTCCAGGGGGTTGACATACAGCATCACATGATCTCCAGGTCCGCATCCAGCGCGCCCGCCTCGCGCAAAGCCTGAAATATGGAAATCATGTCGCGCGGAGTCACTTTGAGCGCATTCAACGCCATGGCAACATCGCTGGCGGAGGTTCCCTGAACGGGCATCAGGTAGCCGGGCTCCTGGGTAACGCGCAGGTCGGTCACACCTGTAACGACAGTCTCGCCTTCGGAGAACGGCGCGGGCTGGCTGACCACGGGCGTCGTGGCCACTTCCAGGGTCAGGTTGCCATGAGCCACCTGGCATGGCCGAATGATGACGTCACCGCCCACTACCAGGGTTCCGGTGCGTTCGTTGATGACGACCCGCGCGGGAAAGTCTGGTTCGACACTGATGTCCTGAACGCTTGCCATGAACGCGACGAGGTCGTGCTGACGGTCGGTGGGGATGCGCACGTTGATGGTGCCCGGCCCGAGTGCCGAAGCGACGCCCTCCTGAAACTGGTCATTGATGGCCATCTGAATTTTGTGGGCCGTGATAAAATCGGGGCGCTTCAACTGAAGGGTAATGCGTTCGCCATCGGTGATGGTGGACGGAATCTCGCGCTCGATGGTGGCGCCCATGGGAATCCGGGCCACCGTGACATGATTCTGCGTGACGCCGGCCCCCCCGCCACCAGCGCTGAAGCCCCCGACGGAGAGAGGTCCCTGTGCGATGGCATACACCTCGCCGTCAATACCATAGAGCATGGTCTGGAGCAGGGTGCCGCCTTCGAGGCTTTCGCAGTCGTACAGGGCATTCACGCGCACATCGATGCGCGTGCCCTGTTTCGCAAAGGGCGGGTACATCGTATCGACAACGACCACGGCGATATTGTCGGAATTGAGGCCGCCGACTTGGTCGACGTCAATCTCGAGGCGTTCGAGGAGGCGCTGCTGACGGCGCAAGGCGTCCGCGTTGCCGTCACCGGTGCCGGCAAGGCCGACCACGAGCCCGACGCCGGTGAGGGCGTTTTCCTGGGCGCCCTGAACAGCGCACAGGTCCTTGATGCGGCTTGCACAGGCATCGGAAGAGGCCAGAACCCCACACAACAGGGCGCATCCTAAAAGGAGGCAGGCGGTACGAGTATGCATTCTCATGTCCTCTAGAATGGGGAAAACCAGTCCAGGATTTTAGTGAGCAGACCACGGCGCTGGTTGTTCCACAACGGACCTTTCCCTTTAAGCTCCACCACAGCGTTAGCCACCCTGTCCGAAGGCACGGTGTTCTCGGGAGACACGTCGCGCGCACGAACGATACCCGTGACCAGAACCGTGGAATCCTCGCGGTTTACCGTGACTCTCTTGTTACCCAGAATTTCGAGGTTGCCGTTGTCGTGGACTTTTGTCACGGTGCACGAAATCGTGGTGGTGAGTTTGTTGGTGCGTGACGTATCGCCTTGGCCCTTATGTTCATTTTCGATATTGATATCCCATACGGGCAGGCGTTCAGGCTTGACGAGCCCCAGCCCGTCGGGTTTAGGAGCCACCAGAAACGCGTTGCCGCCAATGGGAGCTTCGGCGACAATTTCCGACTCTTTCTTGGTATTGGTGTCGGCTTGCGTGGTAGCGTCGATATTCTCGCGCACCAGCACGATGATAATGTCGCCCTCGGTGAACCGGGTGTGTTTATTGGAAACAGCGGGCCCTCGCCTGGCGACTTCCTTCGAGAAAAGGGAATCCGCGGGGGCGGACCATGCCACGGCCATGGCAACCATAATAAGCAGGCAATTACGTATCACAACGGGCCTCCCGGCGCTATTGCACCTCGACAACGCCGTCCTTTCGAACGACGCCCTGGAACTCCTCCTTCGAATTCATACGCCGGCAGACGATCAGGTCACCGGCAGCGGCGTTGCTCATGGCCAGGGCGCGGTCGCGCACCAGAAGCGCACCGGCCTTGACCTCGACCACAACGATTTGATTGCGTTTTACGATGCGTCGCGGCATGAGATGCCGCGACGTGAGCACGGTACCCGGGAATACGGTGCTGCGCGCGACCATCCCCACCAATTCGTCCGGAGTCTGGTAGAAGCCGCTGCGCATGGCCGACAGGGCTCGCTTCTCGATGGCCAGATCGCCCGGGGAGATAATGGCGCCGCGGGGAATGTCACTCGATGCTACCACGACGTCGCCATAGGCCTGGACATCGACCTTGCAGTACACCACGTCGCGCACTTCTCCGTCCACGAGCGCCTCTCCCCGGATCGTTCCCTTCCCGAGATACCGGTAGAGGGGGGTGGCGCTCCACTCCAGGGCGAGCTCGCCTTCGGGCAAGGTCAGCCCGTTCTGGGGCGGGTCGATATCGACCGTGGCATTCGAGGCGTCCCAGGGCATTTCGCTCTCAATAAAGCGGCGCAAATCATCGACCAGCATTTCGCGCGAAAGCTCGATACACATGGTGGTGGCATTGACGCTCTCGGCCCCCGCGATCTCGAATTCGTCCGGACTGAACCCGGAGGTCACCAAACGCGAACGGAGCATGGATGCGTGAATGCGTTTGACGCTGCCCGGCGATGCCGCGGGCAGGAGTTCGATTTCAGCCATGGAATCGGCCGCATCGCCCTGGATATCGGCCACATCGCCGAGCACGACTTGAGGCCCTTTCACATAGGCCTCCTCGCGGAGCGTGACCACGCTGACGGCGCCGGCGTCGAACGCCGCCACCAGGAAGACGCCCGCGAGTGCCGCATGGAAGAGCGGACCGCTGACTGCGTTTCGGTACATCATCTGGCATCAACCTCCCGGCTTATCGCCTGACGTTGTTGGCCGTCTGGAGCATTTCATCGGAGGTCTGTACGACTTTTGAACTGGCTTCGTATGCGCGCTGGGCGATAATGAGCTGGATGATCTCCTCGACCACCTGCACGTTCGAGTTTTCGAGGAAACCCTGTTCGAGGAACCCGATGCCTTCTTCACCGGGCTGGCCGATGGTGGGCGGGCCCGATGCCTCGGTTTCCAGCAAGAGGTTCCGGCCGAGACGCGCATCCAGGCCGGCAGGATTGATGAAGCGTGCCAATTGGATCTGCCCCACATTGGTTTCGGCGGACTGCCCGGGCACCTTCACAGAGACCGTGCCGTCGGAGTTCACGGTAATCTGCTCGTGGTCCTCGGGGATGGTGATTCCGGGCTCGAGGGCGAATCCGTCCACGGTCTGGATCGTGCCGTCGTTATTCAGCTTGAAGCTGCCGTCGCGCGTGTAGGCAATGGTGCCGTCCGGCAGTTCAATCTGGAAGAAGCCGTCGCCCTCGATGACGAGGTCCAGCTCGTTGCCGGTCTGAATCATGTTGCCCTGGGTAAAGAGCTTCGCAATGGATGCCGGCCGTACGCCATGCCCGACCTGGACGCCTTCGGGAATGGTGGCGCCGGTGGTGGTCTCGGACCCTGCCGGCTGGAGGGTCTCATATAGCAGGTCCTGGAAATTGACCCGGCTCTTCTTGAACCCCGTGGTGTTCACATTGGCCAGGTTGTGGGCAATGGTATCAACGTTCAATTGCTGGGCGATCATGCCCGTTGCCGAAGTAAACATTGCGCGAATCATCGCGGCTCCTCCTTACCCTAGACGGGCATGGCCACTTCGTTAATCAGGCGGCCCATGGTTTCGTCAATGGCATTGATGACATTCTGGTTGGCGGCGTACACGCGCGCGCCGAGCATCATCTGAAGCATTTCGGCCGGAACCTGAACATTGGACAACTCGAGAGACTTGTGAAGCACGCGCGTATCCGCCGCCTGGGCCGAGCGCCGCATCGCCTCGTCAGACGCCTCGTACAGATTCGCCCCTGCGCGCGTCAGCATGTGGGGGTCCTCGAACTCGACGATACGGATTTGAGCGACGAAGATGCCCTGGCTGTAGACGTTGCCGTCCTCGTCAATCGAGATGTTTCCGCCGCTGACGTCAATTCCGCCCCCGCTTTCGGCCTGGACGTGGTAGCCGTCGGCGGTGGCAAGCAGGCCGTTGGCATCAATGGCCAGTTTTCCGTTGCGCGTGAACCGTTCGCCGTGGGGCGTATCGACTGCGATGAAACCGGGACCCTGCAGGGCAATATTGAGGGGGTCTTCGGTGGCGGCGACGTTTCCGGAGTGCACGTCCGTAAACGTCTCGACAAGTTTCTGGCCGCCTCCGGGAGCGCGCTCGGCGTTCAAACGGAACGGATGGCGCATGCGGTGCAGCAGGATTTCGTTGAAGCCCTGGTTGACGGGCACCTGACGGCGGAACCCGGGGGTGGCGGCATTCGCGATGTTGTTTGCGATCACATCGTGGCGGCGTTCCACGCCCATCATTCCCGATGCTGCGGCATATAAGCCCTGGATCATCTCGCGTCTCCCCCACGCTTCTTGTGGGCACCCCGTCCGAGTAGCTTGACCAATCCGTGTGCACCGCCGGGATGGCCTGGCGCCGGCGTTTGGCAACAACTGGATATCAGGAACGCTTTTCGGGCACCGCTCCCAACTGCCAAGCCACCCGCGATACGGGGCACACAGCGGCATCCCATGCCGCCAAACGAGAAGACGCAAGGCATGTGCCAACCGCAGGACGCATCATCGACGGACACAAGTTTTTATATGGCAATTACTTACAGCCCATCCGGGTAAGTGGTGGGGATTGGAAGAGACAGTAATTCTTGCCGGGCGGCGGCACATTCTGCAGGGAGAATGGGTCACGAAGTCGGGGTGGCTCCGGCCGGTTCCCCCGCAGATTCCGCCGCGATCGAATCGGGGGAAGAAGGCGTGTGGCCGGACTGAGACTCGGGTGCCGAAGCCGCCGCGACAGCCGCTTCGGCAGGCGTGTCATCCTTGTCGCCCCGTGCGAAACGGCAATCGCCTTTCCACGCAATCCGGATCGGCTCGATGCGCATGGTACGGGCCGAAATGCCCAAGTCTTTGAGAAGGAATTCGACCACTTTGTCCACTTTCGAGCTGCGAGAGACTTTCCAGGAGGACTCGATGCCGCGCGCGTGCAGAATGGCGTCGAGTATGGCTTCGTCAACGGTCTCGACGAGCTGCCGGGGGGTTGTGTACGCGCTTTTGTGCTCGGCTGACGACTTGTCGAGACTGAGCACCGTGGACCCGTTGACGTAATCCGTGACATTGACCACATGGGTCACGCCGCGCAGTTCCGACCGGCCTATCCCGGCGAGGTCGGCGAGGGTCGGGTAGTATTTGGGAACAGAGTAGGTCTTGTTCTGATGCGCCGCGAGGGCGGTATAGGTTACGTCATACCGCGAAGAGGGGCTCCAGATGAGGTAGCTCGAGTATCCTGCGGCTTCGATGCCCTTTATCTGAGCGGTAATGTCGCCGGGCTCGTACCAGAACCCCTGCACCCACGCGCGGATATCGGCTTTGGTGCGCTTCTTCAGGCGGTTCATGCTTTCTTCCATGATTTCCCGGGGATGCTTGGCGGGATCGTCCTTGCCTCCGAAGTTTTTGGGGAAATGCGAGGGATAGAGCATCGGGCAAAGAGCATCAACATGGGGAGCGATCTCTTCGATGCGCTGCCCCACGCCGAAATCGTAAGTCATCCACGCGACAAAACCGAAAAGGTCCACGGATATGGTGGCGCCGAAAGGTTTGAGTTCTTTGTTGGCCTTTTCAAGAAACGCTCCAATGACTTGAAGCCGGTCCTTACCCTCGAGGACCTTCGGGTACTTCGCGCGGTTCAGGTTCCCATCGGAAGGAAACCGGATGTAATCGAACTGGATTTCGTCAAAGCCGAGCGCCACCAGCTCTTTGGCCAACGCGAGGTTGTAGTCCCACACGCGTTCGTCGTGCGGATTGCCCCAGGCAAGGTCGCGCTTGTTGTACCAGGGCTTTCCGGTGGCGGTATCCTGAATGGCCCATCCGGGACGGTGCTCGGCGAGCAGGGTGTCCTGAAACAGGTCGAGCTTGGCAATGGTCCACAATCCGGCATCGTTGAAGCGATTGAGGGCGGCCCGAAGTTGCTTGTCGCCCTTCGACGCCTTAATCTCGCGCGCAAGAGCGTTCTGGGAATCCCAGTAGATGTGGCCGAAGGGGTCTTTCACGTGCATCACAACAGCATTGAGCCCGGCTTCCTGGGCGTAGTGAAGCGTCTCGATGATCCTGCGTTCGTGGAAATTGGCTGAGTTGAGATAGACTCCGCGGACGCAGTCCGGCGCTTTGGACAGGACCCGTTTGGCTTCGGAGGGAACACCCGCCGCGTCCCCGGTTGCCGGTACGGCGGCCGCCGTGCTCGCGTAACATAAAAAGAGAACAGAGCAGAAGAGCGCAGGAAGTGACACGTTCCCCGGAGTGTGCCGGCTTCGATTCATTGGAAATAACCCCATTTGAAGAAGTTAGAGCTCTCCATTCACGTACTGCTGTAAAGTCCCCATATCTGGCAGGTCATCCCAGGCGGAATACAACCACAACCAAGCGTATCACAGACTTACGTCTTTTTGTGAAGAACTTCCGCGAACCTCCCCAGATTCCGTCGCAGTCAGTATACCATTAGCCTGAAGCACCCGCATCATCGGCCTTGACAGCCCCGCTACCGGCTTGTATAAGGGCGGGAAACCGGTGAATGCGTGGCAAGATGCAAAGGCGGTATATGCGCGACAAAAAGGCCATTCGAGAGGAATTGCTCGGGGCGCGGAGAGCCCTGTCGCCGGCGGAGGCAGCGGCCAAAAGCGCTGCGATCTGCGCGTCAGTCGCGACGCTGCCGGAATTCGCCGGGGCCACCGCGGTATTGACCTATGTCGCGTCCAAGGATAACGAAGTCGACACAAAGCCGCTCATTGAACGGCTGCTTGCGGAAGGGTGCCGGGTACTGGTGCCGGCAACCCTGGGCAAGGGCCGGATGGTGTGGTCCCAGCTGGAAGGGATGGAGGAACTCGCGCCGGCAACGTTTGGCGTACTCGAGCCCCGGCCTGAGTTCCGCCGCGACACGCCTCCGCCATCGGGAAGCATCGTGCTGGTGCCGGGCCTGGCGTTTACGGAAGCAGGGTGGCGAATCGGCTACGGCGGCGGATACTTCGACCGGTTTCTGGCGGGTTTTTCGGGAACGAAGATAGCGGTAGCATACGCGATGCAGATGATTTCTGAAATGCCCGTCGAGGCCCATGACGTGCCGATGGATGTGATCGTGACCGAGGCCGGGCTCCACCGCTGCCACCCGGTGCGTTGACACTCACGAGCCGCCGTCGAGCAGGCCGAGCACCTCGTCCGCATAGTTTGAGACAGACCGCCCCGGCTCGGCTTTCATCCAGTGGATATCGGGATCGGCGCGGAACCACGTGAGCTGTCGTTTTGCGAACCGGCGGGTGTTTTGCTTCATGGCCTCGACTGCGTCTGCGAACGTTTGCTTGCCGGCGAGGTGGGCGGCAATTTCGCGGTACCCGAGCGAACGCAACCGGTACAGGTGTTTCTCGTAGCCCCCATCGAGCAAAGCGCGCACTTCGTCAACAAACCCGTGCTGGAACATGGCGTCGACGCGTGCGTCGATGCGCGCGTAAAGTTCCTCGCGCGGCCAGTCAAAGGCAACCTGCACGGCATCGAGCGGCATGGAGGTTTCCTGGTGATCGGCATGGAGCCTGGACAAGGGCTGCCCGGTCAATTCATAGACTTCCAAGGCGCGCACGACACGGCGCAGATCATTGGGGTTGATGACCCGGGCATAGCCGGGATCGCATAGTTCCAAGCGGGCATAGAGCGGCGCGACGCCCCCCTCTTCCGCTTCCCGGTGCAGGCGCGCCCGTATCGAGTCGTCTTTCCCGGGACCCGGAAAAAGCCCCTCGAGCAAGGCGCGCACATACAATCCCGCGCCGCCGGCAACGACGGCGACCCTGCCCCGGGCATTTAGCAAATCGACCACTTCGCGGGCCATGCGCTCGAAGAGGCCGGCCGAGAACTCCTCGCCGGGGTCCAGGATGCTAACGAAATGATGTTTTACCAGCGCTTGTTCCTGCGGGGTTGGTGCGGCTGTGCCAATCTCCATTCCGCGGTAGACTTGCATCGAATCCGCGGAGATGATCTCGGTATCGAGACGCAAGGCGAGTTCCAGGGCGAGGGCGGTTTTGCCCGAGGCCGTCGGCCCGACGACGGCGATTGCGTTCCTCACTGGCGCCTCCGGAAGCTCTTCTCCATTTGAAACTGGGTCAGTTCGGTGATGATGGGGCGGCCATGAGGGCACGTATAGGGCGGGCGCAGCCGCCGGAAACCCTCGAGAAGTTCGCGCCGCTCCTCGGGCGACAGCCTGTCCCCCGCCTTGACCGAGCTGCGGCAGGCCTCGACCGTCAGACGGAGCAGGTCGGACACCATTTCTTCGCGGTTGAACAGGTCGCCCTGGGCGAGCGTGTCGAGTACACGATGGACGGCGTTCGGGATGGCGGAGTCTTCGTAAAGTGGGCAAATGGCCGTCACCTGGAAGGTGTTGCCACCGAACGGCTCAATCTCGATGCCGAGTCTCGAGAACAAATCGCGGTGCTGTTGGACGAGCTTGACGTAGGCCGGGGGCACATCGACCAGAATGGGAACGACCAGTTGCTGTGCCTGGTAATCCGCATCCTGCAGGTCCGCCATCAAATTATCGTAGGTCAGGCGTTCGTGCAGGGCGTGCTGGTCGATGATTAGGAGGCGGTCGTCCTCCGGCACCAGAAGGTAGGTGTCGAAGATCTGCAAAGGTACTTCACCGACGCGCCCGAGGGATGCGTGGAACGCCCGTGGCTCGACTCCCGGCGTGGCAGCATCTTCAGCGGCATCTCTCGCGGGTACGCCGGCGAATTCCGTCTGCGCAGGCGGCAAGGGGTCGAGTGCCGGCGGGCCTGACGCCAAAGCCGCAGCACCGGCGGCGGAGCTCCGCGGCTCGCCCTGTTCCCGCGGTTGCGGCGCGGGTTCATATGTGCGGCCGCCGGTGGCGTCCGCTGCCTCATCGTCCCGCGTCCTGCCCTGGTCCGCCGCGATACGGGAAGGCTCCTGGATTCTGACCAAATGCCCCAGACAGCTTCGGACAGCGTCGCGAAGGGCCTGGCGCGCGGCATTTTCGTCGCGAAAGCGGATTTCGCGTTTGGCCGGGTGAATATTGACGTCAACGAGACGCGGCGGGGCCGTTACCATGACAATGCCCACGGGCCGCCGTCCCACGGTCAGGAGGCCACGGTACCCCTCCTCGAACCCGTACTGCAGGCTTCGGTTGACGATGGGCCGGCCGTTGAAGAAAAAAAACTGATGCGTGCGCCCTGAGCGGGTCAGGGAGGGCGTTCCGATATAGCCCGAGAACGTCAGGCCCGCCCCTTCGCCCTCAAGCTCGACAAGGTCATCCACGAATCCCAGGCCCCATATCAGGGCAATGCGGTCGAGTAGGGTCGTGTTTTCGGGGATATCGAAGAGGAGCTTCTCGTTGTGGAGCATTTGAAACGCGACGCCCGGAGCCGACAAGGCGTGGCGCTGGACGATGTCAATGGACTGGCTGAGTTCGGTGGTGATGCCTTTCAGAAACTTCGCGCGAACGGGGGTGTTGAAATAGAGCCGGTTGACGGTGACGCGCGTGCCCGGCGGCGCGGAGGTCTGGGATACGTCACGCAACACGCCCCCCTCGATCCGGATGCGCGTGGCGTGTTGGTCATCCGCACGGCGCGTTACCAGTTCGAATCGCGATACGGAGGCGATGCTGGGAAGCGCTTCCCCCCGGAATCCCATGGTCACCACGTTGTCGATGTCCTCGGCCTTGCGAATCTTGCTCGTGGCGTGCCGTTCGATGGCGAGCAGCGCGTCCTGCTCCGACATGCCGTGGCCGTTGTCGATGATCTCGATGGTGCGTCGTCCCGCCGCGACGAGACGCACGATAATGCGCGAGGCGCCGGCGTCCAGGGCGTTCTCGAGCAGTTCCTTGACGACTGAGCCCGGCCGCTCGACGACCTC
>CAZFOG010000141.1:0-13995 GCA_964520685.1 uncultured Nitrospiraceae bacterium | reverse complement strand
CGAGAATAAGCTGCCGTTGCCTACCCGCATCGGCATTCACACGGGCAACGTGGTCGTCGGAAACATCGGGTCGAGTGAACGCATGAACTACTCCGTTCTCGGGGACGCCGTGAACGTGGCCAACCGCCTTGAAGGCGCCGGCAAGGTTTACGGTACCCCCATTATTGTGAGTGAGGCCACCTATGCGCAGACGGCCACGCGTTTCGCGTTCCGGCCCCTGGACCGCGTAGCCGTGCTCGGCAGAAAACAGGGCATCATGATTTATGAACTTGTGGGCGATCCCGAAGGCCAACTGCCCGAGGGTGCCAAAGAACTTTGTGACGGATTCTCGAGAGGGCTCGACGCCTACTTCCGGCGGGACTGGAAGGCCGCATTGCGCACCTTTACCGAACTCGGCAAAGCCTTTCCCGACGATGCCCCAACGGCCCTGTTTCTGCAACGTTGTCAAGTACTGATAGCGCAACCCCCCGTTGCCGATTGGGACGGTGTGACCCGTCTCGAGTCCAAGTAAGTTCTGCACCGAGTTAACAGCCGCATTAGCGTTCGCACCCCGTTGAAGAACGCGAATGGATGACGCCGTTACGGGGCTCCCCGGCAGAGTGGCGTTGTTCGCAGCGCTTGACGTGGCTGGCGGTGAGAAGACCCGCCTTCCTTTCAGAAGCGCTCAATATCTGGTTGCGGCTATACCGCGCCGTGTTGGTCCGTGTCTGCCCGTGCGATTCGGTGTCTGTCCGTGCGAGTCCATGCACGTCCACCCGATACAGGCGCGGCATCCTGTCTGCGCCCCCTGAATTCCCATGAGTTGGGCATAAGTGCTATGATTCTCAGGTCATGACTCCAAAAGCATCCGTGTCCTATGGCGCAATGCCTCCGAATCTACGAGAATCGCCCATCATGCAACGGGTCTGGGCATCTGGCATCAGCCCAACGCGCGCATGCGTGGTTGCGGCTCTTGTTGTGCTGCCCGCCGCCTGTGTCTGGGCCTGTGAAGGTCTCACCGTGGCCATGGCTCTCTTCGAAAACCGCCGCGACGTCCATTCTCTCCTCGTAATCGGACCCGAAAACGACCCGCTCACCGATGCCGACTACGAACGCCTGCGTGCGTGGTCCAGCGGCACCGCAGAGGACCTCAATCTGGCCATTCAACGCATTTCGACCGATGACCCGGCCGTTGTGTGGAGCGATCACGGCTTCGAGCAGGCGCCCGATACAACGCGGCTGACCGTACTGGTCGCGCGGCATCCCGCAAGCGCACTGAATCTGGTCGTCGACCGCTGGGACCCCGCTCCGACGGATGAGGACCTGGAAGTCCTCCGCGAATCGCCGCTGCGCGAGCGCCTGCGAATTGAAACCATCGCGAATCTGGCCGTTCTCGTGCACGTGCCCGGGGCCGACGCCGGCACCACCGCCGGGATCAGGTCGCTGCTTGAGGACCTCCTGCAAGCCTGGAACACCGAGCGTGACCACACCATTGCGCTCATCGAGGTTGACCGTGCCGACCCGCGCGAGCGCACCTTCATGCATTTCGCAACACTCGGCGAGCTCGACTCCGACTGGGTGGGCGTATTCGCAGGCCGAGGCGTCATGCTCTTTCCCCCCCTGACCGCCGGCACGCTGACGCGGGAAAACATCAGCCAGCTCTTGGAGAGACTCGCCGGACCCTGCACGTGCATCGAGAATCCCTACGCGCTGGGTGTCGAGCTTCCAATACTGTGGACCGGCGCGGACGAGGCCCGCGCGCGGGAATTTGCGGCGCCGCTCTACATCGAGCACGTGGTGGGACCGCCGCTCGAGGCAAGCGCCGCCGAATCTGAGACGTTTGCAGCGCCTCCCGTTCTGGCCTTGGGAGGGCTCGTGGCAGGGGCGATGTGCATGGTTTCCCTGGGCGTCGCAGCAGCTACGTGGTGGCAGTACCGGCGGCGAACTCACATCCATAGGGAGGAAAGATGAAAGGCAACCTTACCGTCCACCGGATGGTCCTGCGGGAGATTCAGCAATCGAAATGGAGCACCCTGCTGTGCTTCAGCGTCGTCGTGCTGGCAACCGCGCTGTTGGCCATCATGATCGCCGTCGGTAAAAGCTCCGTGGACGCTACACGCGTCCAGATGAAAGACATGGGGTTCAATCTCCTCATAACCCCGCCGGACGCCGATCCCGCCCAATACCAGGCGCTCAATTTCGATGGTCCGGACATGCCGGAAAGCCACGTCGAAAAACTCGCGGGCAGCACCGTATTGGCGCAGCATTTCGTTGGCAAGTATCAGAAAACCATTCAGGTTGGCGGCAAGACCGTCGTCCTGACGGGACTGCGCGGCGAACTGTCACGCAACGATTCGTTCAAGACACCCATGCCCACCGCGTACCAAGTACCCCCGGGCACGGTCTTCGTAGGCGCCGCCGCTGCCAGGGCCCTGAATCTCGAGCCGGGCGGTACAATTGACATCCTCGGGAAGTCCTTCGAGGTGGGCAGTGTCATTGAACCCAAGGGAGCCATCCCCGAAGACATCCGGCTATTCGCCCATTTGACCGAGGTGCAGGCCCTCCTCGGTGTCGAGGGCCGTGTCAACGCGATAGATGCGCTCGCCTGCAACTGTCCCGTCGACACAGTTGACATTCTCGGCTCGCTCGAGGAAAGCATTCGCACCGTCCTGCCAGGCGTTGGCGTCCAACCCTACCGCGAGATCCTGCTGGCTCGGCATGAACAGCGCCACATGGTACAACGGCTGCAACTGGCCACGGTGGCCATTGTCATCGCCGGGGCCGCCACGGCCATCTGGGGATTGACCTACTTCAACGTCCGAAACCGCCGCCCCGAGATCGGCGTATTCCGAGCCCTCGGCATCTCGGGCGGCCGTATCGCGAGCCTCTTCATCGCGAAGATCGTGCTGTATGGCCTCGCCGGCGGCATCGCGGGGTGCGCACTGGGCTACCTGCTTGCGCCTGCCGTCATCGTGACCGAACGCATCGCGCTGCCCGGCTTCGCCTCATTAGCCGTTATCGCCGCCGCCACCCCGGTGGTGGCCGTTATCTTTGGCCTGCCGCCCGTCGTCACGGGTTTGCTCCAGGACCCAGTCGACATGCTCAGGGAGACCGCAGCATGATCCGCTTTCAAGGAGTCTCGAAACAATATCGCAAAGGGGACACAACCGTGCACGCCCTGGACGGCGTCACGTTCGAGGTGGAGCAAGGACAATTGGCTCTGGTGCGCGGCCCCTCCGGCAGCGGCAAGACCACCCTCATCAATCTGGCGGCCGGGCTGAGTCACGCGTCTCAAGGCAGCATTACCGTGGCCGGTACATGTATCGATACCATGTCACTGCGCGAGCGCGCGGCCCTGCGCGCCCGTGACATAGCGGTCGTGTTCCAGTTGTTTCACCTCGTGCCCTACCTGACGGCACTCGAAAATGTCCTCCTGCCCACGCTGGCCGCTGCCGACCCCAACGGTGCCCTCAACCGCGCAAAGCAGCTCCTTTCAGAGCTGGGACTGGGGGCCCGCAGCAACCACTATCCCGGCGAGATGTCGGCAGGCGAACGCCAGCGTTGCGCCATGGCACGAGCCTTGCTCAACAGCCCCACCGTCATTCTGGCCGACGAACCCACCGGCAACCTCGACCCCGAGAGCGCCGAAACCGTTTTGGCCCATCTGGACAGCGCTCGCAAACGCGGGGCCACGGTGCTGTTGGTAAGCCATCAACCCGTCGACAGCATCCAGCCCGATATCGTGTTCGACCTCCGCGAGGGCAGGCTCATGTCGTGACTGCTTCCGGCAAGTGTGCTCGCAACCCCGGGTACAGACACACGGCCGCGGCGCGCACAGATGGTGCAAGGCCTACGCCTTCGAATACAATAATGGCCGCTCCCCCGAAAAGGGAACGGCCTGATAATAAACCTCTGGGAGTCTTAATTAGCTTTCGCTTGTCTGGACAACAGCCCCAACCCAGCTGCCGAAGTTTGCACCATAGGTGCCTGCGGGTCCATTGCCGATCGGATACTCGCCCGGATAGCGTACGAACGAAACGTGACCATCCATATACAGCACATTTCCGCCGCCCGGCACATGGTTGTATGCCCCGATAGCAGGGAACGGATCGGGGAACACGCCCAGCTTGAGTTCATCACCCCACGCGTCAAACATTATCGGCAGCTCGCTCTGTGCCAGAGCGCTTGCCGCGGGATTGTTGATATCGGTAATGAAGAACCGCTCGATGCCCTCACGGAGGTGCTGGTATTCCTCGGGCAACGGAGCACCGTCATCGTCGATCGCACTAGTCGTGACCCCATCGCCGCCTAAGAGAAGGGGAGTGTTGCCATTGGCCGCCGTGTCGCTCAGCGTATTCGGATTGATCCACGACTTCGACTTCGTAATACCCCACGGGCACCCGTAGCCTATCACGGCCGATTCAGGGTATGGTATGAAACCACCCCCAAAATACGCGTCGTAAAACTGGCTGTACGTGAGGCCAAAGATGACGTCTTTCCCTTGAGATGCGCTCTTCGTCGCGTACGGCATGTACAGGTAAGACGGCAGAAGCGACGTCAACGCCTCCAGGCATGCGCGCGCTTCCGGAGACTGATCGACCGCGGCCATCTGAATTCGGGCATTCATATCCCAAGCCGCTGCGTCCGACGGGCACACCGCGATTTGCATGTCGGTGCAATACTCGGGATAAACTGCCGCGCCGTTAATGCCCATGGGATAGCCGCCTATATTGAGCTCCGTTCGTGCAACACCCGGGAACATCTCGCCCTTACTCTCATTGGCATACATCTTGAGCACAATGCCCCATTGTTTGAGATTGTTGGCACAGCTTGCACGCCGTGCGGCCTCGCGCGCCCGTGACAATGCCGGCAACAAAATGGCGGCCAGGATACCGATAATCGCAATAACTACCAGCAATTCGATCAGTGTGAATCCCTGTTTTCCTCTCATTTCTTGCCTCCCTTCAATCGCGTAAACTGCCCTCACTTCATTTCGCCTCATAAGTCACCATTTGTATATATTCTCCGCGCCTGCGCTCTAGACGGTTTTGCCCGAACTTAGTTGTATCCTCCCTTTATTGGGCATTTCTTCCATACTGTAGTCTTTAGGCGCATGAACACGGAGTTCAGCCTTGAGAAAGCGTTGTTGGACGGTCCGCCGCGGCATTTCGATGCGCGCCAGCAGGATTTCGGCGCTCTGGCACCCCATCTCGTCACCGGCTTGCGCCGCCGCGATCATGGGGATATCGAGCGCGCCTGCCAGTTCGTTATCATCCACCAACGCGATTTCCACGTCACCGGGAACCTGAAATCCAAGCTCGGCCAACTCGTCGAGCAGATTCACCGCAATACCATCGTCGGCACAGAAAAATGCCGTGGGCCGCCTCCGGTGCGCCATCAGACGGCTCACCACGCTGACGGGCGGGCCGCCCGACGACCCGAGAATCCCCATCAAATCCACATTGAACAGTACGCCGGCTTCCTTCAAGGCGCGCCGATACCCGGAGAACCGGTCCTCGGCCGCGGTGTTGTCAAGCCCCGAGGTGATAAACGCGATGTTCTTGTGATCGCGGCTGACGAGTGCATTCGTCAGCCGATACGCCATATCTTCGTTGTCCGACACCACAAAATCCGTTTGAAATCCGCGCACGTAACGGTCCACCAGCACGAATGGATAGCCCGATCTTTGAAATTTGCGGAGCAGATCCAGCGTCTTTTCCGTAGCGTGCTGCAGCCAGAACGCCACGCCTTCGACGCCGCTGTTGCGCATATTGGCCAGAAACTCAAACTCCGTTTCTGCGGTGAAACGGAGGAAATAGAACATGGTGTGCAGGCCCCGTTCGGCCGCCGTGCGATTGAACGCGCGTACAACGCTCCGCGTGTAATGGCACTCGAATTCGGGACACGCCAACGCAACGGTGCGCCACCCTTCAATCCGCAGCGGTTTTTGCCATTGCGCCTTGGGAGCAACGAAGGAACCGCTGCCGGGACGCCGCACGATGTACCCTTCCAGCTCGAGGTCACGCATCGCCTGGCGCGTCGGGTTGCGGCTTACATTGTACTGCCGCGCAAGTTCATGCTCCGAAGCCAACCGTGCACCTTCTGGCAGCTCCCCGCTTTCGATCTGGTTTTTCAATTCACGCTTAATAAACGCATACACCGGGATTTCAGGCGGGGTTTCCATTCTAATGCAGTCCCTTGTTAAGCCGTCCATCTGTAATTACACCTTGAACTCAAATGTAATGACAGGATAGGCGCGGAGGCCCAATTTGTCAATAAGATTTTGCAGAGAAACCATAAAATATTGGCATAAAAAGACTTATAAGTGGATTTTCCCGCTGCCAATCCCTGTAATGACAGGCGAATACCAGCGGCTGTGCGCCACACGATCCAAAGGATGGGTTCAGCCCGGCTCATGGCATCACAAGGGGGGACACAATACTTCAGTCTGCGCGCTGCGTAGCGCCATGGCCGCCGCGGATGCTCGATAGATTCACGGTACGGCAGTGACTGGCACGGGAAGTATGAGGGCGCTCGCGTATCCGGTATTGACGTACACCGTATTGTGCGCGATGCGCAGGGCGGAAGCGTCTTCGGGCGGGAAATCCGCGCCGGTGTTGGGATTGACCTCGAAACGCGGGTAGTTGCTGCTGGACACGTGCAATCCGATACGATGCCCTTTGTTGAACACGATGCTGATGGACCACAAATCGACGGTCAGCTCACCCACCTCACCGGGTGGAAGCGGCTCGGGCTGCTCATACCCGTTTCGGAATTTGACGCGCTGGATGTTATCGAGAAGCAGAATCTCCCTGCCATCCGGGTAGACATCCACCAGCTTGGCCGTGAAATCCGTATCGGGGGCATCCGAGGAAACAAAGAGATGCAGCCTCACACGGCCCGTGACTTCCATGGGCGCCTCCAGTGGCGCGGTTACAAAGCGAAGGACATCGCTTCGGCTCGCCAGAGCGCTTTGGTCGAACGGTCCTGCCGGCAGAATCAGATTCTGGCCACCGTGGGTCGGGCAGGGGTTGCCGGGATCGAATGCATATGCCAGGGTGTCTTCGCCATTCGCCGGAGACGTTGTCGCCAGGCTGCCGTCAGCGTGGAGAAACAGGGCTTCATCGCGCGTCTCGTACGGGGGCCAGCCGGGGGCGGTGCGCCATTCGTTGCCAGGCGCCTCAGGTTCGGAGAAATCCCCGAGGGTATAATATTGCACAGTTGGCTCTGACATCGGCTGCGCCTGGTCTCCCGAAAGCCAATGCTTCAGGAATCGCAGCGACACCCCGTTCAGATCAACGCCCATAAAGTTATCCGGAAGCTTGACATCGCCAAAATCCTGCGAGGGGGCATGTCCCCACGGCCCCATGATCAGCATCTGGTTGCCGCGAGCCCGCTCTCCCCCCCTGGTTTGCCTGGAGATGAAACTGTCGATGGTGCCCTGCGCGAAAATGTCCCACCACCCGCCGACATGCAACCCGGGCGCGTTGATATCACCGGCGCGTTCCTCGAGATCGTATAAACTCCAAAATGCATCGTCGGTGGGATGGCTTTTCCATTCCTCGATTACATGGCTGCTTCCCTGCTGCTCGATCCACTTTTCGCACAGGTTCTTGCGCCATACCCCGCCCTGGTACGACAACTGCCCATAGAATTTCGATGGGGCGACCCAGATAACCTGGCACGCCAGATCGGGGCACAACGGCGCGAGCAATTGGGAGGCGATTCCCAGGGCCGACATGCCGAAGGTCCCGACGACTCCGTTGGACCAGGGCTGAGCCTTGATCCACTCCACAGTGTCGAATCCATCCTGGTGCGCGCCCCATCCGTCGTCGCCAAACACCATGTCGGTGCCTTCGCTCCCATCTCGCCCGCGCGTACCCTGAATCACAAACGCTATACCCTGGGAGGCAAACAATGCCCCGAACCCTGCGCCATCTTCGCGGCCATAGGGCGTTCGGGCAAGCACGGTGCTCACGGGCTCCTCACCGCCGGGAAGGTATACGTCTGTTGCCAGCTTGACGCCGTCCGCCATGGCGATCTGCAGATTGTGACGGCCGGCCCCCAAGCGCTCGGGGGTTTCAGCCGGAGCTTCCGCAGGACTCCCTGCGCTGTTCGATGCCCCTGCGGCGCGCTCGGATACAACCACCTGGCTGTCCGTAGACGCAGGTTCGCCTTTGCACCCGGGAAACGCACCCGCGATGACAAGGAACAGGACAAAGACACCCAGGCACCCTGCAGAGACTCTCGATGTGTACCGCGTGATCAGCACTTTCATCCGAATCAACCTCCCCGGTAGGCCTCGTGGCGAACGAGATTGTAGTAACAAGCCGAGCCGGCAATCAAGCACGCCTCTTGAAGCGCTTTTGCGCTGGGTCACGACTTGACCCATCGTCAGGCCAGGGGGCACGCCATCACGGCCAGGATAGCCCCCCGGTGGGCAATTCGCGTTTTTCCAATCTTTTCCAGCCCATAGCGCGTTGCTTGCGCCATCACGAAACTCCCAAACCGGGAAAGCGCCGAAAGTTCCCCTACTTTCGGCCCCATCGGGTCTCTTGACTTTCTATACTTCTGTACGATACCCTAAATCGATGAACGGCACCGGGTTTGCCTGTTGTAACGTTCAGACAGATGGATACCCAGACAGCCGAGCTGCCTGCGCCATACAGAGCACAGGTGCAGTAAGCGGATGCGGCAGACGGCAGAGTAAGTCGGGAACCTTCGGCGCGTTAATGCCATACATTAACGGGTAGATGTGCCCGGCCACCACACACCTTGGGCGGGTGTGTTTACTAATAAGGTTCGAGAGTTTTCGCGTCGTATAGTGGATAGGATGCGGTGAAGAAAAGACCGCAGGCGGAAGGTTCAAACGGCGTACGTCCCACTCTGTTTGAATCAGCTGCCTCAAACTCAGAGGTGGAATATGACCAACAGCAACGATGTATCGTACTCCGTGAACATAGACAGCCCGATCGCCGTCTATGTGCAGATCGAGAACCAGATTCAATTCGCGATCGCCTCCGGGCGCATCAAGCCGGGATTCACGCTCCCGTCCGTTCGTGAAATGTCTCAGCTACTCGAGGTGAACCCGAACACGGTAACCAAGGCGTATCGCGACCTTGAGCTTCTCGAACTCGTACACACCCGCCGCGGCGTGGGCGTGACGATTGCCGAGAAAGCGCCGAAGATCTGCCGTGAAAAGGCCCGCCCCATGGTCAAGCACCATTTGGTCGACGCGGTTGCGGAGTGTCTGGCGTGCGGTCTGAGCGAGAGCGACGTGCGCGGCATCGTTGAGAGCACCATCAGCGCTGGCACAAAGCCGTACGAAACCCCCAAGAAGAAAAAGTAGCACGGCGGGACGTGGCGAAGAACGATTAGCCGCGCGGGGCGGTGAACACGTGTAGGGTGTACGCTCCGCGCGTCTTTTGTACGTCGCAGGCTGCATCGAACGCCTCCGATAATACCGGTGCGCGCAGCATCGATTCGCGATTCCCCTGTGCGAGAACAGTTCCGTTTTTGAGAACGAGAACGTTTTCGACCCAGTCGCCAATCTCCTCGATATGGTGCGTCACATAGATGATGGTCGGGGTGGTATGCATCGCGGCAAGATCAGACAAATCGCGGAGCAGCCGGTAACGTGCCGCGGGATCCAGGCCGGCGCACGGCTCGTCAAGTACCATGAGCTGTGGATTGGCGATGAGTGCCCGGGCGATCAGGACGCGCTGGCGCTCGCCTTGTGACAGCGTGGCGTATGCATGCCCGGCAACGCTTGCTGCGTTGACCCGCTCGAGGGCAGCGCGCGCGCGTTCACATTCGTGTTCCGAGTACGTCCTGTAGACCCCCAGCGAGGCATCGAGTCCCGACACGACGACATCGAGCGCTGGATCATCCTGGGGAACCCGGGATTCGATAGCGCTGCTGACCCAGCCCACGGTTTTGCGGAGTTCCGGGATATTGCATTCGCCGAAGTGCTGTCCAAGCACATGAACACGGCCCCGGGTAGGCCATTCGTAGCCCGTCACGATCTTGAGGAGGGTCGTCTTGCCGGCGCCGTTTGCGCCCAGCAGGGCCCAATGGCGGCCCCGCTCGATATGCCACGATACGCCGCGGAGAATGGGGGTTCCCCGGCGCTCGAACCAGATATCGTCGACGCGCACAATAGTCATGGTTTCTCCTGCATGAATCGAGAAAACTCCGGGAACGCTGTCAGGCGGGCCAACCCTCCCTGCCCACGAGAGGAACGAACATACAGCGGATGCTTTCGTGTTCGGTGCAATGGTCTTCGGCATCGCGGGTAACAATCTTGAGCTGCTGCAGGTCCCGGCTTCCGACGGGACACACCAGGCGTCCCCCGAGCGCGAGTTGGGACTGCAGCGCTTGCGGAATGGCGGGAGCGGCCGCCGTCACGATAATACCGTCGTACGGGGCTAGTTCCAACCAACCCAGCGTGCCATCGCCTACCACCACGGTCACATTGCCATATTCGAGCGCATCCAGCCTTTCCCGCGCTGTCTCCGCAAGCTCCGGGAACCGCTCGACGGAGATGATCTCCGCGACAAGTTCCGCAAGGACTGCCGCCTGGTAGCCTGACCCCGTGCCGATTTCCAGCACCCGGCTCTGGGGCGTGAGTTTGAGCAATTCGGTCATTTTGGCCACCATGTACGGCTGGGAGATCGTCTGGCCGGAGCCGATCTCGAGTGGCCGGTCCTCGTAGGCCCGCCGCTGTATCTCGGGCGGAACAAAGCAGTGGCGGGGCACAGCGCGCAACGCGGCCAGCAGACGCCGGTCTGCGATGCCGCGGCTCGCGATCTGGTGCCGCACCATGGCCTCGCGCTCCCCGGCGTATGGATCTGATGGAATCATGCCCCTACACCTCACGTGTGAATTGCCGCGACGCGTACGCCACCCGCTACAGAGGCCGCGGCATCCGGCCCGGCATTGCGATCGCAAGCAGTGCTACGGTGCGAACCAGCCAAACAAGAAACAAGGTGGCGAGGGGACCAAAGTCGACGGGTCCCATGTGCGGCAGTACGTGCCTCACGCGCCGAATCAACGGTTCCGTAATCCGCCCCACCCAGGCAAGCCGGCCCGCATCGGTGTTCACCTCGAGCCAGGGCCCGAGCCACCGGAGCAGGATCAGTACCATATAGATCGTCAATATGCTGAACACCGCGTGTCCGGCCATCAGAAATCACACTCCCGAATTCGTTCGTAAACGGGCCCCGTGGACTTTAATGTACTCGAAAACAGCGTCACGCCCGTCACCAGAAACCCCCTTCCTCGAAACTCCGTCAGCGGGGCCAGTGCGCGCCCGAGATGGCCCGCCTCCTCCGGTCTGCGTATCCGCCCCAGTGTGAGATGGGGCCGGAAAGGCCGGTTCTCGGGTTTGAGTCCGACCCGCAACGCCGCCGCCTCGGCAAGGGCCTGAACCTCTCCCAACCCACCCTCGAGGGGTCCGACTCCCGCCCATATCACGTTCGGGCGGTGCACATTGGGAAAAGCGCCCGCGCCCTGCACGGCGCATTCGAACGGACTCCTGCCCGCGCACCCCTGCGCGAGCATCTCCCCTATCGCCACCGCCTGATCTTCCGCGATTTCGCCCAGGAAACGCAAGGTCAGGTGCATTCTATCGGGACGCACCCAAGCCGCCCGGACACCCGACCGGCGCAACTGCTCGATCAGGTCCTGCAATTCCCGCCTGGTTTCCCCGGGTAGTTCGACGGCTACGAACGTCCGCATAACCGCTTCTTCACGCACCGCGCCCGGCGCGCTCGAGCCGTATCCACGCCTCGTCATCCGCGCACACCTTCGGAATCCCGATGTCGGCAACGACCAGGCGCCCCACGTACCGTTTCGCCTCGGGCATTACCAGGCCCTGCTTGGCGTATTGAAACGTGACCGTAATATCCGCTCGGACGCAATTGCCGCAGACAACGCCTGTGTCCGCATCGAGTCCGGAAGGCAGGTCCACTGCCACGGTATACACCTCCGGCCAGGCGTCGATGGCCGCACGGAGCGGGCCCTTGACCTCGCCCTTGATACCGGTTCCCAGGAGCGCGTCGACGAGAACGGCGCAATCGCCGAGTGCGGCAACTTCTTTCGTGGCGGCCGCTTCGGTATTGGCGACGGTAATCGCCCCGCCGAGATTCCGGTAGGCCTGCAGAAAAACCGCCGGATCTCCCGATAACTCAGCCGGATCGGCGATAATGACCAGGCGTGGCTCGTAGCCCGCCAGCAGCGCGAGGCGCGCGACCACGAACCCGTCGCCACCGTTATTGCCCCTGCCGCACACTATCCCGACAGGGCCGCGGTTCACGTGTTCAAACACACGCGTGCCTGCCGTGTTCATCAAAACCACGCTTGGAATACCCACGTCCTCGATGCAGCGGCGGTCAGCCTCGCGCATCTGCTTGGCAGTCACGGTCTTCATTTGCACCTCTCCTCTTGTCATCGGGCTCACCGCGGGAAAAACGGCAACCCGGAAGCGTTCGAATCCACCCCATTGTCGCGAATCACCTGGGCGAACCAGCGGCCGCTCTCTTTAATGGTCCGTTCCAGATTGGCGTAATCGATGTAGACCAGGCCGAAGCGCATGGTCCGGCCGTAGGCCCATTCGAAATTATCGGTCATGGTCCAGTGGAAATAGCCTTGGACCGGCACGTCCTCCTCGATGGCGCGATGGGTTTGCACGAGGTTGTCGCGGATATAGCGAATGCGGCGGAAATCCCGCACTTTGCCGTCAAGATCTTTCCCATCGGGTACCGGCACGCCGTTTTCGGTAATCAGAATGTTGGCCGGGTTGTACTCGGCCTTGAGACGGGTCAGCAGTTCGTACATGCCCGGCTCGTAGATCTCCCACATGCCCGAGTATTCGTTGCCCTCGGGATAGACCTCCTCGGCCTGCAAGGGGAACACGTCCGCGTCATACTTCATCACATGGCGCGTATAGTAATTGACGCCCAGGAAATCAAGGGGCGCCGCAATGGTCTCCATATCGCCCGGCTCGGGTTTGGGCATGATCAACTCGAGCAATTGCCCAATATCCTCCGGGTAGCTCGCTTTGAACACGGGGTCGAGAAACATCCGGTTGAACACCCCATCGAAGCGCCGCGCGGCCTCGCGATCCTCGTCCGTATCCGCCGCGGGATGCACGGGAGCCAAGCTGAGGGTGATGCCCACCTCGGGTGTTGACTTGGCCACGGTTCGAATGGCCTTCGCGGCGAGCCCATGAGACAGGAGCAGGTGGTGAATGGTCTGAAATGTCGCCATAGGATTTGTGAGGCCCGGCGCATGGATGCCCATGAAATGGCCGAGAAGACTGTATACGGCCGGCTCGTTGTGGGTGATCCAGCGCGAGATACGATCGCTCAGGCGCTCGACCACCACGGTGGCGTAGTCGGCGAACTGCCGGCAGATATCGCGGTTGGCCCAGCCGCCCTTATCCTGGAGTGCCTGGGGTAAATCCCAATGGAATAAGGTCGGATACGGTGTGATGCGCTTTTCGAGCAGCGCGTCCACGAGCCGGTCGTAGAAGTCGAGGCCGGCGTCGTTGACGGCGCCGGTTCCCTCGGGGATAACCCGCGGCCACGCGATCGAGAAGCGGTAGGCGTTGAGACCGAGTTCGGCCATGAGGTCGACGTCTTCCTGGTAGCGGTGATAATGGTCTACCGCGACGTCGCCCGTCGTGCCATCGCAAATCTTGCCCGGCGTGTGGGCAAACGTGTCCCACACCGATGGCCCACGTCCGTCTTGATCCCACGCGCCCTCAATCTGGTACGACGCCGTGGCCGTACCCCATACAAACCCGTCCGGAAACCGCAAGAAACTGCCATCCGCCATGGTGATGCACTCCTGTGAGCCCTAAGTCCAAGGTATTGAATAGCACAGACCGCCTTACTCTAGACCATTTGGCGGGGCGGGGCCAAATGGTAATTACGAATTACGAATGGAAATCGGGATCGAGATCGGGATCGAGATCGGGATCGGGATTGACCTGCCCCCAGTTTATGTACCACT
>CAZFOG010000140.1:0-14130 GCA_964520685.1 uncultured Nitrospiraceae bacterium | reverse complement strand
GCCGGGGCCATGCGCGGCCCGAGCATGTCGCCGCATGCCGCCGCCATGATCGCGGGGATGCTCCACGCCGAGAACCCGAACAGGGTCGCGGATATCGCGAAGCCGAGCGGGTTCGGAGCCAGCGCGAACAGCGAGAAGGCCGTGGTGTGAATGGCGTAGACGATCACCAGGGCCCACTTGCGCCCAATCACGTCCGAGACCGTGCCCCAGATCAACCCGCACAACACGCTGCACCAACCCATGAGCATGAACAGCCTGCCCGCTTCGGCCTGGGTATAGCCGCCCTCGGTGATAAGGTATTTCACGAAGAACGTGAGGTAGATGATGTACGAGAACCCGAAGGCCACATACACAAGCCCGATGTGCCAGACCGCCCCCGAGCGGTACACGCTGCCCCAGCGCAGCGGATCGGTGCGGGGCGCGGGCGCCGGATCGTCCGGGCGGGCGCCCACGGGTTTTGCGCCCACGTCTTCCGGATGGTTGCGGAGCAGCAGATACCCGGCGGCCGCCACCGCAAGCGTGACCGCGCCGAGAATGCCCCAGCACCAGCGCCAGCCCGTGTCGCCGAAAAACGCAAGCATCCTCGGCACCGTTGGGCCCAGCAGGATCAGGGCGAACGACGACCCCGCAACACCGATGCCCGCCGCGAGCCCGCGCCGCCTCGGCGCAAACCACGCCGCCAGGAGACCCATCACCGGCACGTTGCTTGCCCCGCTGCCGACCCCGGTCACCCCGCGCCACAACGCGGCCGAAAGAAGCCCCCCCGACAGGCCCGTCAGCATCATGGACACGCCCGCAAGCGCCAGGCCGGCCGCAATCACGGCCCGCGGACCATACCGCGACGCCAGCGCCCCGCCCAGCACCGACAGCACGAGGTAGCCGATGAGGTTTGCCGTCGCCAGCACCCCGGCCTGCGTGTTGTCCATGCCAAGGCCTGCCTGCATCGGCGCCAGGAGCATGCTGTAGCTGAACCGCGCCAGCCCCAGCGCCCCAAACACCACCAGCGTCGCCATCACGAGAATCACGATGCCGTAGTGAAAGCGGCGGGTGCTTTCCTTCCGTTGCGTGCCGTCGAACACAGTTTCGTCCCCCCTCGCCACGACGATACCACGCGCCGCGCCGCAATTGCATCAACACGAAGCCAAGATCGTGCGTGCAACGGTAGGCGAGGCAGGAGCCGAGACAGGTCAGTCTCGAAAACTCGGTTCGTGGAGGTCAAGAATCCTCCCCCCGAACGCCTTCCGGCGTTCACCCCCCTCCGAAGGGGGAGAAGCGCGACGGCATTGAGGTGGCATGCGCATCTTGCGCATGATAGGCGCACCCTGAAATAGATCATGACCTGGAAGGTCATGCCACCTCAGAATCCATGCCTTACGCGCAATGAGGCGGCATTAGCATCTTGCTTATGATTCATTCCGGCAACGGAGGACGGGTTTTCCAACCCGTACACAGATCACTGCGGGCGGACACGCCCGCATTCCGGTCCAATCCTGAAGTGGGAGGGCGGGTCTTTTAACTGCCGTTCACCTTCTTTCTTTACTCGGTGGACTCTGTGGGCTCTGTGGCAGCTGCTTCCGGCTGATAGCCTGCGGCACCGTGGTGCCGGACTCGCCGCGACACGCCGCGACACGCCATTGACCCCACAGTTTGCCTTCCTCATAATCGGTGTGTGCAACCAAGGAGCCCCTGACCATGCTGCAACTCACGGCAATGATGACGGCGATGATGGTTTCGGCGTCCGGAGGCGGCGAGCCGCTCCTGGCCGTCGCCAACAAACACGACAACACGCTCACGTTCATCGATCTCGGCACGCTAGAGATGGTGGAGACTATTTCGACGGGACCCAATCCCCACGAGATGGTCATCACGCCGGACCAGCGCATCATGTACCTGTCGAATTACGCGCCGCCCGGCAACACCATCTCGGTCATCGACCTGGTGCAGCGCAAGCACATCAAACAGATAGCGACGGGCGAATACACGCGCATTCACGGGGCGGCCATGGCGCCTGACGGCAAACACGCCTATTTCACCGCCGGCCAGACCGGGTTCGTGGTCGAAGTCGACACGGCCACGCACGAAGTCACGCGCGGCATCCCCACCCACGGCACGATCTCCCACATGGTCCTGGTGTCGACCGACAACAAGCGCCTGTACACCGCCAACATCACGTCGGAGAACGTGTCGGTCATCGACCGCGTCTCAGGCGAGCTCGTCACCCAGATTCCCTGCGGTGAAGGCGTTGAAGGCATGGGGTTCACACCCGACAACAAGCACCTCTGGGCGTTGAACCAGACCGGCGGGTCCGTGACCATCATCGATGCCGCCACCCACAAGCCCATCGAGAACTTTCCCTGCCCCGGCATGCCCGTCCGCGTACATTTCAGCGACGACGGCACACGGGCGTACATCCCAAGCTGGACCGAGGAGGGCGTGTTGATCGTTATGGATGTGACCAGTAAAGAAGAAATCAAACGCATCCCCGTGGGGAGTTTCGCCATCGGCATCGAACTTTCGCCCGACGGCAAACGCGCGTTCGTTGGCTGCGAACACGAAGACGGCGTCCATGTCGTCAACACCGAGACTTTGGCGGTCGAGAAGATTATTCACACCGGCAACGGTCCCGACCCCATGATGCTGTGGTTTCCACCCGGGAACTAGGCGGCTCCGCCAGCGGCAGCCCAGCCCTGGTTCCTGCCGCATCGCCCGTCAAAAGGCCAGGCGGGCCAGGAACGCGTCTATGCTGCCGGCCGCGGAAACGGGAATCGCTGCTCCGGTCACATCGCGCAGGGTCGCACCGCCCGCAAGCCAGCCAGCCACCAGGACATCTCCGCCGGGAACCACGCCGGTATCGTGGGCGGCGCTGATGCCGGGCACGCGCGCGGCGGCCTGCAACCGGCCGTTGGCATCGTAGCGCGCCACGAAAATGTTCCGGTCGAACTCGAAGGGTGCCGCCAGGGTGGTTTGATTGGCTTCGCCCACGCCGAGGGTGATGGTGGTGGTGAAGGTGCCCGCGACAACAAACGACCCTCCCGCAATGGTCGCAACCGCCGTCGCTTCGTCATCATCGATGCCTTGGGCATGACGGACCCATTCGAAATTGCCATTGCTGTCGTATTTGGCGACAAACGCGTCGCGCTCGAGCATCGTCTCGGCGGCCAGGGTGGTCTCGTTCGCGGTGTCGGGCGCGAACGTGACCGTGTCGGTGAACGTGCCCGCGACAACGACCGAGCCGTCGAGAAACCCTCCCGCAGCCAGGCCATTGTCGACGTCGATCCCCGTCGCTTTACGCACCCAGTCGACCGTGCCGTTGCCGTTATACCGCGCGACGAAGATGTCGCGGTCGATCTCGGAATACGCACGGACCGTGAGAATGGGCTGGACGCCCAGGGTGCCGAATTCCGCGTAGTCCTCGAATGTGCCGGTGATGACAATCCCGCCGCCGGGCGTGGTGGCGATGGCGGCCGCAACGTCCGGCGCGGGACCGCCCGCGTTGCTGGCCCAGAGCAGGTCCCCGTCGCGCTCGTACCGCCCAAGGAAGATGTTCGTGTCAGACGGCCCGCCCGCGTTGAGCACGGTCGGCCGTGGCGTAGCCGTCTCGAAGACGGCCCGGTCCTCGAAGGTGCCCGCGACCACGAACGTCCCGTCCGGGAAAGCGCTGATGGCCGTACCGGCATCGCCCTCGTTCAGACCGCCCTCGCTGCGCGCCCAGATAAGGGCGCCTCCGCCGGTGAACCGGGCCACGAAGGCGTCCTGGTCGAAAGCGCCTGCCGCAAGCAAGCGGGTCTCGTTTGCCTCGCCCGCGCCAAAGGTCGCCTCGTCATTAAAATACCCGGTGACGACGATCGTGCCGTCAACTAGTTGAACCATGTCTGCGGCGTAATCGTCCTGGGGCCCGCCCGCTCGTGTGACCCAGTCCAACACGCCCCCATCGTCATACCGCGCGACAAAGATGTCCTTGTCGTAAGGGCCGCCGTCCGCCGTAAGCGGGGTCTGATTCGGCTGACCCGCCCCGAAAACCACCGTGCCGGTGAATTGGCCGCACACGTAGGCGCCGCCGCCCAGGCGCGGCACGAGTCCGGTCGCCACATCGGACCCGGAGCCCCCGTCCGTCCGCGCCCACAAAAACGGCCCGAGGAGAGGGGGGCACCCCGCCAAACCTGCGGTCAGGGCCACTGCGATTGCCAACGAGCAAATGCGGCGTGTCTTTCCTGCGATCATGACCGAGACTCTCCTCTCCCGCGCTCCCGCGAGCCGGTTGCGGGGCCATCCGGCAAACCTGCAACACCCCATAATACTCCAATCCCCTTTTCCCGCCCAGGGTTCCGCATACGGATCAGCAACTACTCACAGCCCAGCACGGGCGCGGTGCCGTCCCAGCGGACGGCCGCCCGCGCGTCCTGCCAGGGATTGGTGTCGAGACGCCGTTTGCCGGGGATCGCCCCCGCACCGCAACCGCAGACGTAGTCCGCGGGTGTAAATCCGAGGTCGCCCCCGAGGGCCTTCCACATAGCGAGGCTCTCGGTTGAAATGGTGACGGGTATCTCGGGGTCCCGCGCACGGATCTCGGCGAGATAGTGGCGGTAAATGGTCTCGCGCACGGGGTGGGGGAAGGGGCCGTAATGCCGGTTCTTCAGCTCCTCCTGCGCGGCCTCGGCGGCGGCCACAAACTGTGGTTCGAACAGTTCCATCGGGATGTAGGTAAGCACGTCCGCGATACGCGACCACATGAGCACGGTCATACTGAGATTGTCGGGGTGGGTGCGCTCGAGGGCTGCGCCGATGGTATACGACGCCTCTTCGCGCCAGCGGCGCAGCGGGATAATTGGTTTGAACTTGTACCGGATCTGGATACCCGCCTCCTCGCACCGCCGCGCCGCCTCGATACGCGTATCGGTCGTTCCCGCGACACGCTCAAGGCGTGTCGACTGGGTAGGTCCGGACAGGCTCCACGCCACAATAGTGTTATGCGGCGCGTTGGCTTCGATGAGACCGTGCACCCGGTCGCTCTTGGTGTGAAGAATGAGGTAGTAGTCCCGCGTTTGCTCGAAAAACCGCATCAGAGGGGCAAGGGTATCGAGTTCGGGCTCGAGGGTCAGCACGTCCATGATGTCGTCGTACAGCCACGTCCGCTGCCAGGGATTCCGCCGGATAAGGTCGCCAAGGCGCTCGATGTATTCCTCCGTGTTGACGTGGGAGATGAGAAAGTTCCCCAGGTCGCAATAGGCGCATTGGTGCGGGCACCCGTTTCCCTGGTGAATACGCCACTGGGGGCGGCAGACATGCTCCGGATTGGGCCGCAGCTCATCCAGGGCCGAACAGAAAAACGTGAAGGCGTTGCCGCCCGCGGCCGTGTGGAACGGGAAGGAGCCGCTGCCCGTGTAAGCCTCCTGCATCCGCGCGGCATCGCGCGCGATTGCATCGCGGTCGAACCGGAACAATCCGAGGATAAGCGCCGGCGGCGGAACGGCCTCGAGAGTGCCCATGCGCACACGCTTGTCGAACCCCTGCTCGACAACGATATTGGGAAGGTCCGCATAGGAAAACGTTTGCGGCGCAACACCGGAAAAGGCCTTGCACACCCCTTCGACACGCCGAGCGGCCGCGGGATTCTCCCATACCGCATCGAGCACGTAGAGCGCGGGCGGTGTAAACGCCATGGGCACTGAGTCGTGAGTCATAAGAACACCTCGCGCAGAATCGACCATCGATGTGACCTGCATAGCCTACGCCGCACACGGGGCGCGTGCAAGGGTGGAATCCTGCGTGACGGAGGAGTACCATCCAAGCGAAAACCTGGGACTGACCCAATGGTTTTGCATCGCAGAACCGGGGTCTGTCCAGAGGGTTTTCGCATCCCAAAGGTTTTCGCAGAGGTTTTCGCGATATCCTTCACAGCCCCCAAACAGGAGGTCCGCTATGAGCACACCAAGCATCCACGACATGAATCGCCGCGATTTTTTCCGGCGCGCCGGCCAGGGCGCAGCCGTTGCCGGGTTAGGCGCATCGGCCTACAGGGTCGCGGCGCGCGAGAGGGTCGAGCCCGTCGATCCGCGCACGCCTAAGACCGGAAAAATCCCCGCGCCGGACCAAGTCCTCGGCATCGGGATCATCGGCGTAGGCGGCATGGGCGGCGGTCACCTGTCGGACCTCCTCGAACGCGAGAAGGCCGGGCAGAAGCTCCAGGTCCGCGCTATCTCGGACGTCTATACCCGCCGCCAGAAGGAGCGCAAAGAGCGGGTCAAAGCCGCCACGGGACGCGACATCGAGGCCTATTACGATTACACAAAACTTCTCGAGCGCGACGATATCGACGCGGTGGTTATCGCCACGCCGGACCACTGGCACGCCTTGAACTCGATCCACGCCATGGAAGCCGGGAAAGATGTGTATTGCCAGAAACCGGTGACCCTGACCGTCGAGGAATCCCTCGATGTGCGTGACGCCGCCTACCGCACCGGCCGGGTGTTTCAATGCGGCGCGCAACGGTGTTCGGACGACTGGTTCTGGCAGGCCCGCAAGTTCATTAAAGACGGTGGCCTGGGCAAGATCATCTACGCCCAGTTGGATTACAGCCGCAACTCGGGGAGTCCCGCGGACCCCCAGGGCGGCGAATGGAATTACCACATCGACGACGACGCGACCGACGACCCGAACGGCGGCGACGGGTACATCGACTGGGAACAGTGGATAGGACCGGCTCCAAAACGGCCGTTCTCGAAACCGCGCTTTTTCCAGTTCCGCAAGTTCTGGGACTACTCGGGCGGTGTCGCGACCGACCTTCTCTACCATTTCATCGCGCCGATGACCATCGCCCTCGATTGCCAGGCCCCCGAGAAGGTCTCCGCGGGCGGCGGTATCTTTGTGCAGCACGACGACCGCGAAGTCCCCGACACCTTCCTGGTCGTGATGGATTATCCCGAGGATTTCAGCATTCTCATGACGTCGTCCATGGCCAACAAACAGGCGAACCCGGCCATGATTCGCGGGCATTTCGCCACCTTGCGGCCCGGCGGCGCGGGCATTCAGGTTACGCCCGAGGACGAGTTCAAGGGCTGGTTCAAAGAGAAATACGGCACCGACGGAGTCCTCGAGATCCCGAATGAACCCCGCGAGGAACACATGGACAACTGGCTGAATGCCATCCGGAACCGCACCGAATGCCATTGTCCGCCCGAGCTGGCCTACCGGGCCCAGGTCGCAACCAAGCTTGCGTGCGACGCGTACCAGCAGGAAAAGGTCATGTTCTGGGATAACGCTGCCGAACAGTATGTCGACAGCCATCCCCGGCCAAATCGCTCGTCGAAGCTGCCTGCCATAGCTTCGTAGCCTCACGGCCACGCGGAGGGCATTCGCAGCACACGGGGAGACTCCACCGTGCTGGGGGCCGGTCGCGCGTGAATGCACCCAACCGGAGGGGTAGGGCAATGAAAGAATGGCTGAAACGGCTCGCCATCGGCGTGGCGGCGGCGGTGCTGCTCCTCGTCCTGGCCGCCGGTGTGTTCGTGGGCGGTCTGGCCTTCCACTACAAGCGCATTGTGGGCGCCGGCCCCGGCTCGGTCGGGACGGACGCCCGGCCCGGCGACCTGGGCCGGTGGGTCGACCCTTTCATCGGCACGGGCGGCGTCCCCTGGATTTGCGCCAACAACTACCCCGGCGTCTCACAGCCATTCGGCGTCGTGCGGCTCAGTCCCGAAACCGTGTCCATGATTACCGCGGACCGGGCCCTTAACAAGTCAGGTTATTACTATGGCGACAACAAGGTGCTCGGGTTCAGCCACACGCGCCTGAACGGCACGGGAGCGATCGACGGCGGCCATTTCCTCGTCCGCCCGGCACTCGAACCGGTCGCGCTGGACGTTGCGAAGGAAGGCCGGTACGACACATTCACCCACGCGGAAGAAACGGCGTTCCCGGGCTACTACGCCGTGCAGCTGGCCAAGCCGGGTATCCTGGTGGAGCTCACCGCCACGCCCCGTGTTGGCGTACACCGCTACACCTTTCGCCCGGGCACGACCGCCCATGTGCACATCGACGTATCCAACGCCCTGGGTGGACGCCGCAGCGAGGAAGGTTACGTGCGGATTTCTCCCGCCACCGGCGAACTCGAAGGTTCGGTGCGGACGTTCGGCACCTTTGCGGTGCGCTACGGCGGCATCAAGGTCTATTTTGCCGCCCGGTTCAGCCGGCCCTTCGACACCTGCGCAACCTGGAGCGGGACACAATCCGTGGCTGGCCGCGCCGAGGTAGAGGGTAACGACGTGGGTGCGGACGCCGTTTTCAACGCCACCGGTGACAAGGAGGTGGTGGAACTCCGGCTGGCCATCTCACACGTCAGCATCGCCAATGCCAGGGCGAACCTCGAGGCCGAGACCGCGGGAAAGTCCTTCGAGGAGATTCTCGAGGAGGCCAAGGCGGCGTGGGAGGACCGGTTGTCGCTCATCAAAATCCACGGCGGTACGGACGAACAGCGGACCATCTTCTACACGGCCCTCTACCGCGCGTTCCAGATGCCCACGGTCTTCAACGACGTGAATGGCGACTATTTCGGCTTTGATAAACAAGTGCACCGGGCGGAGGGGTTTCGCTACTTCACCGACCTGTCGCTCTGGGATACCTTTCGCACCACCCATCCGCTATACACCCTCATCGCGCCGGACGACCAGCGCGACATGCTCGTCTCGCTCATCACGATGGGCGAACAGGGGGGCGGCTGGCTGCCGCGATGGCCCTCCGGAAACGGCTACACCAACTCGATGCTGAGCACCCCGGCCGATATTGTCGTCTCCGAATCGTATCTGAAGGGGATCCGCGATTTTGACATCGAGGCCGCCTACGCCATGATGCGCCGCACCGCCCTCGAACCCACGCCGCGGGACGCGGCGTTCTCGGGCCGCGAGGGTATCGAGCACTACCTCGAATACAAGTACTGTCCCGCCGAATTGATGAAGGAGGCCGTCTCACGCACCTTCGAATTCGGATGGGCGGATAGCGCCCTGGCCAACCTTGCCTATTACGGATTGAACAACGAAGAGGACGCGGCGCTGTTTCGCGAACATTCGACGTATTACCGCAACCTCTGGAATCCCGAAACCCGCCATTTCCAGCCGCGCACCGCTTCCGGCGCGTTCGTCGAACCGTTCGACCCGCTGAAACTCACCTTCCTCGATCGCAAAGGCACGCTCACCAACGACTTCGTGGAAGGCAGCGCGCTCCAGTGGCGCTGGGGCGCGCCCTACGATGTGCGCGGCATGATCGAGCTGTTCGGAAGTCCCGACTATTTCGTCGACGAGCTGAACGCATTCTTCGAGAATGCCGATGAAGACATGGGCGTATTCATTCCATCGTCGTATTACTGGCACGGCAACCAGCCCGATCTGCACGCCGCATACTTGTTCAACGACGCCCTGCGTCCCGGCTTGACCCAGAAAAGGGTGCGCTGGATTCTCGATACCAAATACGGCGCGGATTACGTTGGCCTGGACGGCAACGACGACGGCGGCACACTCTCGGCCTGGTTCGTGTTCAGCGCGCTGGGCTTGTATCCCATAGCGGGAACGAACGAGTACTGGCTCGGCGCACCCCTGTTCGAGCGGGCGGAAATCGCGGTGCGGGACGGGACCCTCACGATCATAGCCGACAATTACGCCCCGGGGAACCGTTACGCCACGGGCGTGCGCTGCAACGGCCACCGCGTGGATACCGATGGCTGGCAGATCACCCACGAGGAACTTGTTCGCGGCGGCGAACTCCGCTTCTCCATGGCCCCCGACCCGCCCTTGCCGGCCAACTGAATCGTGTCTATGCCGTCCATACCGTCCCTGCCGCGCCAAAGCCGCCACCCGCTCCGGCGCCATCTTTGACACACGCCGTTGACCGACTTAAGATGAGCGAGGGGACCTTTGGCGCGCAGATCATGCCGAGGAGAAGGGCAACCATGAGAAATACACGGCGAAGAAATGTGACCCGGCGCGCGTTTTTGCGTGCCGCGGCGGGCGCGGTGTCCGCACCCATGGTCCTGTCCTCGCGCGTCTGGGGCGCCGAGGGCGCCGAACCCAGCGAGCGCATCGGCATCGGGATCATTGGCATGGGTTCGCGGGGGTTCAATCTGCTCCACAGCTTCCTGCGCGAGCCGGACGCGCAGGTGGTCGCCGTGTGCGACGTGGATATGAAGCATTTCCGGGACAACGCGTCGGGCCAGGGCGACGCCTACGGTCTCGAACCGGCCCGCGAGCGGGCCGAGGCGTATTACGCGCAACGCGACAACCGTAGCGCCTACCGCGGCATCGGCGCCTACTGCGATTTTCGCGACCTCCTCGCCCACGACGGCGTGGACGCCGTCGTGGTAGCCACGCCCGACCATTGGCATGCCCTGTGCATCCTTGAAGCTGTCCGGAAGGGCAAGGACGTCTATTGCGAAAAGCCCGTGACCCACCTGTTCCGCGAGGGGCAACTGGTCTATCGCGAGGTGGCCCGACACAACGCCATTTTCCAGGCCGGTTCCCAGCAGCGGTCTGACGAACGGTTCCGGCGCGCCGTTGAACTCGCCCTGAACGGCCATCTCGGGAAACTCCAACGCGTCGAGGTCGGCCTGCCCATGGGATTCGGCGAACCCCGGGGCGACACGGCCATCCAGGAGCCCCCCGGCCACCTCGATTACGATTTCTGGTGCGGGCCAAGCGTGGCGCTGCCCTACATCCCCGCGCGCCACCACCGTCTCTGGCGCGGCCACCTCGCCTATGGCGGCGGCGTGCTCATGGACTGGATCGGACATCACAACGACATCGCCCATTGGGCCCTCGGCATGGACCACAGCGGCCCGACAAAGGTTGAGGCCGCTGGCTGGACCTATGCCGCGACCGACGTCTACAACACGCCCCGTGATTACACCATCCGGTGCGAGTACCCTGGCGGCATCTCGAGCGTCATCTCGAATACGAACCGCCTTGGCCTGAAGCTTACCGGCCAAGAAGGCTGGGTCTATGTCGACCGCGGCGTTCTTGAAGCCTCCGACGAACGATGGACCCAAAAACCCTTCGACCCGGGCCCCGTCAAAGCCTACACGTCCGAGCGGCACACCAAGAACTTTCTCGATTGCATCAAATCGCGCGAATCCTGCGCCGCCCCCGCCGAAACCGCTCACCGGTCCATCACCCCCGGCCACCTGGGCTACGTTTCCCATGCTCTCGGACGGCCCTTCGAATGGGACCCCGTAGCCGAGCGTGTTACCAACGACAACGAAGCCGACACTCTCCTGAACACCGTCATCTACCGTGAACCCTGGATGCTGGAAGGCTGAACGCGGTTGCCGAACGATAGCCGGGCCTCTTCCAGGTTTTCGGATGTATTTAACGTAGACGCGGCAGTCTGCCGCGTTCCAGCGACGCAGCCCTTCAGTCGCAAACTCCAACCAGGCGCGGCCTCCGAGGCGCCATGCGCATCTTGCGCATGATTGATTCAGAAGTGGACGAGATGGACCGTATGGGCTGAGATGCCTGACTCACTTGGCCCCGGCGCGGCCCTCGAGGCGCCATGCGCATACGCCCGTGTAGAATATGGCCAAACGCCATGCGACGGGCGCTTTGTCACATTGAGGAAACCGGAAAGCGTTGTGGAGAAGGGGGCGCAATCATGGCAAAACTCACCAAAAACCAGGATGCCTATGGCCGGCTGATCCACGACTATTGCCACGATTGCCACGGATTCGAGATCGACGAGCGTGACGACGGTTTCATTACGGTCGGCATGGCCCCGAAGGTCTACTTCGCCGAGCACAAGGACTGGCCGGGCCACGAGCGCAAGGCCATCGCACATGCCAAGGGGAGGGTGCTGGATGCCGGATGCGGCGCGGGCCGCGTCGCCCTGTACTTGCAGGAACGCGGTTGTGAGGTCACCGGCATCGACGTGTCGCCCCTGGCCATTGCAACCTGCCGCGAGCGCGGCGTGAAGCGGGCCAGGCTGGTGAGCGTCACGGAAGTCTCGCCAAGACTCGGCCGGTTCAATACGATCGTCATGTACGGCAACAATTTCGGGCTCTGCGCCAATGCCCGCCGCGCACGGTGGCTGCTTCGCCGGTTCCACGCGATGACCACGGACGACGCAAAGATTCTCGCGGCCAGCAACGACATCTACCAGACCGACGACCCGGTGCATCTGGCATACCAGAAGCGCAATCGCGCGCGCGGCCGTATGTCCGGGCAGATCCGGCTGCGCATCCGGTACCGCCAGTACGCTACGCCCTGGTTCGATTACCTGCTGGTGTCGCCGGACGAAATGGCGGCATTGGCCGAAAGTGCCGGATGGCGGCTGGCCGAAGTCGTGCGCGATAGCGGACCGCTTTACGTCGGCATTCTCGAGAAGTCGCCGCGTTCGGGCTGAAAACGTCTTTACCCCGCATTGTCGAGGCCCGCGGGCCCTCCCAAGTCAAGGTCTACACCCGCGGTGCATCCCGCGTGAGTCTGCCGCGCGTGCACCGCGGTTTAAGGAACGTCCGATGAAAGAAGAAAATGGCACAGAACGCTGGCAACAGAACAGTTCCAGCAACGGTCATCACATGTTTAAAGCGGTCTCGCGGCTCGCTGCGCTTGTCCACCTCGGCGGCATGCCCGTGGGCAACGCGGCCGGTCCTCTTGTCCTGTGGCTAATGGAAAGCGACCCTGACCTCGTCTTCCAGGAACGCAAGGAACGCGGGTGGTAATCGGCGAGCGTACCGGTCCCATATCCAGGGCAATTCCTGTGAGGACCCGGGAGGGGAATTGGAATCCTGGTCCCGCATGCGCCACCATAAAGCCCTGATTGAACGCCCCGGGCCGAAACCAAAGGAGCTGCGCTGTGTCATTGCGTATGAAGGCCGGACTGCTCATCGTGTTGATCTTTGGATTCATCACGGTGGCGATGTCCCTCCTGCAGGCCCATTGGGTCCATACTCTCGTGTTCGAACAGACCGAGGCGCGCATGACCCAAAGCATCCACGCGGCCTGGAACGTCCTGGCCAGCCGCCAGCGCCTTGTGGAAGCCCACGTGTCTGCCCTGGCCGAATTGGGCGAACTGGACGAGTACCGCGCAATCGGTCCCGAGCGGCTCGAGGAGGTCCTGCAGCTCTACCGCAATCGGTGGGGCCTCGATTTCGTCGCCCTTGTGGATGTTGACGGCCGTGTCGTCATGGATGACGGGTCGCTCGAGCGCGGAGCCCCGCTGCCCATTCTCCGCGACGCATCGGGACACCCGGCCGAACGGCACATCCGCTCGGGATACGCCGTTGCGCCGGCCGGCATCTTCAACGACGCTGCCGCGGCACTGCGCGGCAGGCTGATGGCAGGGAGCCGGCAACAGGACGTCATGTTGTTGCTTGCGCAGCACCGGGTCGATGTGGACTGGACCCCCGAGGCGGACTGGCTGGTCGCAGGCGTTGTGCTGAACGGGGCGCATCACATCGTCGACGCCATACAAAACACCATCTTCCCCAGCGAATTCTACAAAGGCAAACGGCTGGGTACGGCCACGATCTTCCTGGGCTCGGTGCGTGTCGCGACGACGGTGCTGCTCGAAAACGGCGGCCGCGCTGTCGGCACGGTTGTCAGCGACGAGGTCGCGCAGCAGGTGCTGGAACGAGGTGAACCGTGGACCGGCCCCGCCCTCGTGGTCGACAGCCGGTATGTCTCGCGTTACGACCCCATCCACGGTCTGGACGGCGCGGTAATCGGCATGCTCTACATTGGAGAATTGGAGCAAGTATACAGCGACATCGAGTCGCGCACGCTTCTGACCAGTCTGTCCGTTCTTTTTGCGATTATGATGGGGGCGCTGGCGCTATCGTTCATCCTCATCGCGGGCGTATTGCGCCAAATCACCGCGCTGGACCACGCCACGAAAGCCTTCTCCGCGGGAGACTACTCGGCGCGGTCGCATATCCAGACTGACGACGAGATCGGCGCGCTCGCGCGTTCGTTCAACCGCATGGCCGCGCTCATCGAGAACGACCGGGCCCAGATCGTCCGGCAAAAAGACGAAATCGAGAGCGCCAACCGGGGATACATGGGCATGCTGAGTTTCGCCACCCACGAGTTCCGCAACTCGATCGGCGCGGCTCTCCTGAACCTCCAGCTGCTCAAAGACGGCTCATTCGGACCG
>CAZFOG010000139.1:0-14157 GCA_964520685.1 uncultured Nitrospiraceae bacterium | reverse complement strand
GTATACGTCTGATCGTCTAACATGAAGGCGTGCCCCCGCTCTTCACGGAAATCGATGGCAAAGGCATAGCCCGCCCATAGGGTCTTGAGACGCGGGTCGAGTTCGAGGCGCGATTGAGCCACCCGCGTTCGAGGATCGGCATCGGTGGGGGTGCGGGGAATAGCCTCGCTGCCGCCGTACCGTGTCCGCTGCATGTCCACCGTTCGCGTGTACAAATCGTACTGCATCGGGAAGTTCTTGCCCCAGATGGCGGGATCCTCGGTATCGTCGGTGATCTCGACAACCCGAAAGAAGGGATTGCGTGCCTCTTGTTTGCGTTCGAAGATGTTCACCAGGAGCGCCGTGACGCCAAACGCCACGACGGCAACTGCCAAACCCAACGCTACGGACAGCACAAGAAGACGCTTCGGGTGCATTCGCGTCTGGTCTCCTCGATTTCTCCTGGACGACTTGCTCATACAGCCTGCTCCTCATTTGCTTTTGGCGTTATTCCATATGGCCAACGTAGCGGTGGCATCGAATGCACTCCAGCGGTTCACCATTTCCGCCGCCATAATCGATCTGATGCACAATGTCCTGGTGGCAATAGCGGCAGTTCGCCTCGGCGATCGCGCGGTTGAATTCCGTGGCCTGAATCGGCTCGTGGAAATTGCCCGTGGTGAAGGCAAGCGAGTGATGATACCCGTTCAAGGCCTTTGTGTAGTATTTCGGAATCAGGGAGTGGGGGGTATGACAATCGTTGCAGACGGCAACCGCGTGGTGGCTGCCCTTGGCCCACGCATCGTAGTGGTCCTGCATGATGTGGCAATTCGCACAAACCTGCGAGTCATCGCGCATGTAGGAAAAGCCTTTGGCGTAAATGAAGGTATACGAGCCGACCCCCAGCCCTATTCCTGCCAAGGTCCCCAAGACCACTATCGCCACGGCGATTATTCGGCGATACACGTTATGTCCTCCCGCCAGTGGGCAAAACGCAGGGAGATGATGCCACGCCCAACCTTGGAGAGAGGATACCACACGTCGGCCGGAAGAAACAAGAGATAGCCGATAGTATATATCGCATTTACCGCCCGGGCGGCGGACGCGGTTGAGCGCAATTCGCCGGTTGGCGGCCGCGGCGGCCGAGCGGGTATGATGAGCCACGTGCCAGGTTCCCGGGTGGAACATCCGGAATCGCTGTAATCGAGGATGCGTGTATGGGCGAATGCGTGTACGATCTCTGGGCTGACTGCTACGACATCATTCACACAGGGTTACCAGGGGAAGCCGAGTTCTACGTAGGTCAGGCGGTCCGGCTGAACGCCGAAACCCTGGAGTTGGGCTGTGGAACTGGGCGGATAGCACTTCCCATGGCCATGTCAGGAGTGAATGTCGTCGGCCTGGACAACTCGAGGGAAATGTTGCGCCTGTGCCGCGAGAAGAAGAAGCGGATCGGTGCGACCCCTGGCACCCTCGAGATTGTTGAAGCGGATATGGCCGGTTTTCAACTCGACCGGTCGTTTGACCTGGTTGTGATACCGTACCGGTCGTTCATGCATCTGCTCACACAGGAGAGCCAGGCCGGCTGCCTGGCCTGTGTGCACAAGCATCTGCGTCCAGAGGGACTGCTTATGGCGAATCTGTGGGTGCCCCAGAGTGGGCATCTTGCCCGGCACAAGGCGGACGGAGACGGTATGCTCGGTTTCGCGGGGCGGTATCCGCTTCCATGCCAAGACGGCTTTCTGGTCCACTATGTCGCGGCATGGTGTGACGAAGAGCGGCAACTCTTCACTGAGGAACATCTCATCCACGAAGTGAATGAGAAGGGGGAGGTTCTACACTCGGCCATTCTCCCCATGCAGCGGGCCTGGGTAACCCCCGAGCAGATGCGGCAAAAGCTGGACGCCCAAGGGTTTGCAGTTGAAGCAGTCTTTGGCGACTTTGATTGTACCCCGTTTTCGACTAAAAGCACCGAGATGATCTGGATTGCGCGAAAACGGGCATCGTGACCCCGCGCACGCAAAGGCCCTTCCCCGTCACCCTTTCACGCGAAAACCGTGATAGCGAGGCGGCCCCGTTTCCCAGTTTTCGGAAACTTGGGTAACCAGCGCGAAGGCCGGACCCTTGCGGCACCAGTCCAGCATGCGGAGCAGAGTTTCCCGGTCACCCTCGAATTCGGCCTCAACACTGCCGTCTTCGCGGTTACGTACCCATCCGGAAAGACCGAGGCGTGTGGCCTGCCTGGTGGCGGCATAGCGAAATCCTACGCCTTGAACCCTTCCCTGTATGTGCAGGTGCAACCTGTCGACCATCAACCAGACTTGAGGTGCTCGAGCATGCGTTCGCGGTATCCGGGGTCGCCCAGGGCCACGATGGCACTTGCCGCTGAGAGACGTGCTTCGGGGTACTGACTCAGCAGGATGGGCTGCATGATGTCCATGATACCGCGGACATTGGTTTCGACGACAACGTTGCTGACGACGGTCGCGATGCCTTTGATGTAGTTCCCCGCGGCAGGCTCGCGCAAATCGGGGAAGTCCAGGCGCAACATCTCCTGGAGGTCGGCGATCCGTGCCCGGTCGCCACCGGCGATCAAGGCGCCCGCCGCCCGTGCGCGCAGGCGTATCACCTCCATCTGGATATCGTAACGCTCGGATAGGCGCGTCCGAAGGATTTCCATGGCATCGAGGTTGCCCTGGGGCGCCAGATGGATTGCAGCCTCAAGGCGGAGGGTCGGAATCGCGAGGACTTCCTGCTTCATGAGTTCTTTGCCCTTTGGGTCGCCGAGGAGGAAGAGTATCTCGATGATGCGGTACCGTGACAGCCCGCTCTGGTCATCGATCATCTGGTGGAGAGCCCGGATCACATCCTCTCCTCCCAGAATGGTCAGAGCCGCCGCCGCCGCCTTGGCTTTGTCCTCGTTGAGGCCCGTCAGCATGTCCAGGAGCGTGGGTATGGCTTCGCGCGACCCCATGCGGGCGAGGGCGATTGCAGAGGGCGCCGACAGGTCCGCGGCGCGGTCGCGCACCATGCGCAGCAGATAGGGCTCCGCGGTTGGTTCGCGGTACAGGCCCGCGACACGGGCCGCGGTGGCGCGCAACTGGCGGTCGCCACTGCTGAGCGCACGCTCAATCAATTCACTGCTGACTTCCTGCTCCCCGGCGATGTAGAGGCGGTAATAGGCGCCGAGTGCTGTCTCCACGTCGGTCTGCCGGGAGAGATCCTGAAGGTACTTCAATGCGTTCTTATCGCCTTGAGAAGCGATGATCATGGCAGCGTTCATCTTGACCGGCTGGTTGCGTTCCTGTTCGAACACCTCCGCCGCCTGGCGGAGGCCCCGGCTCACCAGTTGCTGCTGGGTGGGCGTGAGACCCCGTTCAACATCCACTTTAAACGGCTTCGCTTCAATCTTGTCCCCTTGTACGCGGATTTCCTTTATATCGCTATAGAGATAGGCGTGCCTGTCGCCCGTCTCGGGATTGATCACGCTCACGTGATCCGAGGCGAGTTCGGTAATCTGAAGGTTGGGGTCCAAGGCATCCCGGCCCTTTACTACGATGGTTACCAGGGTTGGCGTTCCAGCAATGTCTTTCAGAGTTGCGCCCTCGACACCCGTGACCGGTATGTCCTGGCCAAGTGCAGGGATGGCAAGCGCAAGCGCCAAAGTGAACAGAATGGTCTTTTGCATCGTTCCACTACTCCCAGTCGTGGCGGCTCTTCAGCCTATCGCCCCAATCTACGGTTCCTCGCGGTAAGCCACTGGCTCCTAATGCAATTCTATACTTTCTTCCTTAATAATGCGATCAAGAAATGCACGCGCGGCGTCCAGGGACGAAACAAGCGGATTGATGGTCAGGGCCTGCAAAGCACATTCGTAGGACCGGTGTTTTACGGCCTCCACGGTCAGCCGATCGCTTTCCTTGACGCTGTGAAACAGGCCTTTGAGAAAACGGGGGCAATCCCCCAGACGCCGGGGCTCAATGCCTTGTTTGCTGGCCCGCACTGGCACCTCGACGCTGCAGTCGTCTGGAAGGTCCCTTACGGCTCCCTCATTCTTGATACAGAGGATGCATTCCCGGTCCTGCTTTTCTTCCAGAGCCTGCAACAAGGGCACGATGGTCTCCTCGTACCAAATGGCATTACGGGCCCGGGTCAATTCGGGGATCTCCGTTAACGACGGGTCATCATACAGCTTGAGAATCTGCTGTTCCGCCTCGTAGAGGATCTCGGCCCGTGAACGCGCGCACGCAAGCTGTTTCTTGAGAATCGCGTCCTGATGAAAAAACAGGCCGACGGTATTGGTGGGGATCATTCGGAACAGTTCGACCAGCTCGTGGTCAAACCCGTCATCCTTGCAATGCTCCAACTGGTCCAGTACGCGGTCCATACGGCTTTTGCCATCCACCTTGACGTCCTGGATCCAGCCAATGTGGTTGAGGCCGATGTAATCCACCTGGAGTTCCTCGGGGGCCACCCGCAAAAGTTCGGAAACCCGGCGGACGTATTTCCCCGGCAGATCGCACACCCCAAGAACGCGGAGACGCGAGTACTTCGACAATGCTTCAACGATGATTCCTGTGGGATTGGTCAGGTTTATGAACGTGACGTCTGGATTCGTCTGCTCGATAAGCTCGGCGTGCTCGAGGACTACCGGGAGCGTGCGGAGCGCGTTGGCGCAGCCGCCCGCGCCGAGTGTTTCGTCACCTATCATGCCGAATTTAGGTGGCAGTTCCTCGTCGCGCTGCCGGGCGGGCATTCCGCCGACCCGAACATGGTTGATAACATACTTGGCGTTGCGCACGCCTTCGCATACATCGGTTGTGCCGAGGATTCTGGCGGGAAACCCGCTTTTGTCCATGAGCCGCTGGCAGAATGCCGCGACCAGGGGGAGTTTGGGGCCGTCGCGGCCAATCAGTACGACTTCTTTGACGTTCACATTGTGGGAAATCAGGGAGAGAATGAATTCCGGTATGTAAACACTGCTGCCGCCCAAAATCGCGATGCGTTCAATCACGGGCGTCCGCCTCCTCCTTACAAATCACTCGTAAGCCTCGCTATTGCCGTATACAACCGATTGCCGTCGGCGTCTCCTTCCGGTGCTGCCGGTCTTCCCTGGGTTTTTGAAGAATCCTCCCCCTAGACGCTTTCCGGCGTTCCTCCCTCCGAAGGGGGAGTGACGCGCCGAACTTTCTGCATCGGTTTCCGGGTCTTGAATTCCAAAACAAGCCGACACCCATTTTCATCGTCGATGGGTAAGCCGACCGGCTCATGGTTCGCTGTCTCACAAAGGAAACGCCGTTCGGCAGACGACTCACGGAATAGAACGTATGTGGCGCAATTATGGCGGCTCCCCGGCGGCCGAGGGCCCGCAGCTCCTGGAAGGTGGCCGCCGCGGCCTGCTCGGAATCAGGGTTGAGAATGACGACGTGCTTCCCCTCGATGCAGGCCTCCAACCCCGGAACCAGTGTGACCCCTCTTCGCCGTGCATACTCGCCAAGCCGTCCGCTCGCAATCACTTCTTCATGACACGTCAATGCCAGCACACGGAAGTTCAACTTTGCTGCGGCATCGATGAGCATCTCGGTGGAATGGGCCAGATCATCGCAAGGATCATCAGCCGAATGGGTATGAAGGTCCGCCTTTAGTTCTGCCATTCCCATCACTGCAGCGAAACGTACTGATTGCCGCTTCGTACCTATGAGGCTAACGACATGATGGGGCGAAGTCAAATCGGCTTCGCACTTCGGCAGCCATACAAACAGCCGCGGCTGGCCCACGCATGGCGAACGGGCATTGGGGTATGGTTTGCGGGGCTTCTTTGCTGCCCGAGGATGCGGGGCGCAGTGAACCAGGCGTCTTCACGCATCCTATGATTTCAGCACGATATCGTCGGGGTCAATCATCGGTTGGCCTGCGGCGCATAAGGCGCAGGTGGATGCTTCCCAGCTCTCCATAGCCAGGTGTGCCAGAGGCTCGTACCGGCAATCGAATGCAGCCTCTCCCGCACTGCGGTCGATGAGCACGGAAACCCCCGCGATTTCTGCGCCGCGTTCACGGAGGTGGGCGATGCTCTTCTTGACCGAGCCCCCCGTTGTGGCGATGTCCTCGACAACGAGAACCCGTTCCCCTTTGGTCAGCAGAAACCCCCGCTTCAGGGCCATGCTGCCATCGCTTTCCTTCTCGGTAAACGCGGCGCGACAGCCCAGGTGCCTGGCCGTTTCGTATGCCAGCAAGATGCCCCCGGTGGCGGGACCCACCACAAGGTCGAGCCGCGCGTTCCTGAAACGCTCAGCCATGGCGCTGCACAATCCTTCCGTGATATCGGGATACTGGAGCACCCGCGCCGCCTGGAGAAACTGCCGGCCGTGGCGGCCGCTCGCATAGAGGAAATGCCCTTCCAGGAGCGCGCCCGCCTTCCGAAATGCCGCAAGTACCTGTTCTTCGTTCATCCCTGCAATTCCTCCAAAATCAAGCGGACCGCCTCGGGCGGGTCATCGTGCTTCAGAATCGGCCGCACCACCACGATCATGTCCGCTCCCGCTTCCGCGGCTTCTCTGGGCGTCATGATGCGGGCCTGGTCATCCTGGGCTGCCCATTTGGGGCGGATTCCCGGCGTCACAATCAACGGTTCGGGACCGACCGCCTGGCGCACCAAAGTTATCTCACGGGGCGAGCAGACTATGCCGTGGGCCCCGGCCTCGATAGCGGCTCTGGCCAGGCGGGGGACGGCCTGGGCCGCTGTCTCAGGAATGCCGATCTCCTCTCGAAGCATATCGTCCGTCAAACTCGTGAGAACCGTCACAGCGAGAATGCGGGCGCCGGTTCCCTCGACGGCTTCCCGCGCGGCCGCGATCATGGCCTTTCCTCCGGAAGCGTGAAGTGTGAAGAGCTTGGCGCCGAGGTCCGCGGCGGCTTTGGATGCCTTGGCCACGGTGTTCGGAATGTCGTGATACTTGAGGTCCAGAAAAACGTTCTTGCCCCGGTCTTGAACGGTCTGTACGATATCCGGCCCGCATCGCGTAAACAGTTGCGCCCCAATCTTGAACCAGGCACACCCGGCTGCGATATCCACCGCGGCGAGGGCCTCCTCCCGCGTGTCGACGTCAAGTCCCGTGATGAGTTGGGTCTTTTCCTTCATGGTTTTTCCACCGAGTCTAGGCGCGCATGGCGCCAATGAGCTGGTTCACGTCCGGGATGGCGTGGCGCTCGAGGTACTCCGCGATGCCCTGCACGATCCGCAGGGCGATATCGGGCTGCCGGAATGACATCGAGCCCACGGATACCGCCGTCGCGCCCGCAAGGAGAAACTCGAGCGCGCTGGCCGCGCCGCTGATCCCTCCGGTGCCGATGATCGGGATGCGAAGCACGCGCGCGGCGTCCCAAACCATCTTGAGCGCTACGGGGCGTATGGCCGGTCCGCTTAACCCGCCAACGATGTTCGCCAGACGCGGCTTTCGGGTTTCAGGGTCTATTGCCATTCCCAGAAGCGTGTTTATCAGGCATACCCCGTCGGCCCCAGCCGCCTCGGCAGCTAGCGCCGGCTCCTGGATGTTCATGACATTTGGCGTCAGCTTGATGTAGAGCGGCAGTGTTGTTGCGGCCCGTATTGCCTGGGTGTATTCCGCAATCGCCTCGCAACTCTGCGACACCAGCACCGCTCCCTTGGCGGTACGCGCATCGTGGACATTCGGGCACGACAGATTGGCCTCGATGGCATCCGCGGCTCCCTCGGATTCGAGGCGCTTTGCCAATTGGGCGTATTCATCCGGCGAATACCCGTAGATGTTGGTGATGATGGTCGCATTCTTGTTGCGAAGATAGGGCAGTTTCTGTGAAAGGAACCGCTCGATGCCGACGTTCTGGAGGCCGATGGCATTGAGCAGGCCGGCAGGCGTTTCCACCAGGCGCGGGGGTTTGTTGCTAGCACGGGGTTTCAGCGAGATGCTCTTTGTGGTCACGGCACCGAGAAGCGCGACGTCGAAGTACTGGCCAAATTCCTCGCCGTACCCGAACGTGCCCGAGGCAACCGTCACCGGGTTCTTCATGTGGAGGCCGCCGAGATTGACGGCCAGCTTCGGGGAATCAGAGGTCATAAGCCGTGTTATGCGCCTCCCAGTCGATACTCGATGCGTCGAAAACAGGACCATCGACGCATACCCGAACCATCTTCTCGCCTTCGCGTTCTTCCTTGGACTCGACGACGCACCCCAGGCAGGCCCCATCGCCGCAGGCCATTTGCGCCTCGAGCGATACCAGGCACGTCGCGCCTTTTCGCAGGGCGGCCGCAGCCGTGGTCTCCATCATGATCATGGGGCCGCATGCGTATACGCAGGTTCCCGGGCCCGGCGCGAGCTGCTCGAGCATTTCGGCGGCATAGGCCTTCTTACCCGCCGAGCCGTCGTCGGTGGCGAGATGCACCGTGCATCCCATCGCCGCGAACACATCCGCGCAGAGCAGGAGGCTCTTGTTGCGGGCGGCCAAAACGACTTCGGGCGGCCCTCCACAGGCATCAATCAGGGCGCGGGCAAGGGCGGGAAATGTTGCCACGCCAATACCGCCCGATACGATGATGTGGCGCTGGACGCCCGGGTCAATGGGAAAGCCGTTGCCCAAGGGCCCTTGAATCGAGCACGTCTGACCCGGTAGGCGCTGGGCCAGCAACGCCGTGCCCTCGCCTTCCACCTTATAGAGGATGCTGACCCCGTCATCATGTATTTCAGAGAAGCACATGGGGCGGCGCAGAAACGGATACAGGCATTCAGATACCTGGACCATGCAGAACTGGCCTGGTTTTGCGGCACCAGCGATGTCCGGACACTGCAGGCGCATGCGCCAGTGTCCTGGCGCGACAAGGTCATGCGCGACAATTCCGCAGTCCTGGATAAACCGCATCTCAGGTCCTGCCGCGATCCAGGGCCAACTGGTTTCGCAGATTGTTCAGGCTGAGGCGGACGCGTTCGGCCAGAACTTCCCCGACGCCTTCGACTGCCACCAATTCGTCTTTCGGCGCGCGCATGACCTGTTGAAGGGAGCCAAACCGCTCGACCAGATTCTCGATGATCTGCGGCGTCAGGCGGCGGGTTTGCGAAAGTACCCGGAACCCGCGGGTGGATAGATAGGTGTCGACGCCCCGCAGGTTTGAGCCATAGCCAAGGGACTGGCTGATAGCGCCCAGCGACAGCAATTCGTCTTGGGTCAGTTCCTCGATACGTTGCTCAACATTTTCCGCGTTGGCGGATGGCTTTTGCTTGTAATAGTCCTTCGTGACCAGGCGGGCTTCTTCGATGGGGATGGACAGCTCGCGCAACTGAAGCTCGATCAACCGCCCTTCGGTTCCCAGTTCCATGATGTACGGTTCGATTTCAGAGGCGATGCGGCGCGCCATCTCGCACCGCTGAATCGCCTTGCACACGTCGAAAATCGTTACCATATCCTCGAATTCGCGCGTGCTCAAATCCAGCATCGATTGATTCAGGCTGCTGATATACTTCTCGAGGGTCTGGAGAGCCTGCCCCGCTTTGTTCAGAAGGGTGGGGAGGCTATCGAGGACGTGCCGCGTGTTCTGGACGTACAGCGTCACGCTCGAGCGCCGTTCGGATACGGCGACGACGGCGCATTTGGCCTGTTTGGCCATGCGCTCGGCGGCGATATGGCGCGTCCCGGTCTCGCGCGACACGATCGAGTTGCTCGGCGTCAGAAAACGGTTGGCGTAGGTGATGGTCGAGCCGTCTTCGTTCAGAATGATCGCGCCATCCATCTTCGAGAGTTCATAGAGCAGCTGGGGGGTGCATGCGGCATTCAGTTCCACCCCGCCGTCGGATAACTCGGCGAGTTTTTTCGGGTCACCGATGCACAACAGCGCGCCGAGGCGGCTCTGCAGCATCATCGAGATGGCTTCCCGGATCTTTGTGCCAGGCGAGATCATCTTCACCGCTTCACGGTATGCAATGGATTTTGATTTGCGCTTCGTCTTCGCCATTCCACGTCTTCCTCTGCCGATTCGCGTTGCTCCCTATAATGGCATGGAGAAGGGTTATCGTTCCAGAGCTATCTCGATGGCCTGGCTGACCCTGCCGACGGGCCAGATTGTCTCTTCCGCGGCATCCACGTCCGCGGCGTTATTCTTCGGGAGAATACACTTCGTGAAACCGAACTTGGCTGCCTCGGCGACCCGTTTGCGCGCCATATCCACCCCCCGCACTTCTCCCGCAAGCCCGATCTCGCCAAAGGCCGTCAAATGCGGGGCGACGGGCGCTTCCATAAAGCTCGAGACCAGCGCCAGGGCGATCGCGAGGTCCGCCGCAGGCTCGTCGAGGCGGACGCCCCCGGCCACATTGACGAACACGTCGCGGTCGGCGAAATGCAATCCCCCGCGTTTTTCGAGAACCGCCAGAATCAGGTTGACGCGGTTGGGATTGACTCCGGTCACCGTTCGCCGGGGCGACCCGAGGTTCGAGTCACACACAAGGGCCTGCACTTCCACCAGCAAGGGCCGCGTCCCTTCCACACTCGGCAACACGACCGAGCCGCTGACCCCCTCCGGGCGCTCGTTCAGGAACAGGGCGCTGGGGTTGGGCACTTCCTGAAGCCCTGTTTCGGTCATCTCGAATTCGGAGGGTTTGCTTGCCTTCGCCTTCGAAATACAGCACGGTGTCCACCAGGTGCTCCAGCATGCGGGGACCGGCTATGGACCCGTCCTTTGTAACATGCCCGATGAGAAAGATGGGCGTCCCGGAACTCTTGGCGAGGCGGAGAAACTCGCTTGCACAATCGCGCACCTGGGAAATGCTGCCCGGCACCCCTTGGAGGTCCGCCGAATACACCGACTGGATCGAGTCCACCACGATGAGGCCGTAAGCGCCGTCCTGGATGTGCTTCCGGATGACCGTCAACTCGGTCTCGGTGAGCAGCAATAGCTCGTCGGACAGGGTGCCCAGACGCCGCGCGCGTAACTGGGACTGGCTGAACGATTCCTCGCCGGAGACGTAGAGCACGGGTTGCCCCTGCCGGGCCAGGCCGTGCGAGATCTGAAGCATGATCGTGGATTTCCCGATTCCCGGGTCGCCACCAATAAGGGTCAAAGAACCGGGTACAATCCCGCCCCCTAGGACCCGGTCGCACTCTTCGATGCCCGTAGACAGGCGGGGAGGGGGTTCATGTTGCTGATCGGTCACCGGAACAGGGGCATGGTTTTCACTAATTGATGTGCGGCTGTGCTTGCCCGCCTCGATTATAGTCTCCTCGGCCACTGTGTTCCATTGGCCGCAATCCGTACAACGGCCTACCCAGCGCATGTACGTTGCGCCGCAACTCTGACAGACGAATGTCGATTTGGTCTTGGCCATAGAAGGTTTCCCGCCTGGACTTCTAATGCCTCGAGATCATGGGCCGGCACCCGAAATACGGGTGCGCACGTTCCTGTTGCCGAGAGAATAACAAAAGGACATGGGGGGAAGGAAACACCTTCTCGGGCGCAGTAACGGCCCCCCGTGCCAGGGTCGGCCCAGTACGCGGCTCAGGAGCGCCTTAACCGGCAGGCACCGTTGGCAGGGCGTCCAGGAATGCCATGCCAAAGATGGCAATCGCGCCCAGCGCTATCAGCACGCTCACCACCGCGGAAATGGCGAAGTAGATGATGAAATCAATGAGCCCCATATCGTACACCGAATGAAGTATCCAAATGAGAACAATGATGCCAAAACACGGCACGATACCCGCTATCGCGTTGGCCCCAATCGCAACGAGAGCTACGCTGAAGAAATCTTTGAGAAACTCCCCGTGAGGCAGTTTCCCGGTGAATAGCAGGGTCAGATAGAGCGGCCAGGGCGCGAGGAACAGGCTCGCCAGCAGGAAGACAACAAACACAATCATCGATGGCCCTTCGCCGGTTCGAGCGATTTGAGTGGCGGCTTGTTCAACCTGGACGAGGCCCAGCGCGGCCTGCAGATCACTGGCGGTTATTTCTCCTCCGCTGGCTCTGTAAAGTTCTTGCCTGAACGTGTCGAGAACGACAACTGTTGGAATCGCCTCGATGCGATAGGTTCTGACGGCGTAGTCGTCATCGGCATACAGTACGCGGATGTTGATGAACTGCGAAAGGGTTTGGCTTATCCCCGGATTCTGGAAGAGGGTCTCCTCAATCCGGGCGGATTCCGCGCCGCCGTCGTAGAAGAAGATGCAGATGGGCCGGCTATATTCAAAGGCGACGTTCATGCCCTGGTCGTAGTCATAGTACCATTGCACAGGCTGTACGACGCCGCTCGATGCTGTGGCAGGGGCTTCCGTGGCCGTTGAGGGCGCGGTCTCCGCGTACGAAGGCGGTGCGGCGCCCTCTGAGACGCCGGACTCTTCAGATACTGCTACCGGCTGCGTTCCGGACGCATCGTCACCCTTGGTCATTTTGACCGCAAAGGGAAGCCCTATCAGAACGGCCAGCAGAATTCCTGCGACAGCCGCAACAATGATATAGAACCGCTTGCTGGAGGCCTGCTGGGGCGCTGCGGTATACGCTGGCATATCGGGCATGGAGGGGATATCCGGGATCCCGCTCATTCCGGCCAGGCCGCCCGGCCCGGCTCCGCGTCCTACAAGGCTCGCCAGATCCGTGGGACCTTCCTGAATTGGGCCATGCTCCCGGCGCAAGCGCCCCAGAAGCTCCTGCGATTTCGGGTCGTTGTGCATGGCGACGGCCTGTTCGCATATCTGGATGGCCTCCTGGGGGCGCTGCAGCTCCGCCAGGCACATGGCCCGGGCGTACATAACGTGTTTCTCGTTTGGAAAAGCGGCATTCAGTTCGTCCAGAACAATCATGGCCTCTGGGTAGCGCTTCTGGCTGAACAGCAGCTTTGATTGTTCGAATCTCTGTCGAGCCTCATGCCTGCGCATCGCCGGTTTCCCCTTCTAGCCGATAACCCTTCTCCGAAGAATCCCGAGGTGCCCCCGCAACGTCGGGCTCGTCCCAATCGGCTGGCCGTTCCCCAAATCCGTTCAGTTCCACACCGTCCGCATGCCGTACCGTACAATTCTTCACAAAATGCCGATAGCTCGCGGATTGACTTTATCGAGATACCCTCAAGAAAAGCAAAAATTCGCCCAACAGTCATAGAACTGGGCCTCGATCTCCGGATAACCTGACGTCACACAATCCCGGCATTCCGGCTGTCGGGCACATGTTTGGCCAGCAGACTTCCCATCGGGTGAGAGACGGAAGCGGGGTCCCGGCATCCGGAGCGCCGAGCGTCTTGGGCCCGTCCACTGCGTCCACAGAGTCCACCCGGTCCACTCCGTCCACGCGACACTTCAAGCGGGCGCTGTCGGCGCGCTCGTGTTGATTCCGGCAGCAAGTGGCCCGCGGTGTGCCGAATGTGGTATGTATAGGCTCCGTGTGGGCGATGTACCGCGAGGAAAGGCGTGCGAATTTCATGGAACTGCTGCAGTTTCTCACAGATGACCAGGTTCGCGCTCTTCAGCGCGACTTCGGAACCCCCGTGTTCGTGTATGACGAGGCCACGCTCGAGCGCCAGGCGCGGGAGGTCTTGAGTTTTCCCAATCCGTTCGGCCTGACGGCCCGGTTTGCCATGAAGGCCCTTCCCACCGGAGCAATCCTCAGGCTGCTGCACGAACAGGGCCTTCAGATAGATGCCAGCAGCGGATACGAGGCGGAACGCGCGCTCCGGGCGGGCATTCCACCCGGGCATATCGAGCTGACGGCCCAGGAATTGCCGCATAATCTCGCGGAACTGGTCGAGGCGGGGATTCACTTCAACGCCTGTTCATTCGCCCAACTGATCGCGTTCGGTGAGCGTTTTCCGGGGGCCGCATTGGGTGTGCGGATGAATCCCGGTTTGGGCTCGGGGCATAACAACCGCACCAACGTCGGGGGGCCATCCTCGAGTTTTGGCATCTGGCGCGAGTACGTTCCCCGGGTCCTCGAGATTTGCCGGCAGCATGATTTGCACATAACGCGCGTCCATACCCATATCGGCTCCGGGGGAGACCCGCGCGTCTGGATGAAATGCGCAAGACTGTCGTTGGAAGTCGCCGCTCTGTTCCCCGAGGTCACCACCCTGAATCTGGGCGGCGGGTTCAAAGTGGGCCGAATGCCGGGCGAACTCTCCGCTGATCTCCAGGAAATCGGCATGGCGGTCAGCGAGATCCTTTCGGCGTATGCGCAGACGA
>CAZFOG010000138.1:0-14328 GCA_964520685.1 uncultured Nitrospiraceae bacterium | reverse complement strand
GGGAGTCTCATGAACGGGGGCGTCTGGCACGTCTTCGGTACGGGGCATTCCCATTTTCTCGGCGAGGAAGTGTACTACCGCGCGGGGGGGCTGGCGCCGGTCAACGCGATTCTGTTCCCGGCGCTCATGCAGCACGAAGGCCCCGCCACCAGCACGCAGCTCGAACGCATGCCCGGTTTGGCGAAGCTTGTGCTCGATAAAGCCGACGCGCGGCCGGGAGAAGTCCTGACCATTGTCTCCAACAGCGGCAAAAACGCGGTGCCCGTGGAAATGGCGCTCTACGCAAAAGAAAAGGGGCTGAAAACGGTCGCTATCACGTCACTCAGCCAATCCAAGGCAGCCAAATTGGGAACCGGACAGGACAAAAAGTTGTACGAGATCTGCGACGTGGTCATTGATAATTGTGGCTCGGCGGGGGATGCCGCTCTGCAAGTTCCCGGTTTCGAACTGATGACGGCGGCGACCTCGAGTTTCATCGGCATCGCCATAATGGAACAGATTGTCTATTGGGTCTGCTGCGCCTATGCTGAGGCCGGCAAGGAGCCGCCCATTTTCAAGACGGCCAACCTGCCCGGCGGCGACGAGTGGAACGCACGGCTGATCCAGCAATACGGCGGCCGGGTCAATCTGAAATAGGATGCCTTTGGAAAATCACCGCCACAGTGCTTCGGTCAAATCGCGCGCCGCGCAATTGGGTTTCGACGCGTGCGCCGTGGCTGCGGCCGAACCCGCCGAGCCGGACGATTTTCTGGGCCAGTGGCTTGCGCGCGGATTCCATGCGGATATGCACTGGATGGCCCGCACGAAAGCCATCCGCCAGGACGTGCAATTGAGGCTTCCCGGCACTCGGTCAGTGATCGTTGTTGCGCGTAATTACCATGCACCCCGCCCCCCGAAGACACCGGACTCGGGCCGGGTATCGTGTTATGCTTGGGGACGCGATTACCACCGCGTGTTACGAAGACCTCTGCGGGAACTGGCGGCTCACATCGAGTCTCTGGGCGAGAGCGTGGCGACCTGCTGCTGCATTGACAGCGGCCCTGTGCTCGAGAAACTCTGGGCGGTGCGGGCAGGGCTCGGCTGGCTCGGGAAGAACAGCCTGGTGCTGCGTCGCGACCTGGGTTCGTGGTTCTTTCTCGGCACAATTCTGACGACTCTGGAGTTGCCCCCGGACTCGCCCATACCCGACTTTTGCGGCACGTGCACCCGCTGTATCGACGCATGCCCCACCAACGCCATTGTCGAACCACGCGTCGTGGACTCACGCCTGTGCATCTCCTACCACACCATCGAAAACCGCGGCGAAATCCCCGAAGAGCTGCAATCAGCGTTTGATGACTGGGTATTCGGGTGCGACATCTGCCAGGAGGTCTGCCCCTGGAACAAGGACGTGCCGGTTACCGGTGAACGGGACTTTCATCCTCGTCCTCATCATGCTCACCCGCCCCTCAAATGGCTCGAAGCGATGGATGAGGCGGCGTTCCAAGAAGCCTTCGCGGGGACTCCGATCATGCGGGCAAAACTACAGGGGATGCAGCATAACGCCCGCATCGCGGAGAAGAATCGGCGTGCAGACACGTGAGAGCACTATTCTTCCGCGACTTCAGGGGGCAGCTTTGGCATCTGCGCAAGGGCCGAGGTGAGGATGTCCACGATGAGCTGGTTCTTGCTGGTGTTTTCGGCTTTTGCGGCAAGCTGAATGGCTTCGTAGAGGTCCGAGGGCAGCCTGAGGGCGATCTTGCGGGTTTCAAACATGCCGCCAGCGGTCAGATCAGGCGGTGGCACGACGGGGTGGTGCTCGTCGCTGTCGAACAGATCCGGCTGGCTCGGCGGCGCCTCGTGCAGATGGCTCACATCTTCCGCGGGAAAACAGTGCTGGAGAATCTCGATATTGCTCAGGTCGCTGTCGATGAGTTCCTGAACATGCCCCCTGCCGCCCATGCTGCGCAGATGGCGTGCGATGCCCGCGGAGGTCATGGCGAACCCGCTCGCACGCACGAATTCGACCGCGGCATCCCCCTCGAGGCCGAGACGTACGGCCTCGATAATGCGTTCCTGCTTGGCGTGAGTTACTCTCGACATCAGCCTCACCCATCCATTTGCGCCCGGGAAACCCCGCCGCACTGCCTGGCCTCACCAGCGTTTCCGGGCATTATTCCCCTCACACCCTTCATCTTAGTAAGATATTGCGGAAAAGACAACCAAAACCGGTGAGGCTCCCATGCGCAATCTGGAAACATGGGCAATTCTTGTGACGATTGCACTCGGTTTGCCGGTGCTCGTGAGTGGCTGCGGGAGCTCTTACACGGACGCGGCCAATCTCGATACGCCCAACCAGGGCATCGTGTGTCTGGGAGACAGCCTCACCCGCGGATACGGGGCGACTGCTGGCAATGGCTACCCCGAGCACCTGTCCCGCATCCTGGGACAAGCGGTCACAAACGCGGGGGTGGATGGCAACACAAGCGGCAACGCCCTGGCGCGGCTGGAGGACGATGTCCTCTCCCGGTCTCCACGCCTCGTTATCGTTCTATTGGGTGGCAACGACTTTTTGCAACAGATTCCCCGCGAAAAGACGATTGCGAACGTCGACCGCATCGTCGCCCAGTGTGTGGCGGCCCGCTCGATGGTCGTCCTGGTCCATATCAAGGCGGGGATTCTCTCCGATCCGTATCGCGACGGGTTCGAGGACATTGCCACACGTCACGGCGCGGTGTTTGTGCCGCACATCCTGCAGGATTTCTTTGGGAAACCGAGTCTGATGACCGATCAGATTCACCCGAATATTCGGGGGTATGCGCTCATGGCGGAACGCATTGCGGACGTGGTGGCGCCGCTGCTGGAGACCGCCAACGCGCACCGCGATTGACGCGCGGGGGACCTCGTCACTCGATGCGCTCCGCGCCGCGAATACGCAACACGACGGGATTGGGCCACGCGCGGTCGTTATAGATGCGTTGCGCGCGCATGGCGGAGACCGAAATGCCCGTCTCGACATTCTCCCAGGCCGTCGAGGCGTCTGCTTCGGGCTGGTACTCGAGGACCTTGCCGGACTGTCCGAGCACGTCGATACGGGTTTTGGCGTTTGCACGCACCCCCGGCACGAGGATGGTCTTACGGTCGCCCCACTTCCAGTCCAACCCGGTCAGAATGGCATACAGCGCGCCGTCCTCTTTGTTGCAGGTGAACCAGATATCCCCCTGGTTTGTTGTGTGCCAGGGGCGCGTGCCGAAAACGGCCTCGCCGTTGATAAAGTTCCACAACGCCAGTTCACGGTGAAGCCGGTCCTGCTCGAACGGGATCTCGCCATCGGGCGTGGGGCCGACGTTCAGCAACAGATTCCCGCCCTTGGCACGGGTCTCGATGAGCATCCCGATGAGTTCCGTCCCCGGCTTGTACGTTTCGTTGGTCGGTTTGAACTGCCATTGGGTACCCATGGTGAAACAGGCTTCCCAGGGACCCTCGAGGGGCTTGCCGGGAATGTTCTGCTCGGGGGTTTCCATGGCGCCGCGCGTGATGACGATGTCGGGCTGCAGGTCCCAGGCCAGTTCGGCAAGCCGGGCGGGTTCACCATCGATGAAGAGCACGTCGATGGGCCCGTAGTGAGTCAGAAGTTCACGAAGCTGCTCGAGGTTGTGGGCCATGAGTTCGGGATTGTTGCGCGGGTCCGCCTCGGGCCGTTTGCGGCTCACAGAATGGCCTTGGCGGTGCAGCATCCAGAAATCATCGGGCGAGAAATAGAAACCGACCGCAATACCCTCAGCCCGAAACGCATCGACAACTTCCCGCGTGATGTCGCGGGCACAGGGCGTGTTCATCACGTTGAAACCGGTCGTTTTGGTGTCAAACATGCAAAACCCGCTGTGGTGCTTGGTCGTGAAAACGGCGTACCGCATGCCTGCGGTGCGAGCAAGGCGCGCCCAATCGCGGGGCTCGAACTTCGTTGGCTCGAATGTGCGCGGTAACTCGGCAATGTACCGTTCCAGATACTCATCGGACGCCCCGACCATGGAATGACTGATTACGCATCCCAATTGCACATCGACGCCCCAATGAACGAACATCCCGAGGGTCAGATCCTGGAACCACGCGACGCGTTCGGGTTTGTTGCGGGAAGGGGACTGGTTCGCCTCCCCGGCAAATGAGGCCGCACACACGGAAAACACGAGAACGGCCGCCAAGGCCTGTGCGATTCGCAGCATGGTGATTCCTTTCGTGGAGATGCTCCCGCGGCGAACACGGCCCTGCTCATACGCGCCGCTGGAGATAGCCTTTCATAAGGGGCCAAAGCATCCGGTACTGCTCGAAACGGCTCTCGTACTGCTCGGAAACCTCGGAACGGGGTTCGAAGATGCGCTCCGGCTCGACCATCGCCTCGACCGCCTCTTCGAGCGACCCGAACGCGTGGGTGCCCACGGCCGCAAGCATGGCCGCGCCAAGCGCGCCTGCTTCGGTCTGTTTTGGGCGCATGAGCGGCGTTTTCAGGATGTCGGCGGTCATCTGGAGCCACGTATCGGATTTACTGCCCCCGCCGACGGCACAGAACCGGGTCACATCGATCCCCGCTTCGTGAGCACGGTCGCGGCAGTCCCTAAGATAGAACACGGTTCCCTCGAGAATCCCCCGCAGGATCTCCCCCCGTTTCGTTTCGAGACGCAATCCCACCATCACCCCGCTGGAATCCGCCACGAATTCGGGCGGGCCGGTCGTGGTGAAATGAGGCAGCACCGTCACACCGGCCGGCCGAGCGGGCATTTCAGCCAACAGTCGGGGATACACGTCCTCACCAGTTTCCTGCGCGGCCTTGTGTTCGGCGGCAGCGAAGGTATCGCGGTACCACTTCAGCAAACAGCCGCCCTGGTTGTACATGAACGTTACATACCGTCCGGGCACGGCGTGGTGTTCGGTATTGAGCCCGTGGGGGAGCATGGCTTCCGGTTCGCGGCGCTGGCCGAAGACAGGGGCGGCGCACAGGTAGGTCCCCATTCCCAGGAGAGCGTCACCGGAGCCCGTCACCCCCGCCCCGAGAGCGTTGCTGCACTGGTCATGCGCCCCCGTGACGATCGCCACCTGAGGAGATAGACCCGTTTCCTCGGCGACAGACCTGGCCACGTGGCCGATCACGGTTCCCGAGGGCGCGGTGTCCGGCAATTTTGAGGCATCGATCCCGGCCCATGCCATGAGTTCTTCCGACCATGCCTCGGTCTCGAGATCGAACAGCAGCGTCCGGTTGGCCAGGGAGTAATCGACGACGGCCTCCGCCCCGAGCATATACGAAACGAAGCTGCCCCAGAGCAGGAATTTGTGGGTGCGGTCCCAGAGTTCGGGTTGGTGCTTCTGGAGCCACAACAGCTTCGTCAGGCCGTAATGGTTCCCCAGGGTGTTGCCGTTGATGCGGTACAGGCGGCTGTCATCCAGACGCGCGCCCAGCTCATCGAGAAACTCGGCGCCGCGCGCGTCGAAGTTCAAAAGCGATGGACCGAGAACGTCACGGTCGCGCGACACGGGCACCGTGGCTTCGCCAAGAGACGAGACACACAGCGCGGAAATGGGGTCGCTGGCGCACTCCGCACTCACCTGCGCGATGCAGTCCTTGATCTCCTGCCACACCGCGCGGGCATCCAGCTCCGCCCAGCCGGTTTGGGGGGAGGCCACATCATACTCGCGATAAGCAGAGGCAAGGAGCGCGCCGTCCTTGCGGAAAGCGCAGGTCTTGCATCCAGTTGTGCCTACATCAATACCCAGAAAACTCATCGTTCTCCCCCGGTCATTCCGTGCTGGTTCCGCAGGGCAATCAGAGGAGTTTGTGGCTCGTCCCCTCGATGCCGAAATAGTCGCGGATGACCCAGCACGTTCGCTCGTAGGTTGCTTCCTGGCCCGCTTCGATGCTGTCGTGTTCGCGCCACGCCTGCTCGTAGGCCTGGCGGATTTCGGTGCCGATGTTCACCTTGGCAATGCCGCGCTTGATGCCCTCGAGAACGTACGCGCGCTGCACCCCTGACCCTCCGTGAAGCACGAGCGGCACGCCCGTGGCCTCGCGCAGGGCGTCCAGATGTTCGAGATTCAAGCGGGCTTCCACCTTCTTCTGGTCGCGCAACGCGCCCGAGATGGCGCCGTGCACATTGCCCACAGCGACCGACAGCCAGTCGCAGCCGGATTCCTCGACGAACCGGCGCGCCTCGTCCACCCCGGTGAAACCCCGTCCCGAGGCAAAGACCTCCTCATACGGCGGGGGCGGTCCGGCCTCGTGCCCGAGTACGGCGCCCAGCTCGGCCTCGCAGGGCACGGCCGACCGGTGGGCGAGCTCCGCTACCTCGCGTGTGACCTCGATATTTTGGTCCAGAGACAGCCGGGAGCCGTCCACCATGACCGAATCGTAGCCCAGCAACAGGGCTTCCTCGATGATGGTGCGGTAATCGACGCGTTTGTCGTCCTCGTCAATGACGGGCACATGATCGAGATGGAGGCGCACTTCGGGCCGCGCCCACTTGTCGTATTCTTCTTTGACGGGGCCCAGACCTTTCCCCTCAAACTTGTACCACTCGAGGCGCGCGGTTTCGAGCAGGCCGAAGCTTTCGCAATCGGCTATGGCCCGCACGACGGGCTCGACCATGGGCAAGTAGGGCACATTGAAGGCAGGCACCACCAGGCCCTGTTCGAAAGCACGCCGGACAATTGCTGCGGTGTCGCTCATTGACATACTCCCTGCGGCAGGACCGCGCTCATGTCGAGATAGTATTCGAGGGCCTCGGCAATCGGAGCGGCGAACCGGCCCGGCGTGGCGCTCACGTGATGGCGGTAGCCGTATTTGCCCACGTGAAGCAGGACGTCCTGCAGCTTGTCAATCCGGGCGACGCCCGCACACCCGAAAAAGTCCTCGGGAATGGGGTCCTTGGTGAACTCGCCGTGCCCCAGGTAAAAACGCGGTTTGCCTTCGTGGGTCATCATGCTGGCGAAGGTGAATTCGCCGGGTGCAATCAACCCCACATTGCAGCCATAACCCTTCCCCTCGCCTACGGCATTCGCAAGAATGGCGTGGTCCGAGATCTTCCCCTTGCCTGCCATCAGCGACGGGGGAATAGGGCCGCAGTGGAACAGGATGCACTTGTCGTCATCGTCGGCATAGTTGTTGTTCCAGTCCAGACACATGACGGGCTTCTGCGACGCCTCCTGCAGGGCGTACATGGCCACCGCGTTGCCGACGTCGACCTCGCACGCCGCTGGCATGCCCCGCTGGTTGAAGTCGCCCATCAGGATGCAGGGCGAGATGCCAAGCTGCTCCTGCAATTCGAGCCAGCAGCGCAGCGCGAACGCGTCAAGCGCATATTCCTCGATAATCTGGTCTATCACAAGGCCCAAACGCGCGATGTTGTCCTTGGCGGCTTCGGGCACCCCTTCCCAGGAGGCCAATCCTTCGAGGCGCTTCCTGGTCTCTTTGTAGGCCGCATTCGCCTGGACGTCTTTCATCCGCTTGAAGACATGGCTCAGGTCGATGGTTTCCATGGTGATGCCATGGCGTTGCAGTGCGACCTCGTCGATGCGCACCGTCTTGAACGCCGTCGTGCGCGCCCCGATGGCTCCGACCGTCATCCCGCGGACGCCATCCACGACGCGGCACAGCGCGCCGAAATACTCGAGGTTCTCCTTGAATCGCTCGCTGGTGGGGTGCACCGTATGGGGCTTCAACGCCGTGAATTTGAGCCCATACTGGTAAAACACGTCCATTACGGAGAATTTGCCGCAGAACGAGTCCCGCCGGACGGCCGGCGCCATCTTGTCCAGGTCATCCGGATAGGCCTGCACGAGAATCGGCACGCCGGCCTCGTTAAAGGCGGCCACCGCGCCTGATTCATCACCAAAATTCGGCAGAGAAAGGATGATCCCCTGGTATTTTCCGCGGTTCTGGCGGAGGAAATTGGCGAATTTCTGGCCCTCCGCGACCGTCTCGACAGCACCGTGGCGCGTGGCGCCCTCGTCCATCATAAGATAGTCGTAGCCCATCCCGGTGAGCACGCGCGGGAGTTCTTCGCGCGCCTCCTTCATCAGCTCCGACGGGAAAAACCCCCGATTTCCGAAAAAGAGGGCGAATGTCGTCTTCTTGTTCTTCATGACAACTTCCTTCCTGTTATTGCATTGCCAGCCCGGATGCGCGCTAGTATACTGCTCTCAGCACAAGCCTTCCAGGGAGGAAAGACCATCATGAAATCTGCGCTGGTATTGGCGGCCGGGGAGGGCAGGGGCGCCTGGCCGTTCTGCGGCATTCGACAGAAATGCACCGTTCCCGTTATCAATGTGCCGATGGTGCGGCGGCTGGTGCTCGACCTCATCGCGCTTGACGTGGCCGAGGTGGTTGTAGTAATCGGTAACCGTGGCGAGGCCGTCCGCGCGTGCCTGGGCGACTTGCCCCAGGTCCGGTTTGTCGAACAGCGGGCCCTGAAAGGGCCTGCCGATGCGGCTCTGTGCGGCATTGAAAGCCTGACGGGCGAGGACACGCTGGTCTGTTACGGCGACATTGTGACCACGCAGGAGACGCTGCGGTGCTTCGTGGGCCAGTACCGGAAGCGGAAGGCCCACGCCATGCTGTTGGTGGCGCCGTGCCCGGCGGAAGTCCCGCACTGGGTATCCGTTCGTGTGAGCGAAGACGGCCTGGTGGAAGAGGTGCTCGGCCACGGGGACCGCACGCATCCGCGATTTGCCGGAATTGCGGCCGCGCGGACTGAAACCCTGAAGACGTACCTCCTGCGCAACCCCGGCATGATGACCTGCGTCGAAATTGGCGCGATGCCGCCGCTCGAGGGCGACGTGGCGCACAGTTTCGGCCTGATGTGTGAAGACGGCATCGAGGTGCATGCATGCGAGGCGGCCGATTTTGTGATTGACGTGGATCGCGCGTGGCAGATCGCCCAGGCGAATCGCGCCGCGGCAACCTACGCGACGGAACGGATCGAGAGCACGGTGCTGGGCGAAGGCGCGTATATCGATGACGGCGCGGAGATTCCAAACGACGCGAAGTTCATCCTCGGGCCCGGGGCGCGCATCGGTAAAGGCTGCCACATCGGCGGCTCGATGATTCTGGGCAGGAATACGCAGATCATCAACGGCGCCATCGTTGGCCGGGGCGTCTGCGTTGCCGACGATACCTTCATTCGCGACTATTGCGTAGTAAACGATTACGCCGTGATTGGGTCGAAATCGCTCGTGAAACACGACGCGGAATTCGAGGGCGTCATGTTCGACGTGGTGTATCTCTACCATTATTGCTGCATCACGGCGCTGCTGGGCAACAACGTCGATATCGGAGCGGCGACGGTGTGCGGCACGTTGCGGTTCGATAACGGGACCAAGCCGCAGGTAAACAAGGGGCACAAAGAAGTGCCCGATCCGCGGTTCGGCGACATGACCATCATAGGCGATTACGCGCGCACGGGAGTGAACGTGATGTTCATGCCCGGCGTAAAAGTCGGGTACTACTCGTGCGTGGGCGCGGGCGCGATTGTCTACGAAGACGTGCCGGAGCGCACGTTGTTGTTGCCGAAACAGGAGCACGTGTTAAAATCATGGGGACCCGAACGATACGGCTGGTAGCGCGGTGCCGGCCGGGAAACAGGAGGCGAACATGCCGTTCATTCAAGGGGGCGTCATTCCGGCGCTGTTGACCCCGTTCACCAAGGGCGGGAAACACGTAGATTACGAGAAAGGCGCAGGCCTGGCCGGCTTTCTGGCTGACAAGGGCGTGCACGGGCTCTTCGTCGCGGGCACCACGGGCGAAGGCATGCTGATGACGCTCGACGAACGCAAGCGGCTCCTCGAGACGGTGGTGAAGGCCGTGGGGAAGCGCGTGGATGTCATTGCCCACACCGGCTGTCTCGACACGGCAAGCACCATCGAGCTGACCTGCCATGCCGCCCAGGCGGGCGCCAGGGCCGCGGGCGTCATTGCACCCGGATTCTATGGATATGACAATCTGTCATTGGAAGTGCATTTCAAGGCAGTTGCCCAGGCCGCCAAGGGATTCCCGATACTCTTCTACAATCTCCCGGCCTGCGCCCGAAACGCCCTTTCCGCCGAATTCATCGTAGGAATGGCTCAGAAGGTCGAGAATATCCGGGGAGTCAAGGACAGCAGCGGCGATTTTGTGCACATCGGCGAGCTGCTGGCCCATGCACCGAAAGACTTCATGGTGATCAATGGCGTCGACAACTACACCTATCAGGCATTGGTGACCGGCGCTCACGGGGCCGTGGCGAGCGCTGCCAATGTGGTGCCCGAGCTGTTCATCGCGATCCTGCAGAGTGTGCGGAAGGGCAAACTCAGGGACGCGTGGCAACACCAGCAGAAACTCAGCGCCGCCGCCAAGCTCCTGCGCTACGGGGCGATGGTCGCCTACTACAAAGAAGGCGTGCGCCTGCGCGGATTCGACGCCGGCTGCGTGCGCGCGCCGCAGCGCGAACTGTCGCCGAAAGAACGGCGTGAGTTTGCCAAAGCCATGGAAACCGCGGGGCTGATTTGAGGGGCGGCAGACGGCGGCCCAAGGGGCCGAACCCGGTGCCGGAAATCAGGGCGCCAGCGTAAACACGGTCAGGGGTGCTTCGCTGGCTATGTGCTCCGCGGCCAGGGGTACGCCGTTGCACGACGCGCTCCATCCCTCGACGCCGATCACGCCGAGACGCGGTGCGGAACCGCGCATGGTGATCGCTACCTGCCGGGCAGCGTGGTCAAAACGCAGATCGAGATAGGGAACGCGGCGTTCCATGCGCAGTTCGAACTGGTCATAGCCAGTACGGATATAGCTGCCGTCGGCCATGGTCAGGCGCAGCACCCGGCCATCGGGTGCGACGCGCCGTGACAGGAACTGCGCATTCGATTCCAGGACGAGCGCCCCGTCGGGTTCCGTGCATTCAGCCCCGAGCCACAACGCGCGCGGAAAGGTGGTATATGCCATCACGTTGAGGAGGGTTAGATTCGTCGCCTCCTCATCCTTCTGGATCATATTGGCCTGGCACCACCCCAGAAACCGGCCATCGTTGATTGTGAGATTGGGGCCTTTGTGACTGACCCAGTAGTCCTGGTGATAGCGTCGGGGTTCGGGAAGCTGCTGGGCCATCGGGTCCACAAAGGGCTTGCCCGTGCGGGCGAGACTCCCGAGAAGCACTTCATCGAGCGGCAGGTCCCAACGCATCAGCTCGGTGCGCCAGAACAGGGGAAGCGCCTCATTGCGTACGGGGTCTGCGGCAAGCTCGTAGATGACCGCGTTGACCGCCCGCATGGCCTCGGTAAGCACCGCATAGGGCCGGCCGGCGGGGTCTATGACGCCGAAATTGCAGTCCTCGTGATACTCCCCCCAGGGGATTTCGAGCCGGTCATCGGGATATTTGTACCAGGACACCCCGATATGGCTCGGGATCGACGCGGCCGCTGCAACGTAGGACAGGTACCCCACGCCGCGATCGGCCTGTGTCTTTACCGACGGCAACGCGCCCAGGGTGTTGGGATGTAGCGTATCGCTGCCGCGAAACGAGAATTCGGTGGTCATGGTGGGACGGCCCGTGAAGGCATGAATGGCGGGAACCAGGGTGAACATCTGCACGGGCAGCCGGTCCGAGAACATGCTGTAGAGATTCATGCTGATCACATCGCAGTGTTTGCCCATGGCGGCCAGAATGCCCGGCTCGGGCAACGGGGCGTTGATCATGCGGATCCCCAGGTTCAAGTGCTTCGGGTCGACGGCCCGTGCCGCGTTCGCCGCTACCGAAAATGCCCGATCGGCGAGAGCGTTGACCCATGCGTTCTTGAGGCCCGGTATAGCCGGTGGGTCGCCCTGGACTTGGGCCAGCTCCTCGAGCGAGGTGACGCTATAGGCCTGCCAATCCTTCGCCAGGTCATCGGGCTTGTCCGCGTAGTATGTGCGAGCCACCTCGACGAACGCCGCGCGCGACGGGGCGTCCAGTTCCGTATGCGTGACGGCCTCGTACCAGCCGTCCAGGCACATTTCGTTGACCATATAGTATCCGAGCAGCATGGGGTCGTCTTTGATGGGGCCCAGGACGCTCTCGGCCCGTTCCGCGCACTGCTTTGGAAAGTCTGGATGGAACACGTCGGGGAACGTTACCCATGGCGGAAGGCCCGGCAGTTTCGCCACGGGATAGGGCGGGGTATCCATGCGAAAGAAGTTGAGGTTCCTGGCATAGGGCATGCCCGTCTCGCTCTCGGCGGCATTGAACCCCCACGATTTGATGCGCGGGACGTCCTCTTTGTCGGTCCAGCCCATCTGCAGCATGAAGTAGGCATTGCCTTCCGGCGTGATGAACCACCACCGGTTCCCCAGTTTCTCCACATGGAAGAACCCGGTGCGTTCCCCCTTCAAACCCGTCCATCCCCCGTACTGGTCGAGATCGTCGCGCACGGGCTCGCCGATTGGCAGGTCCGGCGCAATTACAGCCGGACTCATGTCGGACGGCCGGAAGTCCGTCCCGGCGGCCCAGGCACCGCACGCGAAGGTGAGGATGAACGCGGCGGCCAGAATGCGGCCGACCAGCCGGGTCGCCACTCTCCGATTTTGACCTTGCGTCGTGTTTTGTGGTGCCATGGGATGCTCCTCTTCAGTTTCGGGTCTTGCGCCGCGTGGCAGCTTAATTTGTGGGTCCCGATTGAGTGTAACCGATGCAGATACAGCCTGCAAAACTCTGGAAATCTCTACTCGCCGTCGCGTTCGCGGGCCTTGATCTGATTCCACCGGCTGATGGCCTCTTCGGGGCTGGATGCCTTGGCCTCGCCGAAGACGTGCTCATGCCGGCGGATCATTTTGCCGTGGGCTTTCTCAAGGGCCTCGCGCAACGTAAAGCGTCCTTCGGCCTCGGCTGCGACCGCTGATGCCAGCAGCACGAAGAAGGTGTCCCCCCACTCCTCTTCGACCTCGGCGTTGTTGCCTCCCGCGAACGCATCGAGCAACTCTCCCGCTTCCTCTAGGGCGTCGGCGGCGAACTCGGCGGCCGAGTGTTCGCGGTCCCAGGGGCATCCATCCGGACCGCGCAGATACCGGGCAAGTTTCGCGAGCGCCTCGAACCAGTCTTTTTCGTTTTCCGGGGCTCTGTCCAGGTGCGGGTACATAGTGCTGCGAGGTTCCTTCCTTTTTCTGGAAAAACTCACTCAAGCCTGCGGTGTAATCGGCCGATAATGTGAATGCAAGGAGACACAGCATGACGGTTCAATGCTGCAAATGCAAGCGCATTCGAGTGGGCGGGTGCTGGCTGCCTGAATCAGCAGCCCTCGAGGCTCCGGCCAGTCACAGCTATTGTCCGGAATGCCTGATCGAGACCAGCATCGAGATGTTTAATGAACGCGCCAGCGTCACCATTTTGCAGGACGCGAACAGCCTCTTGAACGACGTGGCAGCGACTGCCCCGCGTTAATCCGTCATAACGCACCAAGGAGGGTGCGGCTGCGTATAGGTCCCCCCCTCGTCACGCCCGCGAAACCATTCGCGGGCGTTTCATTTGTGTTCGGTACGATTCGTTCAACGAGAGCGTAATGGACGGCATGGACACGATAGACAGCGTGCGGGGGTCCATCCGCCTGCGGCGGACAGGCCCGCACTCCCGGTCCAATAGAAAAGTGGAAGCGCGGCCCTTTTCGGTCCGCGCGTTAATGAATGGCGGGTAAGAAAACCCGCCCTCCGTTGCGCCGGCAACTTGAGTTCTCGGGGATGTAGACGAGGCATCCTGCCCATGATTCTCTCCGATAACGGAGAATGACGGCACGGTCGGACAGTGATTCTGCCTTGAGAATTCAAAAACCGGGTTTCCCGTCCATGTTTGTCCGTGTTTGTCCGTGTGGGTCCATTTGCGAGGGTTTCGCCCGCGCCAACAGGGACACGTAGCCGCGCCGCGGACGGCGCGTTGAAGTGCAATCGTTCCCTCACCCGAAGCGCAGCGGGGCGAAAGACTCGGGCACGTGGAAATTCAGTTTCTCGCCGATGGGCGCCCAGGATGCCCAGTGGGGGTGGGAGTTGTCCTCGGCGCACTTGTAGAAATTCCCGCGCCAGGTCTGGCCGGCGGGGTCGCCGATGGGTCCCGCGAACTCCTCCAGCAATGCCAACGGGATTGAATACTCGACGGTCCAGGTCAGGGGTTCTTCGCACTCGGGGAACACAACATCCGGCACCGAATGGTAGACCTGGATCATACCCGCCTGGCGGTTGGTCAGCTTGGTGGCTTTCTCCAAGCCCTCGGCCGTGCGCGTGGGGTCCTCGACATAGCTGGCGTAGAGCGTGCCCAGGCAGTTCATTTCGAAATTGAAGTAGCCGGCATCGGGTTTCGGTTCGAAGAAGAA
>CAZFOG010000137.1:0-14340 GCA_964520685.1 uncultured Nitrospiraceae bacterium | reverse complement strand
CCCGATTCGGCCAAAAGCACGGGTACCGGGAGGGTTGGGTGTTCTCCAACAAGTTCGGAAAGGCCTTAAGAAGGCTGGCGGACCTCACGGAATCCGTGCGCGAAAGGCGCGGGCACGCTGGAGAGCGGAAGGATCGAGACTCACTAACGTACATCTGAACTCGCGCGTGAGGACCGGCCGCAGCCTCGAATACCGTGGCTGTGGGCGGCCGTGACCGTATTCTCACGCCCGATGAGCCGGAAATGCCGGAAAACGGCCCAGATTGCTTTTTCTCGACGGTATACCCTTCATCGCATGCTTTGGATGACTGCCCGTCAAAAGTAAAGGCACTTGCCCTCCTATTTCTGGCATCCCGCACGAGTGCGGCGGCCTATCTAAGCCGGGTCTCATATGTTCGGTCTGCTGTTCAACGCGCGTTCCTGCGCGGAAAACCCACGGTTTCGCACGATTTTCGGGGTGGGTCGCGTTGCGGGTGGTTAGGCCCTGTGGCTGGTACGTCTTTTTAACAGGCACGAATCATCATACCTAGCCATGCGAGGCCTTGTCTTGTGCCTAAAGACCGCTATGTCAATTACTCTTCACTTAGTTCGGGCGGGCAAACGAACGCTCTTCGTCTAATTGAGTCAAGTATCTGCCCCTAAACCATTCGAGTGCTCTAGCTTAAGTCCTTAATTTGAATGCTGTTCTGCACTTTGGAAGAGCCCTCTAGCTCTACTTCTGTTTTCTATTACGCGTCCCCAGCGGTTGCGTCCCGCCGTGGTCAGCCCTGTAGCCGGTGCTTGACATGCGGCAGCTTGTTGGTTAAAATGCCAATTAACCAAGGAGTTTATTTCATGGACGCAAAGACTAGGATGAGATACCAGACGCGAGCAAGGATCCTGAAGGCGTTGGCGCACCCCTCTCGGCTGTTTATCGTTGATCAACTCGCTGAGGGTGAGCGGTGCGTGTGCGAGTTGACCGAGATGATCGGTGCGGACAAGTCCACCGTATCGAAACACCTGAGCGTGCTCAAAGACGCCGGGCTAGTAGACGATGAGAAACGGGGTTTGCAGGTGTACTACACACTTCGGGTACCGTGTGTGACGAACCTCTTTTCGTGTATAGAAGCAGTGGTGCAATCGAATGTCGAGGCGCAACTCGCAGCCGTGTGAGGACCCATTCCCACTCTTTTTGCTTCAATTCTTGGTGATTTTGCCAATTAACCACAAGGTATGAGTTTGCATGAACTGGTCAAAGGAATGGAAACCGCTGGCTTGGATTGCGGCTGTTTTTCTGGTGTTTTTCTATCTACCCGTTTCCTGGCCGCGCTTTGGCGGCGCCGTTATGGAATCGCTCCACCTGGCTCGCTGGTATGCACGCGAACACGTGCTGCTCTGTCTGGTACCGGCTTTCTTTATTGCGGGGGCGATTGGTGTGTTCATCAGCCAGGCCGCGGTAATGAAATACCTCGGTGCGCGCGCGAATAAGGTTGTGGCCTATGGTGTGGCTTCGGTCTCCGGCTCCATCCTGGCCGTTTGTTCCTGCACGGTACTCCCCTTGTTCGCCGGTATCTGGCGTATGGGGGCGGGGCTTGGGCCCGCCTGCGCGTTTCTCTACTCCGGTCCGGCCATCAACATATTGGCAATCATCCTGACTGCCCGTATCCTGGGGCTGCAACTCGGAATCGCCCGGGCCGTGGGCGCAATCGGGTTCAGCGTCGTGATCGGTTTGGTCATGCATTTTGTGTTCCGCAAGGAAGAGGAGGAGAAGGCCAACAGCCAGGCGGGAATGCCCGAGCCCGAGGTCGCGCGTCCGCTGTGGCAGAACGCGGCATTCTTCGCCGTCATGATCGGCATTCTGGTCTTCGCCAACTGGGGCGCGCCCAACGATTTCCGCTTCGAACTGGCTGGTGGAAGAGAAGTCCAGGCGGCGGTCATTCTAGCTCCTGAGGATATCTCCGCCTCCGAGGCGACGTATACGCTGAAGATTCTGTCCGGCCCTCAGGCGGAACAGGAGATCGAAGTCCCCGCAAGGGAAATTGTGTCCCAGACGCCCATGCCAGGAGCATGGACCACGCTTTGGGAATACAAATGGCTGGTCACCGCGGCGTTTGGAGTTTTCCTAGTAATTGTTCTCATCGTCTGGTTCAACATCGCCTGGTGGAAGATTGTCCTGGCAGCCGTGCCCCCAGTCGTCCTGGCTCTTGTTCTGCCCACGGATGGCATGTGGGTGATGATTCCCTTCTCTGCGGCCGTGCTGGGGCTTTCGGTTATCACCGCGAGTCAGGAAGGGGAGCCCTCCGATTGGTTCGGCGCAACCTGGAGCTTCGCCAAGCAGATCCTGCCGTTATTGCTCTTTGGCGTATTGGTTGCCGGTTTCCTGCTCGGCCGGCCGGGGCACGAGGGCCTGATTTCCAGCAAGTACGTGGAAATGCTAGTTGGCGACCGGCCCGACACCTTCCTCGCGATAACCGGCTTGGGCGGCGGGACGTTCGAATCAGCGACCCGCGCCGTCTGGCCTCTATGGACAAACCTGTTCGCCAGTGTATTCGGCGCATTTATGTATTTCGCCACGCTGACAGAAGTACCGATCCTTCAAGGGCTGATTGGCGCGGGTATGGGCAAAGGCCCGGCGCTGGCGCTGTTGTTGGCGGGCCCGGCACTCAGTCTGCCCAATATGCTCGTCATTCGCAGCGTCATGGGAACGAAGAAGACGGTTGTCTTCTGTTCCCTGGTTATCGTAATGGCCACGATTAGCGGGGTTGTATTCGGCATGTTTGCCTAACGAACATTGGAGACAAAACCGCCATGACACAAACGGCACGCACCGTCAGGACGGAAGAGAGCCAAGAGACCCCAAGGGAGAATGGCCGGATTGCGCAAGCCCTGCTGAGGTGGACGACGTTTGCGATAACGGCCATCGCCTTCCTCTTCCTGCTTCAGGGATGTGCTACCGTCCGGCCAACCGACCCCTATGAGAAGTCCAATCTTACGATACCGGAACCAACGTTATCCTCTGCGTCGGAAGAAGATGCATTGGCACCACACCTGACGTCAAAACCACTTGCGGAACAGGGCTTGGCGCAATCATTGGCGCTGGATGCTTGCATCACGCTCGCTCTCCAGAACAATCCCGAGGTATCGGCCGCATGGTGGGATTCCGAGGCTGCAACGGCGGAGAAGCGCGTTCAGGCCGGCGAGCGCTGGCCCAACGTGCATCTCGCCGGCAGCTACTTTCATCATCAGGATGATCAGAGGCTTGTGCCCCCGTCCAGCCCCGGCGAGGCGACCTATTTCACGGACGACCTAGTCAGCGCCGACTTGGTCTTGCGCCTGCCTCTTTACACCGGCGGGCGAATCGTGAACGAAATCCGGGCTGCAGATCTGCTCGCGCGGTCCGCGGAGCACAGTTTGGCGCGAACACGGGAGGAATTGGTCTTCAACGTGACCAGCACGTACTACGCCATATTGGCGCAACGTCACGTCATCGAATCGCTTGCATTCTCTCTAACGACACTCGAAGAACATGTCGCACGCGTACAAAACCTCATTGACGCCCAGAAGGCCGCCAAAGTGGACCGTCTGCGCACGGAAGTCCGTTTGTCCGACCTGGATCAACAGCTCATCCAGGAGAGGAACGTACTCGCGATCCAGTTGCGTTTGCTCTCAAACTTGATGGGGTTGACAGAGCCAAAGGCTTCCATGTTGGACATAGCCGGTGACCTTTCAATGCCGGAAGTACCCAGTAGTGACACGGCTATGGATCATGTGCTCGACCGGCGAGAAGACTACGCGGCTGCGGTGGCAGCCCTCGAGGCTCAAGCCCGCCGCGTGGACATTGCCCGCGGCGCCCGTGATCCTCAGGTTGCGCTGGAAGCTTCCTATGGGGGACGTTGGGGAATCGGCGGCTCGGGGGACCCCGCTAGCTCCGGCTCCCGGGCGATCGCTCTCGATGCTCAAGGCAACCCCACCTACGCCGTTACCGCACCCCTTGCCGGTGGTGCTACGCTCACGCCTACATATGGCATGAACGGCTTGAATTCACTGCGCCTTTCTCGCACTACGACAGATGCGGCCGACAGCTTCGAAGACGTAGGCCGAGTCGGTGTCACGGTGGATCTTCCCTTGTTTGAAGGCGGCAGTCTGCGCGCGCAGGTTGCAAAGGAACGCGCAAGACTGCACGCGGCGCAGCAACGCCTGCGTAAGCTTGAACTTCAGATACGGCTTGAGGTGGAGACGGCAGTGCTGAACGTCAATTCCGCACGCGAGCGGGTCGGCGTGACTCAGAAGAGCATTGCCGAGGCGGAGGAAAGCCTGCGCATCGAAACGCAGAAGTACGATTTCGGAAAAGGCGCCATAGTGGACGTGCTTGACGCACAAGCGGCATTGCTAAACGCGCAAACCAACTACTACCGCGCATTAGCTGATTTCCGCGTCGCCGAGGCGCAGGTGCAACTGGCAGCAGGGACACAGAAACCATGACTTCACGGAGACATGACGATTCAGGAAGACGCACACGAGGAATTGCGCGGGCAATAACGCCCTTTGCGGTGCTTCTTCCCTTGCTCCTGGCCGGATGCGGCAACAAGGCGGTTGATACGCAGCCACAAAAGAAAGCGCCCCTCGTGACAGTGGAGCCGGTTACGAGCGGCGAGATTACGCGTTCTCTCGACCTTACCGCCGAAGTTATGTCGATTGAATCCATTCAAGTAAGTTCCACGGTCGAAGGTCCCATCGGCTATTTACCTTGGCGCGAGGGCGACCGTGTCGAGGCGGCACAGAAACTGGTTGAGATCAACCGTGAGATGTATCGCGCGGAGGTAAAGGCGGCAGAAGCGGCACTTGCCGTGGCGCAAGCGAAATTAGACGATCTGAACGCCGGTACCCGGCCCGAGGAGATTGACAAGGCCCGGGAGAGTGTCCGCGAAGCGGAACAGAGCGCCGAATTCGAGCGAAACGATGCGGAACGCGTCGCCCAACTGGTGGAAACAGGCGCATTGCCGGGTGAAGACATCGAGAAGGCGAGCGTAAAATTGACTGCCGCGGAGGCAAAACTCCAGGCGGCGCGCCGGCAACTCGACATGCTCGAGACTGGATTCACTCGCACGGCGATTGCTGTTCAAGATGCGGTGGTCAAGGAAGCCGCCGCAAAACTGGAATTGGCTCAGGCCCGGTTGAACGAAACCATTATTACCGCGCCTTTCGCCGGGACCATCACCAAGGTCTATGTCCGGCAAGGCGATATGGCCGCCATGAAGGCGCCTTTGCTCGAGATGGCCGACCTTTCCTCGCTGGTGGTCCGTTGCGCCGCGCCCGAGGCAAACGCTTCTGAAGTGCGCACAGGGATGAAGGCGCAAGTCAATCTCGACGCCATGCCCGGCAAGGCGTTGGCCGCCGAGGTCGTTCGCGTCTTCCCTGAACTCGACCCGCGTATGAGAACCCGCACCGTGGAATTGTCGGTTCAAGATCCCGCGGAACTCGCGCCGGGGATGTTCGGACGCGTGCGCCTGATCATCGAGTCCGTCCCGAATGCCGTCACTGTTCCGGTTCAAGCGGTAATGGTCACCCCCGCTGGCCTGCAAGCGGCCTTCGTGGCCATCGAGGGCAAAGCGGCACAACGCAAGGTCGAGACGGGCATCGAAGAGGGAGGGCGAATCCAGATTATCTCGGGACTGACGCCGGGCGAGAAAGTCATCGTATCCGGTCAGGAAAAGCTCAAAGACGGTGCGGAAATCCGCCTGCCTGGGCCTCCGCCCGAAGGACAGGGCAAAGGCAAACCAGGCGAAAAAGGCGGCACTGGCAAGCCGGACGGTCCAAAGGAACCAGGTAAATGAAGCTGACCCAGTACTCGGTTCACCGCCGTCTGGCCACCAGCGCCATTGTGTTGGCGTTGGTCGTGCTGGGCCTGTATGGGCTGTGGCGTCTTCCAGTGGATTTCCTGCCAAACATCACCTACCCGATGATCAAAGTGCATATCTGGTGGCGCGGGGCCACCCCCGAAGAGATGGACAAGAACATCGCCGATCCCATCGAACGGCAAATGGCCACCGTGGACGATATAGACTTCTTGGAGTCCTCCTCCATCGAGGGTATGTACACGCTTCAGGCCAACTTTAAGTATGGCGTGGACGTGAACGTGGCGTATCAGGACGCGCTGGCGGCCATGGCGCGTGTCGCGCGCGAGTTGCCCAAGGATATGGACCCGCCGGTGGTGATCAAGGCGGACCCCTCGCAGCTTCCCGTGGTCCAATTGACCGTCAGCAGCGACCAATGGGACTTGGTGGAGATTCGCACGTGGGTAGACGAGTGGTTGCAGGACCAGTTGTTGGCTGTTGCCGGCGTGGCGGGAACGGAAATCGTCGGCGGCCTCAAGCGGGAGATCCGTGTCCATCTGGACCCGAACGCTTTGGAAAAGTTCGGTCTGAGCCTGGCTGATGTGCTCAGACGGCTGCGGGAAGAAAACATAGAACAGTTTGGTGGCCGCGTTACGGTCGGTCCAAAGGAAATCATCGCCCGCACGATGGGCGAGTACCGGTCGCTCGATGAAATCCGCAACGTTCTCCTGACGCGCGAGGGTCAGGCGAAAGTATATGTCCGCGATGTGGCCGAAGTGCTGGATGCCCATGAGGAGGCGCGTATCATCACTCGCTTGGACGGAAACCCCTGCGTCAAGCTGTCCGTACTCAAGCAGGCCAACGCCAATACGGTCGAAGTGGCCGATGGCGTCAACCGCCGCATTGCGGAACTTGCGCCGGGTCTCCCAGGCGGCGTACGTCTGGGCATGGTCGAGAACCAGGCCGATTATGTCCGAGCCGCGCTGAATGGTGTGCGCAGTTCCGCGGTCGAGGCAGCCATTCTGGTCATTCTGATCGTCTGGCTGTTTCTCGGTTCGTGGCGGCAAGTGCTGGTCATCGTGCTGGCATTGCCATTGACCCTCGTCTTGAACTTCGGCCTGATGAAAGTGGCCGGGTTTTCGCTCAACATATTCTCGCTGGGCGGGCTGGTGGTAGCCATAGGCGTCTTGGTGGACAATTCCATCGTCGTCATCGAGACCATCACACGAAGGCGGCATGACTATCCGGAGGCCCCAACCGATGAAGTGGTGGTCGATGCCACCACGGAGATCGGCCCCGCCATTGTCGCCGCCACGCTCTCCTTTCTGGCATTGTTCGTGCCTTTCCTGCTCGTGCCCGGGCTTGTCAGTCTGCTGTTTCGCGAACTGATTCTGGTCATTGCGGGCATCGTCATCATCAGCCTGGTCATGGCCGTCACGGTGACGCCCATGATCACGGCCATCGTACTGGGCAAGAAGACACAATCGCGCCAGAGTAGCCGCTTTGAGCGTTTCTTTGAACGGGTTACCGAAGCATACGGCTGGTCGCTGGCGAAGGCCATTCGGATACGCTGGATTGTGGTGTCCGTGTTCATTGGAGTTCTTGTTCTGAGCGTTCTCCTAATGGGACGATTGGGAAGCGAATTCCTGCCGGAAATGGACGACGGACGCATCATGGTCAAGGTGAAACTACCGACCGGCGCCTCCTTGGCGGAGACGGATCGGGTCCTGGCGGAAATCGAAAAGGGCATTGGAGATGATGACCGAATTGAAAGCCTATTCACTTTGTCAGGGGGCAAGGTCTGGGGGTTGTACACCTATGAGATTGCAAACGAGGGTGAACTGAACATCCAACTCGTGCCGCGTCATGCCCGCGACCTGAGTACTGATGCGTATATCGAATATCTGCGCCCCATCGTCGGCAAGGTTCCAGTCCCCGGCGGCATGGTCATGCCTATGCAGATGAAGATCAAGGGCATCCGCAAACTGGGCGAGGCCGATATCGAAGTGAAGATTAAGGGCCAGGACATATCCAAGCTCTACGATCTTGCCCGTCAAACCGCCGGGGCTATGAACGAACTGGCGCATTTCACGAATGTCTATGTCTCGATGGATATGACCAAACCGGAATACCAGGTGCACGTGGACCGGGCGCGCGCGGCGGAACTGGGCGTATCGATTGGCGATATTGCCGACACCATGCGGTCCTTGATCACTGGGGCCATAGCCACCCGCTATCGCGACGGCGACGAGTACTACAACATCCGCGTGATGATTCCCGAGAGCAAGATTGTCAGCCGCCGCGAGGTCGAGGACCTTCCCCTGAACCGTGCACAAGGCGGGTACTTGCGACTGAAGGACGTAGCCGTAGTCGAACAGGCGGTTGGCCCCGTCGAGATTGTGCGCGAGGATCAGGTGAAGGAGGTAATCGTGCGCGGGGATGCCGCCGGCGTGAGCGTCGGCCAGGCCTTAGCGGAACTCAAAGTCGCCCTCGAGAAGAAGGAACGTCCCATCGGTTACGATTTCTCCTTTGGCGGTCAAGCCCAGATGATGGGCGAGATGAAGCAGGCCGTACTGGCGATCTTGGCTTTCGCGATCTTCTTCTCGTTCATCGTATTGGCGGTTCAGTTCAACAGCCTGAGGCTGCCCGCGCTCATCCTGGGGAGCGTGCCGTTCTGTTTGAGCGGCCTGGTCTTCATCATGCTGTTGAGCGGCTTGCCGCTTGGCGCGACCGTTATCATCGGTGTGCTCGTTATCGTGGCGGCGACGGTCAATGACGGTGTGCTGCTCCTGACCTTCGCCAACGAGCTGCGTCAAACGGAGCGTCTGTCCGCCAGTGAGTCTGTATTGAAGGCCGCCAAGATTCGGTTGCGTCCTCGCGTCATGACTACCATCAGCGTACTGGTCGGCTTTATCCCGCTTGCCCTGGCAATCGAGGAGGGCGGCGACATGCTTCAGCCCATGGCTGCCGGCGCCATAGGCGGGCTTCTTATGGAAATGCTGGTAGCCCTTTACTTGATGCCGTGCCTCTACGTTGTCCTTTCAAGCAAGACGAGGGTTGTCTGAGATGTGTACGTTGGCGCCTATGGTCCTGCTGCCTTGCAAGGAACGTAGAGGCAGCGGAACGTTGGCGGATAGTCAGACGGATTGGCTGCCGCCGGGAGGTCCGCCATGAAAAAGGCCGAACAACTGCGGTGCAAAGAGTGCGCCGCGATCATCAAAGCGGCGGCACATCCTTCGCGTGTCTTTATCATCGAGGAACTGGCCAAGCGCGACCATTGTGTCTGTGAGCTGACGGCGCTTGTCGGGGCGGACATCTCGACCGTCTCTAAGCATCTCGCGATATTGCGGAGTGCAGGGCTTGTCAGTTCCGATAAGGACGGCACGCGCGTAATTTACCACCTAAAGCACCCCTGCGCTCAGGATTTTGCAGGGCTGGCGGCTAAGATTCTTCGAACGGAAATCCGGGACTCAGCGAGGATTCTGTCTTCTGGAAATCGGCAATGAAAGGAGAGCAAATCATGGAGACGCCAAGTGTTGGTTTCATAGGCGCGGGGAGAGTGGCCAGGATCATACTCGGCGGCTGGAAGGCGGCCGGCAAAGCGGTCGGTCCGGTTACCGCATACGATCCGAACGTGGAGGCCATCAAAGCGCTCAGGCCGCTGAACGATCAAGTCAAGGAAGCGGAAACCCCTGACAGTGCCGCGGCGTGCGACGTGGTGTTTCTGGCTGTGCATCCTCCGGTCATCCAAGAGGCGGCATCCGCCATCAAGAGAGGGCTCCGACAAGACGCCATCGTGGTGTCCCTCGCGCCGAAATTCACCATCGACAAACTGAATCAGCTGCTGGGCGGTTTCCCACGGGTGGCCCGAATGATTCCCAACGCACCGTCTTTGGTCGGGCAAGGCTACAACGCCGTATCCTATGGGCCCGCGCTCGGGAATGATGACAAGGCCCGGCTGGAAACGCTTTTCACCCCCCTCGGAGAATGTCCCGAAGTGGAGGAGCGCCATCTGGAAGCGTACGCCATACTTTCAGGCATGGGGCCGACGTACTTCTGGCCGCAGATATATGCGCTCAAGACGCTTGGGGAATCCTTCGGTTTGAATCCGGATGAAGTACTCGATGCGCTCGACGCGATGTTCGCCGGCACAGTCGCGGCTGCTAAGAACTCGGGGTTGTCCGCGGAGCAGGTGCAGGATCTTATTCCGGTCAAGCCGATGGCCGAGGAAGTGTCTGTCTTGACAAAGGCATTTGGCGAGAAACTAAATCTACTTATGCAGAAGATACGGCCGTAACATGGTCTGTTTCGAGCATACGCTGACAAGCGCGACCGGAAATATTGCTAGAAAGAGGACCGCATGAAGGCGGAGACCGCGGATATGGATTGCAGAGAGGAGAAAGCCACAATGAGAAATCTCGAAGGCTGGCCGGGAAAATGGCCAGGGACCTATTCTTCAATCGCCCTTCTCGTCCTATGTGTGATGGCTTGGGCATTCGCCTGTGCGGCAGACCCGGTTGAACCTCCCAAGGGAGTGTGTCCTCCTTTTCAATTACGGGGCGAGCAGGGAAACGTCATCAACCCGGTAACCGGCGAAAATGCGGGGGTGCCGTACTCCCCCAAGCAAACCTGCGGCCAGTGCCATGACTACGACCTGATTACGGAGGGCTTCCATTTCACGCAGGGCGCCGGCGAGGAGCCCACGCCAGACCAGGCCGCGCGTTGCCAGTGGGTCTCGACGCCGGGCAACTACGGCGGCACGTGGTGTTCGCCCGCCCCGCTGTATCGTTACCTGTCGCAAAAGGAGAATGAATCCCCCGCGGAAATGGATATGACCTCCTTCAGCTTTCTCACGGCTGGATGCGCGGTGTGCCACCCTGGAGGCGGTTCGGCGGAATATGACCGCGAAGGGAAGCGCTATGACCATTGGATGGCGGACCCAACCAGCGGATTCACTCCGGGCGGAGACAACAACTTCGATGGCGACTACTACCAGGCCAAGTGGTCCGAATCGGGCGTGCTCGAGGCGGATTGTCTGCTTTGTCACTTGCCAGAATACGACTTCAAGGCCCGGAACAAACAGATCGATGCGCTGAATTTCCGGTGGGCGCCTTCCGTCGGAGCCGGGCTGGCCACTGTCTCGGGCAGTGTGGCGGAAGGCGAACCGGTTACCGTTGCTTACAACGCTGCAATATTCAATAAAGATGGCACCCTTTCCCCCCACATCGTCCGTGAACCGCGCAGCGAGACCTGCTTGGCCTGCCACGCAAAGCCCGGTTGGAAGAAGCGTGGAGCAAACTTCCGTGCGCGCACAGACGTGCATCTTCGGGCCGGACTGAAGTGTGTGGATTGCCATCCGGCGGGGAGCCTTGCGGTCGATGAACGCATTCACGGCAAGGAAGTCCATCAGTTCGGAAAAGGCGATGACCCGGGGGGACACGTCCGCGACGATCTGGACAACACGATGCGGGACTGCGCGGACTGCCACGACACCGGCTACCTGGGCGCGCCGGTCGCCAAGCATCGCGGACTGCCGCCGCTGCACCTCGACAAGATTGCGTGTCAGACGTGTCATATCCCGGAGCGGGCCGTAAAAGCGGCGTTGACTGTGGCCAGCGATGTGTTCAATCCCGGCGCGAAGATACCGGACCCGGGCAAACATCTGTGGACGTTTTACGGGCCTGACATGGCGTACTGGAACCACTACGGCGATCTGGAGATGATGGGCTACGACGACAAGCCCACGAACCCGTATCGCCCGGTGCTTGCCCGTTACGACGGCAAGATCTACCCTGTGAACCGGATACACAATACGTGGCCCGCTATCGAAACGGAAGGCGAGGAGGGTCTTCAACAGCCCAAGATGGGCGCGGTCTACAAGATGTGGACGACGCACCAGAAGGATCCCGCGGCCTATCCTTCGCTCGCGTTGATTATCGACGACAACGGCGACGGAGTGATTGAGGTCAACCGGGCCGAAGAAATCGACGCCCTGCTTGCGGCCATTACTGAGATGCTTCAGAAGACCGGCTATCCCATGGACGGCAAGCGCGTTGTGTGGGTCATGAACGACCGGGTGTACCGTTCGGGCACCGAGTACCGCACGATTCCCATGCACGCCTGGGAAGCTTCGCCCTATGCCAATGTCCACAAGTACAGCCACGACGTATACCCGGCGACGGCGGCCCTGGGCAGCAACGGCTGCACCGACTGCCACAGCCCGGAATCCGATTTTTTCTTCGCGAGCGTGGTCAAGTATCCCTTCGACGAGAACGGCGAACCCGTGACCCGGCCGCAGTACGAAGTACTGGGCCTCAGCGGTCCCACGGTTACCGTCGGCGCCTGGCGGGAGGCCTACCTTAAACCGGTGCTACATCTGCTTCTTATCCTGTTGGGCGTGTGTCTGGCCGTTGTACTGGCGCAGCTCGCCCTCAGGCGGGTCCTCCATGACCAGCATCTCAAAGGATGGGTGCGGTTCCTACCGGCCGCTGTAGGGATATACGGGGCCGTAGTGGGCGTTTATCTGTTTGTGCGCGGCGACCTCTCGGACTATGCCCTGCCTCTCCGGTTTTGGCTCGATGGAAACCACTTTCTCGCTGCGATGCTCATACTCGTTCTAGGCCTTTGTGGCCTCTGCTGGCGCCTGTATCGGCAACGCCTTGCGGGGCATTCCCCCGCCAGCTATTTCAAAGCCCACTCGATTCGAATCGTACTCGCAGCCGTGATTCTCACGGTTGTCTCCGGCACGCTCATGTTGCTGCAATTCCCCGTTTTGGAGCCGATTACCCGCTCTTCTTATACGGTCTTGGATCTTGCGCTGGCGGCCGTGTTAGCGGGTACGGTGATCATAGTACTGCGTGAAGTTGTGATACTTTCAAAAGCTGCAAAGGAGGAAGTCCAATGAAGGAACTGAAGATTCTCGGGACCGGTTGTCCCAAATGCCAGAAACTGACGGAAACGGCGGAAGCCGCGGCAAAAGAGCTTGGCATCGAGTATGAGGTCGAGAAGGTGACGGGGATCAACGACATCATGAAGTTCGGTGTCATGGTGACGCCCGCGCTGGTCGTAGATGGCGAAGTCAAAGTGGCGGGCAAGGTGCCCTCGGTGGAAGAGATCAAGGGGATGCTTGCCTAAAACGATCAACAATAGAAAGATCATTCGTATGTCAAATGAGAACTGTTGTGCGTGCAGTGCGGCGCCAAGACTCATATTCGCGTGTTCCGGCGCGGCGGATGTCGGAGCCGTTGCCGACCAAGCGGCACGGAAACTCACGCATGATGGCGTTGGTAAGATGTTCTGCCTGGCCGGCATAGGCGGACGCGTCAGCGGCATCATGAAAAGCACCGAGGCGGCAAGCGCGATTCTTGCTATTGACGGGTGTCCCATCAACTGTGCGAAACACTGCCTGGAAGAGGCCGGTTTCGGGAACTTTGCTCATGTGCAGCTTGCCGATTTGGGTATGGAAAAGGGGCAGACGCCCATTAGCGACGAGAACGTGACGCTCGTGGCTGGTCTGGGAGCTGACCGGCTTAGCGAATGCTGCAACGCTTGACTTGAGCGTCGCACCAAAAAGGGAGAGGAGCCATGGATAGCAAAATTGGACGCAGGGAATTGATTGGCGCCGCTGGCGCCGCGGCCGTTGTCGGGGCCATGGGAAGCTGTGCCTTCGCGCAAGAGGAGGCGGCAAAACGCAAGATCATTGGAATCAGTTGCAGTCCCCGCAAGGGCAAGACAACGGCGGCCGCGCTCGATGTGTGCCTGAAGGCCGCCCAGAACGCGAGCCCGGATATTGAAACAGAGCTGATTGAACTTGCCGAACTGAGCATACCAGCTCAGTTGGTTGCAGGACAACCGCTGAGAGACGGCGAAGTGGACGATTTCCCCAAGCTTATCCCGAAGCTGGCGGATCCGGCGGTGGCAGGGATTATTGTGGGGTCACCCGTCTACTTCGGCAACATGACGGCCTTGTGCAAAGCGTTTCTGGACCGCTGTGGCGCGTTCCGCAGTGACGGATTCAAGCTGCGCAACAAGATCGCCGGGGCACTGGCTGTGGGAAGTGCGCGTAATGGAGGCCAGGAACTGACTGTTTGCTCCATTCAGACGGCCCTCATGTGCCAGGACATGATCATCGTGGGCGATGGTCAACCATCGGCCAGGATAGGCGCCACGTTGTGGAATCAGAATGATTCTATCGCAGGAGACGATTTCGGTATTCAGACCTCCGAGAATCTTGGACGTCGGGTTGCGGAATTGGCCGGTTTGCTCGGCCACTAGATGTCCCACGATTGACATTCCGCTACCGGCATAAATAGAGACGGACGTGTGCGGTTGCAGCTCGAACGAGAACGTAGCCTTGCAGCTTCTTGTGGCTATCTGTGTTATTGGAGCGCTGCAACTCGTAGTCTGGCTCTTTAGGAGAACAGGTATGCCAAAAGGATCAGCGAATCAAAACAGCGCGGCCCGCGGCGCTCCTGCCGTGAAGATCGGCCTCGTGTTGCTCCTTGTAATCGCCGTGGGCGCTACTATCT
>CAZFOG010000136.1:0-14396 GCA_964520685.1 uncultured Nitrospiraceae bacterium | reverse complement strand
GTCCCTATTACAATTTTAACGACAAGGCGCTTCCCACGGGTATCGCCATCATGGCGGAGTTGGCGCTGCGCTTCCTGGCGCGGTCGTGACGCGGGCGGGTCAGGCTACGGCTTTTTCTCGTAGCGGGTCACTTCATAGCCGGGCATTTCGTCGATATAGACCTTAAGTCCTTCGCCCATGAGCTGAGCCCCGGTGCGTTCCTCTCTTGTGCCTTTGCCGAATGACTCAAGCACATAGGTAGCATCGGCATCGAGTCCGCGCAGACGCATTTGGATCCCCAGCACATCGTTCTTATGACGCCGGAAGGCCTGGACGAATCCGCCTCCGGACTCCGGCGCATTGAATTGCCAGGCCATCCATGCGTCGGGTTCGATGGTGTACGGTGTAAGGGGATAGAAATCCCCGTAGTAATAAGGCGCTATGCTGCGCCATTGCTGGAACAATGTCCGCAAGGCATCGTAATCCAGGTCCTTGATGCGCATGTCAAAACCACACGCGATAGCCGGGCAGGCATTGCTCCAGAATGCGTAGGGCTGAACCGGGGTCTTGCCCGCGCCGTAGTAGGGAGCATCGACATGGGCGACTGTGCCGGTTCCATGATAGGGCAGAAGAAAGGACAGGCCGTAGGTCATTCCCTGATGGCCGATGGGCTCGTACGCATAGTCACTGCGCCACAAAGGCACGGCACGGCGAAGGGTTTCGAGGTCGTTGCGCCTTCCTCCGGAAGCACAGGTGTCGATGAGCATCCCTGGATGGCGCCGAAGCAGTTCATCCCAATAGGCCAGGTAGTTCGTTACATGGCGGATTTCGCTCATGCCGGCACGGTCGCCGGTATCGTTGGCTTCCCAGTACGGCAGGGGCTCCATGTTGAAATCCTGGCGGTACAAATCGATGCCGTTATCGGCCAGCAGTTTGTCGACGTGGTTTGTGAGCCACTCGCGCACCTCGGGGTCGCCGAGATTCAACAGACCTCCGCCTTCGCCCCCGAGGACCCATTCGGGGTGGTTGAGGGTGAGCCACCGGCCGGGCGTAACGCGCTCCGGCTCAAACCAGAGCAGGGTCTTGATGCCATGGGCGTGGGCATAGTCGCTTATCGGTTTGAGTCCGTTCGGGAAACGCGTGGTATCCACTTCCCAGGTGCCTACCTTGGACCAGGAGCCTTCGCAGGGATACCAGCCCGCATCCATCCACCAGTAATCGAGACCGAGGTCTTCTTCGAGGTACCGGCTGATGAACATGATCTGGTTTTGTTCGTTGGCGCCGTGCATTTCTTCGTAGGCGCGCGAACTCGAGGCCAGAAGCATGGGCGCAGGTAACTCCCCGCCCGGTTTCGGCATCCCGTGGGCCATCATCCACCGGCGCCACAGGTTCTGGGCGTCAATCCAGTCCCCGCCCTTCCAGAACAGCAGGACAATGCCCGGCGTACGGACTTGTTCGCCGGGATAGAGGGTAAACCGGGTGTTCTCCTGGCCGGCAGAAATGCCGAGGCCGTTCTTCTCGTTCCGCGCCAGGCGAGCCATCCATTGACCCGGCCAGGCCACGGCAGCGACGATGCCCTCATTGCCGTACTCAACGTTGAAGAAGGGCATATCCTTGTTGGATGGCCGCCCTTCCGCCCCGCTCAGGGAGGTGCTGCTTGAAGGAGCAAGTTCGGTTGTATACGGGCGGTAGGCCTCCGCATCGGGGAGGCCGCCTCTGAAATGGTGCAGGCGGTACGAGGCCGCCGAGTCTGGTTCGAAGGCAACGTTAAGGGCTTGAATATTGGAAAGGATGGGCGTATTCGCCTTGCCCGTGTTCTTGAAATAGAGCACCCACTCGACCGCGGGAAAGTCCGTGTATTGGATGCCTTCCCAGCGCACCTCGAGACCCGTTTGGGCATCGGTATAGGTCACGACGGACGCGGCACGCGCATCATCCATGGGCGTCGCAGTCTGAGAGATGTTCCAGGTGGGCAAAACAGCTGCTGAAGACTGCTCGCCGTAGGTAAAGCTGAATGGCGGCGTCATCGCGACATCAATCGGCGGGGCAGGCAGGTCTTCGGGGGCGGATTCCGGCAACAGAAAGGTGCTCATTCCCGCTTTGCTGCGCAGCCATTGAATGATGGTCATGGGCGTTCGCGGCTCCTCCGTTACAGCGAGTGTGATGCGGGCGACGTAATCGGGTTGCCCGCTGGGTGAGGCAGCGTTCTGACCGACGAGGTCGAGGCCCCCTTCCGCGGGAGGCGCGATTGCGAATTCCGTGAGGGCGACTCGAAGGTTCTGTGCGCCGCTAACGCCCGCAGTCCAAAACCCTGCTGCGCCGCTGGTGAACTCGAGGGTTCCAGCGCCCGGGATGTCGGCAATGGGGAGACCGTGGGTCTTATCTGCGGAATTCGGCCTGAGCTGCGAGGGGTCTGCCGCTTGGGTGTCCACATACGCCGAAATGCGCGGCAAGGCTTCCTCGCCACCGAAAAACAGGTTAACACCCATGAATCGCTCCAACCCGGGAGAATCGAAATGCAGCACGAAGGAGTGGGTGCCTGGTTCGAGGGGAATGCGTACGCGATTGTCCTCGCGGTTGAGCCATGTGGGGCTGGCCGCGGGCTCGATTCCTGTGGGGGCCACAAAGAGATCCCAGGCCGGGTCGATGGGGCCGCTGTTGAACCGCAACGCGGGGTTCACCGTGCCGTGTGCGTCGCAGGCAAACACTGTGATGCCCGTCAAGGCAATTTCGGCACTGCCCGATACGGAACTGAAGACGCCCAGGCAGGCCATGACGATGATGAACCGGGTGCGAAGATAACGCTTTTTCATAGACATCCTTTCACAGACGGCGAAGCCGCACACCAATCACACGAACCCGCGCCCCGGGCATTGTACGCGCCCAGTGCAGTCCTGCTCCAACCGGGAGACAGCCCATCGGGTGCCCCATCGTTATGCCAGTGCATCAAAACGCTCGAAGAAATCCGGAAAAGTCTTGGAGACACATGCCGGATCATTGATCGCCACGCCAGGAATACGCAAACCCGCGAGGGCAAAGCTCATGGCCATCCGGTGGTCGTCGTAGGTATCGATTGCAGCACCGCGGAATTCGCCGGGGACAATGCGGAGACCATCCTCGAATTCCGTGACTTCGGCGCCGAGTTTCCGCAGCTCGCGGGTCAAGGCATCGATGCGGTCGCACTCCTTGATGCGCAGGTTGGCCACATTGCGGATGGTCGTTGGGCCTTCGGCGAAGAGGGCCGTAACGGCCAGGGTCTGGGCCATGTCCGGCATGGCATTGAGATCGAACTCGAGACCCTGTAACCGGCCTCCGCTCGAGACCTCGATCCAGTCGGGCCCCGAGGTTACCGTGCAGCCCATGCGCTCGAGAACCCACGGAAACCGGGCGTCACCCTGGTGAGACGCCGTTGAGAGATTGCGCACGCGCACGCGCCCTCCGGCGATGGCCGCCGCTGCGAAGAAATACGAAGCTCCCGAGGCATCGGCTTCGATGACATAGGCGCCGGGGGCATAGCGTTGCCCCGATGGGACGCGAAACGCTGCGTAGTTTTCGTTCTCGGCCTGCACGCCGCGCTCAGCCATCATGGCCAGGGTCAGGTCAACGTAGGGCTTCGAGACGAGGCCGCCCTCGACCAGGATGATCGCTTCCCGGCCGGCTTGAGCCGCCGCCATGAGCAGGCCGCTGAGATACTGGCTGCTGGCGGAGCCGCGAATCCGGGTAGTGCCGCCGAAAGAACCGCTCGACTTGACGGTGACGGGCGGGTATCCGCCGCTTGTGGATACCTCGACCTGCCATTGGCGTAATGCGGCCGCGAGGTCTTCGATGGGCCGTTTCCGCATGCGCGGATTTCCATCAAGAACAGTCTTCCCGGGAATCGCTGCGCAGGCCGCCGCCAGGAACCGCATGGCCGTGCCGGAATTTCCGAGATACAGCGGTGTGTCCGGAGCGGCCAGACGACGCACCTTTACGGTCACCGTGTCGCCGTCGCGTGCCAGCTCGGCGCCCAGGGCGCGAAGGCCTTCCATCATGTATCCGGCATCATCCCCCCGAGCTGCGCCGGTGAGTGTAGAGATTCCGCGGGTCAGGGCGGCCATAATCAGTGCGCGGGCCGTGCAGCTTTTCGAGCCGGGGACGGTAGCAACGGCGTTCAAGGGTCCCCGTGGCCGTATGTCGCGGCTGTTCATGGTCATAATCCCACCTCGACCGTGTCATTGCGGCGCACGCCATACTGCTGGGCGGCGCTCCCGCAGTTGATGGCTATCTCGAGACGTCCCGAGCTTCCAAAACAGGCAACCGGTTCCCCAGATGGTGCGTCACCGAAGGTTGCTGCAATTATCTCGAGAACGAGGGCCCCCAGTCGAACGCTCCGGACGTCCTTCCCATCGAGGCAGGCAGCGGTAATGTTGGTCACGAGGTTTCCGAAGGCATCCACATGGAGCACGACGCCGCGGAGGAGCTCCGGGGAGACCCAATCCGGTTCGGGCACATCCAGGGTATGCAGCCCGTCCAACACGGGGCCGAGCCCAGAGAAGGGGTTGCCGGAAGCAAGCCAGGCCGCGGTGGGGGCGAAGATATCCCGCCCATGAAAGGTCCGGCTGACCGTGGCTGCCATGCACGCCGGGTTTTCGATCAGGCGCGCCTCCTGCAGGGGAAGGCGTTCCAATACGAGGGTCAGGAGCCCGTTATCCGGGCAGACAATGTACTGGCCGCCTGCGAGGACCGCCACCGGATGGCGCGCCGTTCCCACGCCGGGGTCGACGACCACAACGTGGATTGTGCCTTCCGGGAAATGCGGTACCGAGCCCTCGAGAAACAGGGCTCCAGCCACCAGATCGTGCGGCGGGAGGCTGTGGCTGAGATCCAGTATCGAGGCCTGAGGACATCGCGAAGCCAGGACGCCTTTCATGGCGGCGGCATAATAATCCCGCTCCCCGAAATCGCTTGTTAATGTGATCAATGGTCGCATGGGCAAACGCGAATACCCTGTGGGGGCCGGATGTTGCTTCTGGAACGGTTTCACCGTATTGTCGTGAGCGGATCATAGCAGGACGATTGTGCGCGGTAAAGCATGCGCATGGCGCAGCAGTTGGTTGATTTATGAAATACGTCAAGATTGCCAGCATCAGCGATTTTGAGCATAGACGGTTCAAAGTCTTCACGATCCTAGCCAAAAAGGTGGGGGTGTTCCGCGAGGCGAACGGCGAATTATTCGCCATCGAACTCGTCTGCAAACACCAGAACTGGGACCTCTCCACGGGCCGTATCGAGGGGAATGTGTGCACGTGTCCGCGCCACGGCTGGCAGTACGACCTGCGCACGGGGGAGTGCCTGAACCACGACTCGGCCCCATTGCGGCGGTATGGCCTGAAATGCGAGGGGGAGGACATTTATGTGACGCTGCGCCCTCTCAGCGGGGAAGACTAATCGCCGGGCGCCGCCCGCAGGAGGAATGCCAGCAGTTCAAGTTCAATGGCCAGGTGAACCAGAAACGGGAACAGGATGTTCTGCCGTTTTCGGGTCCACAAGGTCAGAACAACCGACAATGCCACCATTCCCAGGGCCTCGAGCGGCGCTTTTTGAAGGTGATACAGCCCCTCGGACACCGGGACGATGAGCCATCCTGCACGGGGGAGCGACCGGTCCCAGGGTTTCAGCAGAAAATACCGGTGCAGAAACTCCCATCCGATTAACCAGGACGCTGTCCACATGAGGTGCCAAAAGAGGAAGCTGTGTTTCTGCTGCGGCGAGAGGTGGCCATATCCCCGGTAGGTCTCGCGAACCCCCGGTATGAGGGGTATGAGAATTACAGCCAGGGCGCCGGCGGCCACGAGCCCGGCAAGCAGATACAGATCAACGCGCCGCCAGCGTTTGAACGTAAACGCGTGCAAGTCAAGATGAGGAACGGCGAACAGAAAAGGAATCACAAACCACGCGGCAAACTTGAATACGTCGAAGCCTCGGGGCTGGAATTGGAGAACGAGCCGCCACGCGAACGGAACGCGCACATCCTGCGTGGCCAATGCGTCAACGCCGAGGACAAGCATCACGTACGCGGCCGCACACAATGCCCGCGGCATCGCGCCGGATTTATTCTTCTCCACTTGTGAGATTGCTGCCATGGCCTATTTCGCGCTCTTCCGCCCTTCCCGCGTGTCCGGGAACGGGCAAAGCTCGCGCACGCAGCAGTGTGAGCATTTCGGATTGCGCGCCTGGCACGTAGCACGCCCGTGAAACACCAGGCAGTGGGAAAAATCGGTCCACCGTTCTTGGGGAATGATCCGCATGAGGTCCTGCTCGATCTTACCCGGATCAGCGTGCTTCGTGAAGCCAAGGCGCGCGCTTACCCGTTTGCAGTGCGTATCCACAATAATGCCCGGAGTATCAAAGCACTCCCCGAGAAGAACATTGGCCGTTTTCCGGCCTACCCCATCCAGTTGGAGCAGGCCTTCCATCGTCCCTGGTACGTGTCCCCCGAACTGCTCGACGATGGTTTGGCAGGCGTTCTTGATGGACTTTGCCTTCTGCCGGTAGAAGCCACAGCTTCGGATCACCTCCTGAAGCTCCTCGTCAGGCGCATTGACATAGTCCTTCGCGGTCTTGTACTGCGTGAACAGCCCTGGAGTCGTCATGTTGACGCGTTCGTCCGTGCACTGGGCGGCCAATATCGTGGCGACGAGCAACTGCAGCGGGTTCTTGAAGTCGAGAGAGCATCGGGCGTCGGGGTATGCCCGCGCCAGCCGGTCGAGAACTTCACGCGCCCGTTCGCGATTCGCCTTAAGCGTCATTTTACCCGGTGCCATGCCAGCAGTTCCTCCGCGTCCAAGCAGTTAAGCAGATCGTTCTTTTCAAGCCACCCTTTGCGGGCAATACCGAGGCCATACTCGACGTCCTCGAGGCCTTCCGTGCTATGGGCATCCGGTCCGATGCAGAGTTTGACGCCCCGTTCCGTGGCCTTGCGGATATGGCGCCAGTCCAGGTCCAGACGGTGAGGATTGGCGTTGATTTCGACGGCGACACGGTGCTTGGCGCACGCATCGAGGATTGCGTCGATGTCAAGGGGGTAGCCTTCGCGGGAGAGCAATAACCTGCCCGTAGGATGGCCCAGAATCGTCGTGTAGGGGTTGCGAATGGCACCCAGCAGGCGCTTGGTGGCCTCGGATTCCGGCATCTTGAGTTTGCTGTGCACCGAAGCGATTACGAAATCGAACCGTTTCAAGATCTTCTCGTCATAGTCCAGCGAGCCGTCGCCGAGAATATCAGATTCGATTCCCTTGAGAATGCGGATACCATCGAGCTTTCTCGCCACGACGTCGATCTCCTTGTGCTGCTTGTCAATGTCGGCGGGTGTGAGCCCTCCGGCGTACGCGGCGGTCTGGCTATGGTCGGCAAAGCCAATGTAAGCATACCCCAGGTCATGGGCCGCAATGGTCATCTCCTCGATGCTGTTGCGGCCGTCGCTGTAGGTTGAGTGGCAGTGCATAACGCCTATCAAATCATCGCGCTCGACGAGTTCCGGCAAAACCTCCGCCTCGAACTCGCCCAAGTCCTCACGGAGCTCGGGGGGGATGTAAGGCAGGTCAAGAGCGGCAAAGACGGCTGCCTCATCCTTGCAGCGGACCAAACGGTCCCCGGCCTTGAAAAGACCGTACTCGTTGAGTTTCATCTTGCGGTCTTTTGCGCGCTGGCGCATGGCGACGTTATGGTCCTTACTGCCGGTGAAATGGGCGAGCGCGTAGGGAAACTGTTCGTCCGAAACGACGCGAAGATCCACGGCGATGCCGGACTCGAGCACAACGCTGGATTTGGTCTCGCCGCGATTGGTGACGGACTCGACCCCCGGCGCCTCAACGAAGCGCGCCATGATAGCGCCGGAATCATGTCCCGAGGCGAGGAGATCGATGTCCTTTACGACTTCCTTGCGCCTCCGAAGACTTCCGGCAATCGCGATGTTCGAAATGGATTTTGCTTCGAGCAGGTGTTCGCGGAGCGACCGTGCGGCTTCGAGCGCGGTATTCACCAGGTATAGCCCCTGGTGGCGTTTCGCGAAGGCAAGTCCGTCCAGTACCTTCTGCTGCATTCTGGGCCCGAAACCCTTGAGGGTGATCAGGCGGTTCTCGGTGCAGGCATATTCCAGTTCGCCCAGGGTCTTGATGTCGAGGTCGTCGTAGAGGGTCTTGATGCGTTTGGCCCCAAGACCGGGAATCCGGAACAGGTCAAACAGCGAATCGGGGAATTTGGCTCGCAGGTCCTCGTAATACTTCAGCCGGCCCGTGGTTACCAGTTCCGTGATTTTCTGCTCGAGGGCTTCTCCGACTCCCTTGAGCTCGCGCAGCCGGTTCGCCTTCACCAGCTCCGCGATGTCCGCATCGGTCTGTACTATCTGCCGCGCAACGTTTGCATACGAACGCGCCTTGAACGGATTCTCACCGGACAGCTCAAGCAGGAGGGCGATCTCGTCGAGTACTGCCGCGACTTCCTTGCGGTTCATGGTGATGCTCCAGGGGCCGGCGCTTTCGGTGAATCAGAGCTTCAGGCCGAGGGCCAGCGTCAATACCTCGCGCATTTCCTTCACAAAATGAAACCTGACCTTTTTGCGCGCCTTCTCGGGGACTTCATCGAGTTCTTGCGCGCACCGTTCAGGCAGTATGATGTGCTTCACGCCCGCCCGAATCGCCGCAAGCACCTTTTCCTTGATGCCTCCCACGGGCAACACTAGTCCGCGCAGCGTGATTTCGCCTGTCATGGCCAGATCGTTCTTGACTTTCCTCCCGGTCAGAAGCGAGACCACGGCGGTCAACATGGTCACCCCGGCGCTCGGGCCGTCTTTCGGGACGGCGCCTGCCGGCACATGGATGTGAATGTCGAATTCCTTGAAATCATCCGCGGAGATGCCGATATCGGAGGCGTTGGCCCGCACGTAGCTCAGGACAGCCTGGGCCGACTCCTTCATGACATCGCCCATCTGTCCGGTAAGGGTTAACCCGCCCTTCCCGGGCATGCGCGTCGCTTCGACGAACAGAATATCCCCGCCCGTCGGCGTCCAGGCGAGGCCGGTTGCCACTCCCGGCCGGCTGACCCGTTCAAGCACTTCGCGATAGAACCGCTCAGGGCCCAGGTACTTCTCGAGGTCTTTCGGCTCGATTTTGATGGGATTCCGGCGGCCTTTTGCGATCGCCGTGGCGCAATCCCGCAAAACCGCGCCAATTTCCCGCTCGAGATTGCGCACGCCCGCTTCGCGCGTGTAGGACTCAACAATGCGCCGGAGCGCCGGGAGGGTGATGGTCACTCGCTTGGCGGGGATGCCGTTGGCGTTCATCTGGCGGGGAACCAGATACTTCTGCGCGATATGGACCTTCTCGTCGAGGATGTAGCCGGGGATTTCGATAATCTCCATGCGGTCCCTGAGCGCCCAGGGAATGGTGTCCAGGATATTGGCCGTCCCAATAAACATCACGCGCGACAGATCGAACGGCACGTTCAGATAATTGTCGTTGAACGTGTTGTTCTGCGCGGGATCGAGCACCTCGAGGAGGGCCGACGAGGGGTCGCCCCGAAAGTCGGCCCCCACCTTATCCATTTCATCCAACATGAACACTGGATTGTTCGATTGGGCCTTTCGGATACCCTGCAGGATGCGGCCGGGCATGGCCCCCACATAGGTTCGCCGGTGCCCCCGGATCTCCGCCTCGTCATGGAGACCGCCGAGAGACATGCGCACGAATGCGCGTCCGAGCGCGCGCGCGATGGACTGTCCAAGGGATGTCTTGCCAACCCCAGGCGGACCGACGAAACAGAGGATAGGCCCTGGGGCCTCGGGTTGAAGCTTTCGAACGGCGAGATACTCGAGAATGCGTTTCTTGACCTTTGCCAGGCCGTAGTGGTCGTCGTCGAGAATCGTCTCGGCGCGGCCGATATCCAGGAGGTCCCGGGTCGAGGTGTTCCAGGGGAGTTCCACGAACCAGTCGAGATAACTCAGAATGACATGGTACTCGGCGCTGGCCTCGTTCATCTGGCTCAGCCGGTCCAGTTCGCGGAGGGCTTCTTTGCGGATCGCTTCGTCGAGTCGCAGGGCCTCGAGCTTCTCCCGGTACTGCGCGATTTCGGGGCGATCCTCGTCGCCCATGCCCAATTCGTCCTGGATGGCCTTGAGCTGCTGGCGCAGGTAGAACTCGCGCTGGCTCGCGTCTATCGAGCTCTTGACCTCGGCCTGGATCTTGTGCGAGGTCTCCATGACCTGCAGCTCGTTGCCCACCACGTACACGAGCCGTTCGAGGCGTTCCGCCGGATCAGTGATGGAAAGGAGCTTTTGCTTCTCCTCCACGGAAATATTCAGGTTGGCCGCCACAATGTCGGCCAGGCGGCCGGGCTCCTCGATGCTGTCCAACACGTGAGCCGCCTCGTCGGGCATACTGGGCGAGAGCTGGGCGAAACGGGTCATTTGCTGGCGAATGGTGGTGACGAGCGCTGGGAGTTTTCCCCTGTCGGCGGCTTTCTCTTCCAATATCGTGACCCGGACGATGGGATAGGGCTCGCGCCGGGTCAAGCCGAGAGGCCGAAAGCGCTGGAGAGCCTGGAGGAGAACGACCAGGCTGTTGTCGGGCAGGCGTTGAAGCTGGAGGATCCGGGCTGTTGTACCGACGTCGTAAGCCGCATCCAGTGAGATGGAGTCTTCGCCGCTCTCACGCAGGGTCAACACCGCGACCATTTTGGGCCCCAGCACCGCTTCGTCAATCAGTTTCTTCTCACTCTCCTCCGTGAGGCGAATGGGCATGGCCGCCATTGGAAAGAGTACAACCTTATCGAGCATCAGTAAAGGGAGGATTTCCGGAATGTACGGGTCCCGATCGGTAATGATGACCTGCGGGGTTTGGCCTTCGTCGGTCATGACGCGGTACTCCTTGGAACTTCAATCCTGAGGTATCCTTCGCGAAACTTTGCCTGGATGTGCTCGACGTCCGTCCCTTCCGGGAGTTGAATGCGCCGGGCAAAGCGCCCGTACGGGATCTCCATCTGGTGCACGTGAACGGTTCGCGATGGGACACGCTTTGGCCGTTCCCCCTCAATGACCAGACACGTGCACTCGACAGTCACATGCACCTGATCTTTCCGGAGTCCGGGCAGTTCCGCGACGATCACAATCTTGTCTTCGGTCTCGTAGATGTCGAGAGGTGGTTCCCAGTCCGTGGGGGAGAAGGCCTCCGACTGTCTCCGCGGAGTCATGGCATACATTTGGAAATATACGTTTGGATATCGAGGCATTGCTCGCTCCTTCAACAGGTTTGCGTTAGCAGGCCATACCGCCCCAAAAGAAATGGTCTTCGCATCACCGTCAGGGCATCTGCGCAGGGTCTCACCGTGTGACCGCTGCCCAGACTGCGATTCGGCGTCTGCGGCGCAAAGCCGCAGTCGTGTTGACCTTCTGCACAGGTGAGTATATCGGCGCTGTTTTCGTTGAAGCAAGATATGAGCCGGCCTATAATTGCCCATCGCTTGCGTGCAGGTTCGAGGGGGCAGAAAGGGTGCTTTACGAATGCCTGGGGAATCGGTCGTAGTCATTCCGACATACAACGAGGCGGAGAACATCGAACGCCTGATCACGAGCATCCACAACGCGTGGCGTGAGTTGCGTATCGTGGTCGTCGACGATGGCTCTCCCGATGGTACCGGCGATCTGGCGGCTGCCATCGAGGGGGTCCACGTCATTCGCCGGGCGGGTAAGCTCGGGCTTGGCACGGCCTATGTCGCGGGGTTCCGGTACGCCCTCGAGCAGGGCTACGCACGCATTGGCGGTATGGATGCCGATTTCAGCCACGATCCGGCCGTACTGCCGGCTCTGTTCTCCCTGCTTGACGACCATGATGTCGGAATCGGCTCGCGCTACATTCCCGGCGGAGGCACACGAAACTGGGGTTTCCATCGCCGCTTTCTCAGCCGGTCGGCAAATGCATTTGCGCGCTTCATGCTGGGCTTTTCGGCCCATGACGTGACTTCCGGGTATCGGTGTTACCGGAGGGATGTCCTCGAGGCAATCGATCTCGACGCCTTGGCGTCCCACGGCTATTCCTTCCTCGTCGAACTCCTATATCGCTGTGTCCAGAATGGGTTTAGCGTCGGTGAAACCCCGATTATCTTCGAAGACCGCGCACTGGGGGCATCGAAAATGAGCGTCAGTGAAATCTGGGGCGGTGTCAAGAACCTCTTCCGCCTCCGGTTCGAAAAACCCGAATAGAGTGAGCAATGATGGATGGTGCTTATGAGGGCCCATCGCACGGGCATCGCTCACAGGACTTGACAACCAGTGGAAACCGAGTAGACTGGATTCAGGAACTTATCGGCCTGCTATTGTTGACCTGATTATGGCTCTTATCGCTACGAAAAGCGGCGCAAGAGGCCGCAAAGGGGTGTCTGTCTTTCTGGTCGCCCTGTACGTGGTGGCCGTGTTCCACTATGCCATCCCGTCGATTCACGACCACAAAGAGGACGCGACTTTTTGCCCATTCTGCCTGCTCATTCTATCACCGGTGCTGGTCACGGCTCTGGAACGTCTCTTCGTCATTCTCCGGGATGTCGCCCGCAGCAGCATGCGGCTTTGGTACTTCCCGCATTTCCTGCGCGGTGATTTTTCGTTTCAACTGCGCGCACCTCCACACATCGCGTAATCCTATCCTTGCCAGTTTCTTCTGCGCCGCCCCGCACTTCCTGATTGAGGTGGGGGCGCGGGACAGGTATTCATTCCCATGATGGACTGGGGAATTTGACGTATGAGGAGTGCAATTATGCGAAAACATGGATTTACCTTAATCGAGCTTTTGGTAGTCATTGCTATCATTGGCATTTTGGCCGCGATCCTGTTGCCGGCTCTTGCGCGGGCTCGCGAATCGGCGCGCCGGGCCAGTTGCGCCAACAATCTGAAACAGATGGGCCTCGTCTTCAAGATGTACGCCAACGAATCAACGGGCGAGAAGTTTCCGTTTATGATGGTCTTCGACTGCGATGGGACCCAGTTGCCGTTCGAGCAGGGGGTGGCCATGGAAACGATCTACCCCGAATACCTGACGGACCTCAATGTGCTCATCTGCCCGAGTGCCGCCAATGGCGGAACGCCGGTGGAACTGTGGGATGAAGGCGGAACCGTGGGGCATTACGCTCCCTTCGGCGGTGCGCCGGACGGGGAGGTCCAACCGTGCGAAGTTACGGGCCACCCGTATTCCTACAATGGCTGGGCGCTCTCCCACGAACTGGTGAGTTCGGATTACGTTGTCTTTGAGCTGAACCTGGGGGATTTCCTCGAGAACGTTCTCGAGCCTGATGCCAGGCGGGTGGATGAGGATTGGCCGCTCCAAACCCCGATGAATGGACAGGAGACCATCTACCGGCTACGCGAGGGTATCGAGCGGTTCTTCATTACGGACATCAACAATCCTGCTGCCGGTGCTCAGGCCCAGTCTACGATCGCGGTCATGTGGGATCAGGTGGCCGAGGAGGCCAGTCATTTCAACCATGTCCCGGGCGGAAGTAATGCCCTGTATATGGATGGCCATGTGGAATTCATCCGGTATCCGGGCGATTTTCCCTGCGACGCGGGCGGGATTATTCTGCATGAGGCAACGCATCACCACGCGCATCCGTAACGCAGTTGACACATCCGTAGCGAGAGGCAATCCGGGCGGCGCATCCGAGCCGCCCGTGTTTTGTAGTGCGGCTGTGTGATTTGCCTAAGACGCACTATTGCAGAGCCTTATGCCGGAGAGGCCGGCATTGGTCCGGCACCAAAGCCCGCAAGAGCAAGAAGGCGCGCGCGGTTGACTGTTCGCAATACGCGCTTCCGTCTGGTATCATCTTTTTCGTAGGTTGCTGGTGTGGTTCCAGCATGTTTACGGTTTTTTCCGGGTAAGATGCAGTATCCGGTTTTCGCCGACTGGAGGCACTAAATGCGCAATACGCGTTCGCAATTCCTGGGCCTGCTGTGTTTTCTGCTCGTTCTTGGATTGCTGCTCACAAATGGTTTTGTAAACCGCATTTTCGCGCAGCAGACCGATGTTGACGTATTTACGCAGATCGAGCCTATCGGAAACGTCCTCGACGAGATTCTCAAGAGCTATGTCTATGAACCCGACCTGAACAATGTCGTGGAGGGCGGGCTGAAGGGGATGATGAACGCTCTTGACGAACACAGCTCGTATATTCCCCCTGACATCTATAAAGAACTGACCGACGAGACCCAGGGCGAGTTCGACGGCATAGGCGTGACTATCCAGCTCGACGAGAACGGCAATATTATGGTGTTCCAGCCCCTCGAGGGGTCTCCGGCGGCCAAGGCCGGTGTGCACGCAAACGACCGAATTGTCCGTATCGACGGTGTCTCGACGAAGGGCATGAGCCTGGCCGAGGCGGCCCAGCTTATCAAGGGTCCG
>CAZFOG010000135.1:0-14445 GCA_964520685.1 uncultured Nitrospiraceae bacterium | reverse complement strand
CCTGGATTCGTGGGTGGACATGAATGAGGGGGGCACAGGAGGAAGATGACCGGCGAGGGCGCCGGTCCCACACCGGAGGGACCATGAAATGTGGGGGCAGACTAACTTTTTCCACGGTGTTCTTCGTGCTTCTGGGGCGCTTTGCATTCGCTCCTCGCTCCTTTGACGCGGTAATTGCGCTATGGTACCGTGATAGTATGAAAATGCCGGATGCGAAGTCTGCGTTCGTGGACCGCGACAAGATCCTCGGATACCTGCTGAATCGGGGACATCGATTCGGCGCGGGCAAGGCGCGGTTCTTTGAGTCTTTCGGTTTTCGCATTGAGCAGTGGGAGGTCCTGGCGGAGGCCTTCCAAGAACATGGGCAGGTTTGCGAAGTAACAAACGTTCAGGATACAGGGTTCGGTCCCCGCTACGAGGTTGAGGGACCGCTGAGGACGCCGGATGGAAGGAACCCACTGGTGCGTACGGTATGGCAACGGGATCTTGACGCCCCGGCCCCCAGGCTCATAACTGCCTATCCCGTGGAGAAGAAGAGATGATCAAGGAACACGATTGCGTGGTGCTGACGCAGGATGTGCCCGCCGAGGGGCTCATAAGCGGCGATATCGGGACGGTTGTGCATGTCCATTCCGGCGAAACAGGATACGAAGTGGAGTTTATCACCCTTGCCGGCCAGACGGTTGCTATCGTGTCCTTGTCGCCGCACCAGATTCGCGCCATTACCCCCCACGACCTTGCACATGTTCGCGAGGTTTCAGTCTCGTAATACAGGTTTCCACTGCCTCGAAAATTCCAAAAACCGGGATTTCCCGCTCTGTTGTGGGGCCGGTGCCCTCACCGGTCATTTCCATTTTCATCGTCGATGGGTGAGCCGAACGACTCATGGTTCGCTGCCTCGAGAAATCGGTTTCTGGAAGCCAAGTATCCTCCCCCAGACCGCGTTCCCGCGCTCGAGCCGCCTGCGGCGGACAGGCCCATTTCAAGGGGGAGGTCCGGCCTGTGGGCCGAGGCCGTATAGGACCTCTGTGTTTCGGAGAGGAACCGAGGAGGGCTAATCAAATGGGAGAAGCGTCGCGCTATTCCCGGGAATCGCTGGTGGCCCTCTCCAATTCCTCGCCGAGGCGTTTCAGCGCTTCCTGCGCGATGCCGGGCTGGTAGCGGATGGCGACGTAGGCGTGGTACCAGGCGGCGGGGCGGGGGAGGTGGGCTTCTTCAAGGCGGCCGGCGAAGCGGTTGAGGGTTTCGCTGGGGGCGCGGGTGTGGCCTTGTTTCGCGACATGGCCGTCCATGCGTGCCAGCATGACCTGGCATTCTACGATCTGTGGCGGGGTCGCGGGCCGAGTATGCGCAGGGCGGCGTTTCCAGTAGCGCCAGCCATAAAACCCTGCCAACGCCAAAAGGGCCAGCCACGTCCAGACGCTTTTCAGCAGGGTGAGCAGCAGATCGCGCAGCAGCACGCCCGCCGCCGCGATGACTCCGACAATGTCTCCCCGGGCGATGGCCTCCCGCAAGGCTTGCAGGCGGTATTTGAGGTAGTCCCACACCTGGCGGAACCATCCGGCGCCGGGGGAGGGGCGGCCTCCGGGCGGCGTAGCCTCGACCACCACCCAGCCGCGTTCGGGGTCGTATGCTTCGACCCAGGCGTGGGCGTCTTTGTCGCGTGCGATCCAGTAGTTGCCGTAGGTGTTCTTCGCCCCGACGAGATACCCGGTGACGTAGCGGGTGGGGATGCCTGCCAGACGCAACAGGATCGCCGCGCCGCTGGCGAAATACTCGCAATGGGCGGGGGGCCGGTTCAACAGAAAGTAGGTGATGGGGTCCTGGTCTTCCGGGATCTGGATGCCGAACTCGTAGGAGAAGTTCGAGGTAAAAAACCGGGTGACGGCATCGAGCTTTTCACGGGTGGTCCGGCAGTCGCGGGTAACCGTGTTGGCTAACTCACGTACCTGGGGGTCAATGGATTGCGGGAGAGTAGTTAATTGTTGGCGTCGGGCATCCTGAATCCCGCTGAACACCGGTTTCCCGGGTACGGCCACGCGGTACGAGACGTCGTCGGGAATGGTGCTTGATATGGGTGCGCCTTCGGCGTCGACCGACACGCCGCCACCGTGGGTATAGAGATATGCGGCGCCCAAGGGAGCAAAGGCCGCGCGGCTGGTTCTGCCGGTTGGGACGATGCCGAGCATATGCCATGAGCCGGGTTCGGGAGACGGTCGGAGCAGGCAAAGTGCCGATTCGCCCGGCTCGGGTTTGGGGGCGGCCGAGGCCGGCGCGACGGTCTCGGCCTGGATCATCTCGCCGCGGGCCTCCCAGGTATCGCCCAGGAAAGTATCGAAGGCCATGCCGCGCATGTAGCCGGGCGGTGTGTCGGTGAAAATCCGCAACGCGACCGCGGTACCGCCCTCGGCCTGCATGGCGGCCACGCTTCCGAGGCGGGCCGTGCGCGAGAACCCGACCGAGCTGCCCTGGTTTATGCGATAGGTCAGGCGCCCGAGGAACACGTCGATATCGTTTCGGTGCTTGTAGAGCAGATGGCTGGAGACCGCGCCGCCTCCGAGGGCGGCCGCGAGCAATACAAGCGTGGCCGCGGAGGCCAAGCGGTACCTGCGGGACGGACCGTTCGGGAAGGGCGTCTGAAAGGTCATGAAGTACAGGGCTGTGAGCCCTGCTACGGCAAGCGAGAGTAACAAGTAGGCGGGTTTGCCGGCCCCGGTCCCGACCGTGGGGATGTTGCCCGCAAGGACCATGGCGTTGGCTGACAAGAGGGGCACGTACAGGGGCAACCCCTTCTCGCGCTGGAAAAAAAGCAGGGCCGTCAAATACGTGAGCAATCCCTGGGCCATGGCGTGGGCGAGGGAGTATTCCATGAGGGGCGACAGCGAGAAGAACGGCAGGGTCGAGTCGCCTATGGTGGTCAGGGGCTGGAGGCGCCATTTCACGGCAAACGCGAGAATGATGGCCACGAGCACAAGGACTTGCCGGTCGCGCCGCATGCGAAGCTGCCATAGACCCGGCACACCTATGAGGGCTGCGGCAATCAGGACACCCGAGAAGTAATAGCGCATGGACAACAGGGCCGTCATGGCCGCCGGTACGGCGATGAGCCCGAATGCAATGAACCTGCGCCACGTCATAGCTGTTCGATGCCTCCCGCGAACACTTCTGCCGGAGTCAGGCGCAGGACAGGCCCGAGCCAGTCCTCGGCGGGGCCGGGGTCCATGGTGGGGGGCTTGTCGCGTACGATGAGGACTTTGGTGTTGCAGCCGGCTTCGACCGCGGCGCGCATAAGGGCTTCGCGCGAGGGGTCCCAATCGAGAAGGACGCACACTACCGTCGAAATGTTGCCCAACTCGTCGGTTAACGCTGGGGTAACCTTGTCGAAGGGATTCGTGCGGCACTCGTCGACGCAGGCGAGGATTTCCAGGACGTTCTCGAGGTGGGCGGTGTGGCGGCCCGCGCGAAACACGTACAACTCGGGTCCTGCGGCGAAGATATCGATGATGTACTCGCCGCGTGAGAGGGCATCCGCTACCGACGCCGAGAGGCTCACCGCCGCTTCGAGGTCTGCGAATCCCCCGCGGGGACGGAACCAGCGCTTTCGGGCGACATACGTGTCGAGCACCAGGGCCACACGGCAGTAGTACTCTTCCTGGAATTCGCGGACAACGGGCTGGGCCAGCCGTGCCCATGCCCGGAAATCGATGTGGCGGATGGGGTCGCCTTCGCGGTATTCGCGGTTGCCGATGTATTCGGGCGATTCGCCGACGTCGGAGGTCAAGGCAATGCCGCCGGGCTGGTACCGGGTGCCGATGGGCACATCAATGTCCGCGATCGGGTGAAAATCCGGCAGCACGAGGAGGCTGCTCTTGCTGTTGTGGGCTTTACCGGCCCGGCAGATGTTGAAGGGAAACGTGGAGAACACCCGGAGCCTGGGCAGTGGATAGAGGCCCCGGCGGAGCGGCTCGAGGGTTATGGGAAGCGTCGCGGCCTCGCGCCGTCCCAGGCTTGGCAGTTCGCGTTCAAGTTTCCGCTGCTTGAGCGCCCGTTGGAGTCCAAAAAAGCCGGCACCCACCCGCAGGGCGGGCAACAAACCCCGGTTGCGCACGACGAAGGAGCCGGTGACGGGATGCCTGGCCGTGGCTTTGTCCGGAAAGTGTCCGGTAACGTCGACGCGGGGCCGCGCGAACAGGTTGACCAGGAGCGCGATGAACCCGATGCAGAACAAGGCCAGGAACGTCTGAAACGAGGGAATCTCGAGGGAAGGCGCGGCGAGCATGCCTGTGACGATGCCCGTGGCGACGAGGACCCGTCCCGCCGGCGTGAGCTTGTATAGCCACACAAACCGGGTGAGGCGTTCGAGGCTGTCCGACCGCTTACGCTTCATGTGGGTACCCGGATGTCCTCCAACAGCTCGCGAATGACTTCCTGCTTCGTTGTTCCCGCGTATTTCGCCTTGGACGTCAAGACCATGCGATGGGCCAGCACCGCGGACGCGAGGCGCTGGACGTCGTCTGGGATGACGAAGTTGCGGGCGTTGATGAACGCGGCCGCCTGGGCCGCCCGGAAGAGCATCAATGAGCCCCGGGGGCTAACTCCCAGCTTGAGGAGTTCGCTCTCGCGCGTGCGCCGCACAATCTCGACGACGTACCGCGAAATGCTCTCTTCTACGGAGACCTGGCGCACCGACTGCTGCATGGCGAGCACATCGTCTCGGGTCAGCACGGGACTGATGCGTTCGAGGGGATGCGATTCCGCCTGGGCGTAGAGGATGTCGACCTCGGCGTCCGCCTCGGGATAGCCCAGGTCGAGAAGGATTAAGAAACGGTCGAGCTGGGCTTCGGGCAGCGGGTAGGTGCCGTGGTACTCGACGGGGTTCTGCGTCGCGATCACCAGGAACGGCGCGGGCAGGATATGGCTCGTGCCCTCGATGGTGGCCTGCATTTCGTTCATGGCCTCAAGGAGGGCCGACTGAGTGCGCGGCGACGCCCGGTTGATCTCGTCGGCCAGGAGAACATTGCTGAAAATGGGTCCCTGGCGGAACGTGAATGTGCCGTCGGCGGGGTTGTAGATGGAGGAACCGAGGATATCGCTGGGCAGCAGGTCCGGCGTGAATTGCACGCGGTGAAACGTGGCGTCGATGGACTTCGAAAGGGCTTTCGCCAGCGTCGTCTTGCCTACGCCCGGCACGTCTTCCATCAAGACCGAGCCGTTGGCGAGCAGGGCCGTTACCAGCAGCTCGATGGCCTCCGGCTTGCCCTGGATGACCTTCCCCAGGTTATCCTTGAGCGATTGCACCTTGTTTGTGAGTTCCCCGGCGGCGGTCTGGGTCATGCGTAGTCTCCTATGCGGGCCTCGATGAAGCGCCGCGCATCCCCCTGGATTTGTGATCGTCGCTCGGCATGCTAACGCTTTTCTTCTGCGCCATCAAGCGGGGGAGGCGCGGACTCTGGAACCAACTCTTGCTTGGCCTAATCGCATATGATATAAGTCTTATAGGAGCTATATGACTTATAAGATATATAAGATACGATCTGGGGGGCAGGCATGGGAGATAACCGTTTCATTCCTCCGCACGGTAACTACCGAGAGCTCCTCTCCTGCCGCATGGCCGAAATGATTTATGACCTGACATTCGGTTTCTGCAGGCGTTTTCTGAGCCGAGATGACCGTACCACGGGACAGATGGTCCAGGCTGCCCGTTCGGGCAAGCAAAACATCGTCGAGGGCAGCAAGGCCTCCGGTACCTCGAAGGAAACGGTGGTCAAGCTGATGAACCTTGCCAGGGCGAGCCTGGAGGAATTGCTCGAAGACTACCGCGACTTTCTTCGGGTAAGGGGTTTCACCGCATGGCAAAAGGATTCGCGTCAGGCGCAATACATCCGAAAACTTGGCGGTCTCCCTGATGCTACGTATGAGGCCTTTCGTGAATTCTGCGAGACCTGTCCGGCCGAAGTGGTGGCCAACATCGCAATCTGTCTAATCCACCAGGCCAATTACCTTCTCGATCGGCAATTGCGCTGCCTTGAGCGGGATTTCGCCAGGGAGAGCGGTTTGCGCGAACGCATGACGCGGGTGCGGCTGGAGGAGAGGCGAAGCGGGCAGCGCGGCGAGGGGTAAGAAACATGTTCACGCCAGCTTTTTCAAGGTGAACATATAAGTCATAATACTCATAATTCCTATGCGTCCTATCTTCTTTACCTCCTGCATTTCCCGCAGGAAACCACCCCGCCATTTGCGGTATCCTTACTGCATGGAGACCCTACCGTTCACTTTCGCCGAGGCGGACTATCCGCTGGCGCCGCTGACCCGCTACCGTGTGGGGGGCGCGGCGCGGCTGGCGTTGTTGCCGCGAACCGTCGAGGAAGCCCGGGATGCCTATGCGTGGATTGCTGGGCAGCCCGTGCGCCGGCTGGTCCTCGGCGGGGGGTCGAACGTCCTCATCAGCGACAAGGGTTTCGATGGCGTGGTGCTGGTCACCACCGGCCTCGACCACTGCGAGGACCTTGGCCGCGGGCGCTACCGCGTGGAATGCGGCGTCGAGCTGGGTGATCTGGTGCACGATGTGATGCTGCCCAACAATTACGAAGGGGTCGGGGGGCTTACGGGCATTCCGGGTTCCGTCGGCGGCGCCATCTACATGAACGCGGGCACGGTCAATGGCTGCACCTGCCAGTGGCTCGAAACCGTCGAGGTCATTGGCCCCGAAGGCAGCCGCACGGTCCATCTCGAGCCATCGCACTACAGCTATCGCGGTCAAACGTTCTGTCCGCCCGGACACCTGATCGTGCAGGGGGTATTTCAGTTTCGCCCGGCCCAGGAGGACCAGCGGGAAGTATACGAGCATTACATAAGCCGTCGCCGCGAAAAACAGCCCCAGGGGTATTGTTGCGGCAGCGTGTTTAAGAATCCCGAAGGCGATCACGCGGGGCGTCTCATCGAAGCGTGCGGACTGAAGGGCAAGCGGCTCGGTGGGGCCGTCGTCAGTCCGATGCACGCCAATTTCATCATGAACGAGGACGGCGCGACTTTCGACGACATCATGGCGCTTATCACGCTTTGCCAGGAAACCGTCAGGGCGAGATTCGGTGTGGTGCTCGAGCGTGAGGTGGTGGTGGTCGACTAATACGGACCGTCAGCCCTTGTATCCGCGGGGCAACTGCCCCTGAGCGCGGAGTGAGGCGACCAGTCCTTCGAAGATGGTCTCGATATCCGCCTCGGTGACCTGGGAATACCAGACATTGTCCGGGAATACCATGATGTTGGGCCCATCCTCGCACCGGTCCAGGCACCCGGATTTGCTGACCCGGATGCGGCCGCGCAGGCCCCGTTCCTTGACCATTTCTTTGAGTCTTGCGTGGAGAGAAACACCGCCACCGTTGGCACAACACACGCGCTCGCCGGGTTCGCGCTGGTTCACACACACGAAAACGATCTTTTTATACGGTAGTGGCTGCTGTTCCATGGGGCACGCATCCTTAATCCACGGTCACGTAGAATCAAGGCCGATTCTGCCGCATCCGCTCTTACGGGAGCAAAATTCCTTTTCCGGTCCCGCCGCGCGGCGTTGAGTTGGGGTAGTCCTCGTTGAAAGTCTGCTGAATGACCGCCACCAGGGACTGCGGGTCAGGCCGGCTGGGGGACGGCGCAGTGACGTTTTCAATGATAAGGCCGCGCACGGTGCAGTCCTTATCAGGCGAAAACAGCTCAACCCATCGCGCCGGGTCGTCCGAGCCAAAGGTGAAGGTTTGCGACATGGGTCCGACCTGGACAAGTTTGAAATCGGAGGCAGGCGCAAACCCCAGAGCCACGCCCCGAATGGAAACCCCGTCGGCGTTCATGGCGATCTGGAATAATGCGGGGTGGGTGGGCCGGTCCAGAACGATGTCGCGGAAGTGAAGGTTTCGCAACTGTCCGATGGGGTCGGCGAAGTCGTTATCCCGTCCCAGTTCCAGGTTGGGCTGGTCGTACATTTTGACGGTTCGGATGCCCCGTATAGTGCGAACGGCCACGGTTTCGATGTCGCAGTCGAGGGTTGTACCGTCGGGATAGTGCTTGGTGCCCGCCAGGAAGCGGATTTCGGCGCGTTGGTCGGTCTGCGGCGCATCGCCGGAATCTCCCTGTACCCCGTCGATTAGCACGTGGTGAATCGGCCCGAACGACATGCTGGTGTTCTTCCAGTCCCAGGCGTTGAGGGCGACCATGTCGTCGCCCATGGCGCCCCGTACGCAGCGAATATTATGGATGACGCCGTTGGACGCAGGACCGTTGATGTGAACGCCGTCGCGGCGCTGGTCCTCGAACCGGATATCGGCTACGCACCATTCCTCGCAGTTGCTCAATTGGATTGCGTGGGGTTTGCACTGCCGTATCGTGACGTCGCGCACCACCGCCCGACGCACGTTGCTGAGGACGATGACGCCGTGGGAATTGAAATCAGGGACGCCCGGTGCGCGGGCATGCACGTTGCCATTGGATTGTGCAAAGGTTGTCGCCAGGGTGGTCCAGATGCCGCCGGTGATGAGAATGTCAGTATCGGATCCGGGTCCCACGGAAACCGGACTATTCTGCCCTGAAACCAGGTGTTCGTTGTGAACCATGCAGCAGTTGGAGCCGGGTTTCAGGCGCATTTCCGCCGTGGTGTTGAGGATGAGCCTGTGGCCCGAACGCATGATGATGGGGGCGTCGAGGTAATAGGGGGCCTCACGTCCCGGAATGAAAGCGCAGCCGTTCGCGTCGAGTGCGGCCTGGATGGCCGCGGTCCAGATCTCCGCCGTTACGCCAACCGTCTGTTCCTCTCCGTCAGGGCCCGGCCACCGTTCTTCAAAGGCATCCGATGTGACCAGTTCCCGGAAGGCCTCTACTGTGCAGGGGTGCCGGTTTTGGGCGGTATCGTCTCGGATGTCGATGCCGCCGTCCGGGCCAAGGGATACGCCCAGTGCCTTCAGGGGTTCGACGATGGCGCGCACGAGGGCATCTTCCGCCGTCACCGGTGTCTCTCCCCCCAGGGCGACTGCACAAGGCCAAAGCAACAGGGCTGCGCAAACCACCGCTGAACGGCTCTTGCCCGATGTACTCATGAATGCTTCTCCGAAGGCCTCGGTTGTTGTTTCGCTGTTGCTGCACTCAGCCTGCCAGAGGCGGCAGGGGCCGTGGCACGTCCCGATACAACGGTAGCGCATGGCCTTCCGGTTCCACTCCAAGGACGGTATTGCCCAACCAGTTCACCGTGATCTTGCGGTCGGGTTGACCGGGTTCGTTTTTCACGGCCTGTTCCTGGACGAATTCGACGAGCGGATACGTGATGGTAAGTGTCTCTCCCGCAGGCGCCGCGGAAAACCGCACATAGGCTCCCTGCCATTCCACGGACACGGGTGCGCCGTTTCGATAGGCTTTCACAGCGTTTCGAGACGCCCACGCGGGCGGCCGCAACAGGTATTCCGCGGATACCTTGGGGATGACGCTGAGCCGGCCGGCGCGGGGGAGATACGATACCACCGTAGCCTCGGGGGCATCTCGATTGAAACTCATGTTGACGTACACGCGTCCTTCACTCGCGGCCAGCGTGTTTTGCCAGGCGGTATGGATTGCCCGCATACCTTCCGGAACGCAGCAGCCCATCATGTCCATCTCATGCCCCCCGTAGCAACGGTCCGCGAGCCCCATCGCGCCCTGGAAGCCGCCCTGAATGTCGCGGGCCATGGCGATTCCCTGTTCGCCCTCCGGGCCGGGGTGCAGTTGCCGGTAAAGGGCTTCGTACTCAGGCGTCACGAAGAACTGGGCCTCGCGGATGTAGTTCCGGACGAAGCGCTCCACTGTGTCCCAATACTCGGGATAGCCGCATTGGGCCATGTAGGCGGCCATGTCAATCACATCGGCGACAGCACACGTTTCCGAACGCCGGGGATACGTCATCGACTCGGGTATCCAACCGTAGTCCGTGCCCCGGGCAAGGAAGAAATCGAGCAGGCTTTTGGTCCACGCGATCAGGTCCGGGTCCCTGGTAACCGCCGCAAGGTGCGCCATACCCCATCCCTGGTGGCCCCGCATATGGCTGTGGTGGTCGAAGGACCCGTCCTCCCGCACGGATAGATCGGATTCCATGGGGGCAGTCGGCCAGATCTGGATGCTGCTGGTAAGTTTGATCTGGTCCTTCTGTTCGGCGGTCAGATTGGTTTCACTCTTGAGAATCCAGTGCTCCCACTGATCGTTGGCCATTTCGCCTTCCGCGAACGCGATGGCAAATCCCAGCGCTTCCTCATCCTGAAACGTTTCATAGTAGGTCACAATGGCTTCGAGCACCATTGCAGGGCGGTAGGGCGAAGAGTCGGTGATAGCCCACATCGCGTTGTTCCAGCAACTGTTGCCGCCCGCGTAATACGCCCGGTAATCCGCCCAGTCGGCGCGCGCGCGCAACGCCTCGAACATCTTCCGGCATCGAGACCGGAGTTCCTCGTTGGATGTGCGTCTGTAGTCGTTGCAGAAACTGATCAGCAGTTTCCCGGTGGTCCAATGGTTGGCCCAGATGCCGGGGAGCTGACTGAACGCGCTGGTGGGCACCCAGCACAGCCCGTCATCGCGCAAATGGCCCAGGATGCGCTGTCGAACCCCCTGCGCCACGGCATCGGCGCTCGCGTCGCCGCACATGTCTTTCATGTACCCGAACTCCCAGTCCATGCGGTTCTCCGTATCGCCCGCCGTGATCGGATCGTGCTGCTCTGGCAGGGGCCACGGAGGATACCCCAACAGACTGATGGAGAAGCGGCATTCGTAGTCCAACGCAGGGCGAGGATTGTTCTTCAAGGCGCGGAGGGCCCAGCGGGACATGGCGACCAGGTCCATATCCGTGCTCTCGGGTGTATCTGGTGTAATGTCTGCCGGTTGTGACTCCTCTACGACACGCACCGCGCGGATTTCGCCATGGAAGCCGGGCAAGGCAGAATCCGCCGCTCGTGCGCCAAGCGCGGCGACAGCCATGCCCAGCACCGTCGGGATTAGCAGGATTCGCAAGCGAGCCATAATTCATTCCTTTGAGTGGAGGCCGAATCGCACGGTTCACGTTCCCGGCGATTATAGGCGGCGGAAGGCCGTGCGGCAACGACGCGATGATGCGGGTTATTCCTCAAGCTTGTGTCAAGAGTCTGAGGTTTCGTACTCTAACCGGCAGGCAGACATCCAGTCTCGCCGTTCCGGCTTTATTGGTCTCCCGGAGAAGTATCCCAAGAGAGGCAAACGCGTCGGCGCGCGTTCGCGCTCAGATGAGAGTCATGATTACACTACTGCTCATTCTGGAGGCTCTTATTCCACTTGCATGCGGTCAGGCAATGCCCGATGCTCTCGTGACGGCCTCGTCGGTGCACAGCCAGGAGTATGAGCCACAGTATGCTGCCGACGGCGATGGCCAGACCCGCTGGGCGAGCAATCCCGGCTACGGCGAAGACTGGCTGCAACTCGACCTGGGACGGGTCGTGCCTATCGGCGGAATCCGCATCACGTGGGAGCGCGCCCATGCCAGAGAATACGAGATTCGCGTTTCTACGGATGGCACGGCGTGGGAAACGGTCCACCGCGAAGCGAATGGCGCGGAAGGCGTCGCCGGAATAGACGGCATTACCGCGTCGGCGCGCTACGTGCGCATTGCCTGCCTGAAGCCGGCCGGTTTTGGCCTCTACTCGATTTGGGAGGTGGCGTTTACCGGCGAAGAGAGCGCGAAGGCTTGGACCGAGCGGATTGAAGCCATTCGGGCCGTCCGGCGCGAAGAAGCCAGCCGTCAGACGGCGGCCATGCGAGCCGCGTTGGCCGAACAGGGTATCGACCGGATGGTTTACGCGACCCGTGCTATCCACCCCGACGGTCACTGGTACGCCAACATCAGTTATTACGCGGAGAACGTCGACCGCAAGACCTACCGCAAAGGCGGGGGACTCTATGTGCTGGATGTGGCGTCGAGCGAGCGCAGGGTCCTCGTGGAGGATGCCGAGGGCACCATCCGCGATCCGGCCGTGGACTACGACGGACGCCGCGTTCTTTTCTCGTGGCGCAAGGGCGGCACGGAACATTTCCATCTCCACACAATCAACGCCGACGGCAGCGATCTGAAGCAACTCACCGCGGGCGGATACGATGACATCGAGGGCGCTTGGCTGCCGGACGGGGGGATTGTTTTCGTTTCGAGCCGGTCGCGGCGCTGGGTCAATTGCTGGCTGACCCAGGTGGCCACGGTGCACCGGTGCAATGCTGACGGCACCAACATCGAGCCCCTTTCCGCGAATCTCGAACACGACAACACGCCGTGGCCGATGCCCGACGGGCGGCTCCTCTACATGCGCTGGGAGTACGTCGACCGAAGCCAGGTCGATTACCACCACCTCTGGACCATGAACCCCGACGGCACCGGCCAAATGACCTACTTCGGCAATATGCATCCGGGCGGTGTGTATATCGATGCGAAACCAATCCCCGGCACTGGCGAGGTTATCATGATCAACTCGCCCGGCCACGGCATTCGCGAGCACACAGGGCATGTGGCTATCGTGAGCCCGAAACTCGGGCCAGACCATCTCCCCTCGCTGCGCAACATCACGGACAACGGCTACCGGGACCCCTATCCGCTGACTGAGGATGTCTTTATTGCCGCCAGGGCCCGCAACATCATGCTGCTCGGCCGCGAGGGCGAACCGGTGGTGCTCTACGAACTGGAGGATGCCGCTCGCTCGCTCGAACTGCACGAGCCGCGTCCCCTGGTTCCAAGAGGGCGAGAGCACCTTATCCCGCCGCAGACGAAGCCGGAAAAGACCACAGGGAATCTGGTTCTGGCCGACGTGCACATGGGGCGGCGGATGGAAGGGGTGAACCAGGGCGATATCAAATCGCTGCTCGTGCTGGAGGCGCTGCCGAAACCTATCAACTACACCGGCGGCATGGACCCGTTGTCCTATGGCGGCACCTTTACGCTGGAGCGCGTGCTGGGAAAGGTGCCGGTGGAAGACGACGGCTCCGCGTACATGGAACTGCCCGCGAACCGGGCCTTGTTCTTCGTGGCCCTCGACGCCGAGAACAACAGCGTGAAGCGCATGCAGAGTTTCCTGACCGTGATGCCGGGGGAAACGACGAGTTGCGCCGGGTGTCATGAACCGCGCACCCAGAGCGTGTCGAATCCCCGGAGGCCCCAATTGAAAGCTTTGAGGCGCATGCCGAGCCCGCTCGAGCCCATCGCGGGCATCCCGGAGGTGTTCGATTTCCCGCGGGATATCCAACCCATCCTCGACCGGCATTGCGTGCCGTGCCACGACTACGTGAAGCACCCGGATGTCGAGCACGGGCCGCGTGCAGGGGGTGCCATCCTTACGGGCGACCGGGGGCCCATGTTCTCTCACGGCTATGTAACACTCACGGTGTTGAAACAGTTTGTCGACGGCCGCGACCAAGCCGTGAGCAATCTCCCGCCACGCAGCATCGGCACAACCGCAAGCCCGATCATGAAGAAAGTGACCGAGGGCCATCGCGGGGCGGCCCTGTCCGCGCACGAGATCGATATGCTCCGGTACTGGATCGAAAGCGGGGCGCCGTATCCAGGCACCTACGGTGCCCTTGGCGGCGGTGCAATCGGCGGCTACCACGAAAACGAGCAATTCGAGGTCGACGCGGATTGGCCCGAATCCCGGGCCGCCGCGCAGGCGATTGCCGAACGTTGCGATGCGTGCCACACGGAGGTCATGCGCTTGCCCAGGAATCTGTCCGACGAAAACGGACTCTCCTTCTGGCGGCCGGACTGGAACGATCCGGGGCTCGCGCGGAGCCGCCATTTCATGTTCAACCTGTCGCGGCCCGAGCTGTCAATGATGTTGCTGGCGCCGCTGTCGAAAGAAGCGGGGGGATATGGGCTGTGCACGGTCACTGCCGATCAAGGCGAAGCGCAGCCTGTCTTCACTGACACCAGCGACGAGGCCTATCAGAAGATCCTGGCCATGTGTGCGGCCGGGAAGAGGCGCCTGGAAGAGATCAAACGGTTCGACATGGCAGGGTTCCAGCCGCCCGCCCCCTACATTCGCGAAATGCAGCGCTACGGCGTGCTGCCGGAGGATTTGCCCGAGGACGCCCCCGTCAATCCCTACGCCTGCGACCGGGCCTATTGGGATTCGTTCGACGCCCTCATTGCACTCGATCACCCCGCCTACACCGAAAGCCAACCCAAGTTGTCGGAGTAGGCCTGGCGTCGTCGTTGCGTTTCGCCGCGTCCACAGTGTCCATCCCGTCCATAGGGTCTATTCCTCCCGTCCCCATTGTGCGCATATTTTGAAGGGCTTTGGCTGTTCCGTGTAGACTTTGGACTTCATCCAAACCGGTTTTGCCGATCCATTCGAGGAAGTAAGATGTCTGAAAACAAGCCGTTGATTGAACCGCGCGTCCTGAAAGGATTTCAGGATTTTCTGCCCGAAGAGGTCC
>CAZFOG010000134.1:5439-14452 GCA_964520685.1 uncultured Nitrospiraceae bacterium | reverse complement strand
AAACCCAGGGACAGACCCGTCTCGCTCCTGCGTCGCTCGCTTGGGTCAGTCCCGGGTTTTCGAGGTCTGTCCCGAGGGTCTTAGTACCGGTAATGCTCCGGCTTGAACGGTCCCTCAACGGGCACGCCGAGATACTCAGCCTGCCCGGGCGTCAATGTTTCCAGTTTTGCGCCCAGCTTGCCGAGATGCAGCCGCGCCACCTCTTCATCGAGAGTCTTAGGCAGCGTATACACCTTGCCCTTTTCATACTGGTCCGTTTCGGTCGCAAACGCCACGATCGCCAGCGTCTGGTTCGAGAACGAGTTCGACATCACGAACGACGGATGCCCCGTCGCGCAGCCCAGGTTCACGAGCCGGCCCCGCGCCAACATGATGATCGATTTCCCGTCGGGATAGACGAATTTGTCCACCTGCGGCTTGATGTTGACCTCTCGGATGTCCTCGCGGTCCTCCAGATACGCGATCTGGATTTCCGAATCGAAGTGGCCGATATTGCAGCAGATGGCTTCGTCCTTCATTACGTCGAAATGCTCACCCCGGATCACGTCGCAACACCCCGTCGTGGTCACGAAGATATCCCCGAGCGGCGCGGCCTCTTCCATGGTGGTTACCTGATAGCCCTCCATGCAGGCCTGTAACGCGCAGATCGGGTCGATCTCCGTGATAAGCACCCGCGCGCCTAAACCCTTCATCGCGTGCGCGCAACCCTTGCCGACGTCGCCGTACCCGGCCACCACGACGACTTTGCCTGCCACCATGATATCCGTGGCGCGCTTGATGCCGTCCGCAAGCGATTCCCGGCAGCCATACAGGTTGTCGAACTTCGATTTCGTCACCGAATCGTTCACGTTCATGGCCCGGGTGAGCAGTTTGCCTTCTTTCATCATCTTGTACAGGCGATGCACCCCCGTCGTGGTCTCCTCGGAGACCCCGATCCAGTCCTCCACGTAATCGTGCCACTTGCTCGGCGTCTCGCCGTGAATCCTGTGGAGCAACTGGTCGACGATGGTCACCTCTTTGTTCTGTTTGGATACCGCCGGCAGTTTGCCGGTCTTGTTGAACGCTTCCTCGAACTCGTAGCCCCGGTGGAGCAGAAGGGTCGCGTCGCCGCCGTCGTCCACCACCAGATTCGGCCCCTTGCCGTCGGGCCACGTCAACGCCTGCTCGGTGCACCACCAGTACTCCTCGAGCGTCTCGCCTTTCCAGGCATACACGGGCGTGCCGCGTTCCGCGATGGCCGCGGCCGCGTGGTCCTGGGTCGAGAAGATGTTGCAGCTCGCCCACCGCACGTCCGCGCCCAAAGCCTGAAGGGTCTCGATGAGCACCGCCGTCTGGATTGTCATGTGGAGCGAACCCGAAACTCGATACCCTTTCAGAGGCTGCTGCGGCGCGTACTTCTCCCGGATCGCCATCAGCCCCGGCATCTCCTTCTCGGCCATGTCGATTTCCTTGCGCCCCCACTCCGCCAGGCTGATGTCCGCGATTTTGTACGGCAGTGCCGCTGTTTCTGTCACCATTGCCATCTCGTCCAATCTCCTCTCTCGGCGAAGACGCTCGCTTATCGGCGCGCGTCCCCGGTTGTCAGTATTTCAGCGCGCTCATGCACGTTCCGTGCCCAAGTCACCGGCCGCCGGTCCCTGGGGTCCACCCTTCACCTCATACACTCTTACCTTCTCCGGAATGCCCTTGAAACTCACCAACTGGGGCTTGCTCATGCCGTACTTCCCGGCTACACCGTCTAACACGGACGCGGTAGCCGCGATTCCGGTCTTGCCATGCGTGTCCGCCCACTCGTTGGTCAGGAACGCTACGTTCACCGCCTCGCCCATAATGTCGGGCCGCACATAATCTGGATGCCCGACTGAGCCCAGGTACACGGGCCCTGCGCTGAGGCTGATCTTCACATCTTCCGTAATCAGCGCTTTCGCTTCGAGGGCCGTCGCCAGGGCCCGCTCCCGGTGACGAGTCCCCGCGAAGAAGCACAAATACTGATCGCCCAGATACTTCAACGGCACCCCTTCACGCCGCAGCGTAACCTCTGTTATCTGGTAAAAAATTCCGTTGGCCCACACGGCGAAATCCCGCGGCGCGAGGCTTCGCGACTTCTTGTAGGCTCCCCGCACGCTCGATACCAGCACTGTCGCCTCGAACTCGTCCGTTCCCGGCTCATGCACCGATAACAGCCAGTCGGTCGATACGCCCAGGATGCGCGACAACGGCGCCAGCACCGCGATGTCCGGGGCGTTTTCGCCGCGCTCCCATTTCGAAACCGCCTGAGGGCTCACATTCAGCGCGTTCGCAATGTCCTGCTGCTTCAGGCCCAGCTTCTCCCGCTGGGACCGGATCTTTCGCGCCAAATCGTCCAAAAGCATCGTTGTAACCCTTGTACCTCGCTTCCCATAGCCTACCTAAACCCCGTCGCTTACGGCAATAACGCATCCGTTGACCCCATTCGCGCCGCCGTTGTCTCCCCGGCTAGATATAGTTTCCCGCGTCCGCCCAGGCTTTCCTGAGGTCAACCTTAATCTCCCGGCACACATAGATCGCTTTGTTGTTCTCAAATGGCATGCAATACGGATGCGTAAACGTTGCCGCCGCCGTCACCTCGCCGAACACCTCCCTCAGACGCTCCTCGGAAATGCCCGTGGCAATGACAACGTCCCCAGCGGCATCCCCCGGCCCCCACAGATGATAATTGTTGTGTGTGCTGATGGCCCGCGGGAGCCCGTAGGTTCCGCCAAAGAGGTCCACCGCGCCCGCCTGGCCATAGTTTCCGCACAGGATCACGCAGCCCGCGCGGTCTTCCTCCGGTATGCCCTCGTACACCTCGGCTATCAACTCGACCAGCTCTTCCCACCCGAACATGTCGGCGAAATGCTGCGGAAGACCCCGGGTTCTCACGTTTTCATGCTTGATCCCCGCATCTCCGCCAAGAATGCCATGGTAGGCTAGAGCCTGTTCGGGCGGCAGAATCGGCAATGCCAGCGGTGCCGTAAGCGCTCCGCCGATGACCAGCACAACCGGATACGCCGCCTTCAACCACTGCCAGCCTGATTTACACGCAATCCCCTCCAATGCGCAGGCTCCCGCGGCCAGCACCGCGCAATGCGCCGGGGCCAGCCAATAGAACTTGGCATTCAGCGCCGTAAATGCCACTGCCAGAAACACGAATCCCCATGCCACGGCACGGTATCCCTTGCCTTTCCCGTGCCGAAAGAGGAACCACAACCCGGCGAGCCAGATGGGCACCGATAACGGATGAATGGACATCACCTGCATGTACGCCGCCTCGAGGAGCGACGCAGCATAGGTCTTCCCCGACGCGTAATCGGCGGTTAGCTTTAATGTCGGCCACTCGTGGGCAATCTGCCACAGCACATGGGGGAGAAAGAGCACAAACGCAATCACGCCGCCCAGCCACGGCCATGGCGTCAACAGCATTTTCCGGTGCCGCGTCAAGACCAGTCCCACCAGCACACTCACGCCGAAAAACAGAAACGTCAGCTTGGTCATCAACCCGATGCCCGCCACCGCACCGAAGACGAGCCACAGCCTCACGTCTTCGGTCCGCAGAATCCGCACGAAGAAGTACACCCCCAGCACCCACAGGAACTGCTCGAACACGTTCACGCCGAAGAAGTGGTGATTGCCCAGCAGCACGGGCGCGACCAATGCGCACAATGCTGCCAGACACTGTGCAAACCGCTTCCCTCCGAGTTCCCGCGCGATCAGTCCCGTCACAAAGACCAGCCCCGCACCCGCCAGTATCGGCAAGAACCGCACCGCCAGCAACGAGTCGCCGAGCACCCCGTGAACGAACGCGCCGAGCAGCCCAATGACCGGCGGGAAATCGACGTATCCCCAAGCCAAGTGCCGCCCGCATGCTAGATAATACAATTCGTCGCGGAAATATCCGTACTGGCTCACAAACGCCAGATGCAGCAGAACCTTCGCTGCCGCAATGTATCCCAAGAGCGCCGAATCCGTCCGCCACCACGGCACCACTTTGTCCGTATCCATGCCACAACCTCTGCTCCCTGCCCGCCAACGCATAGCAATGCCCCAGTACTATACAGGATTGCGCGGGCGCGTGGACCTGATGGACTTTATGGACGGAGTGGACCTGCTGGACGGGGTGATGGACGTCCGTTGCGGCATGGTCTCCCGACCAGGCCGCCTTACGACGCCGCAGCGCTAACGCGAAGGCGGGTCTCAGGCCCGAAGCCAAACCTCCTGTCCAGGCTGCTCCCCCCTTTATCCCCGGCACCGCCATCCGCTACACTGGCCCAACGCAGATAAGCTACGGGGAAGGGATACGCTCTCATGACGACAAAGCTCTGTACGGCCCTGCTGCTGGCCGTAATCATCCTGGCCACGCCATCCGCCGCCCAAGTCAAGGTGGGCACGAAAGAAGGCACCCTCGAGTCGGCACTCTCCATGCTCAATCTCTTTGAAGAACCGCCCCAACCCGTTCTGTCGTTCTACACAGCCGCCTACACCATCCTTGCGGCAGACCCCCACGCGACTTTTATGGACGTATCGGCAGACCCAGGCGTTCAGCGCATCATCAGCGAGTGCGGCATGACCCATTTCGGCGGCCCCCTGCTCGGGTCCATCAGTTCGGAGAGCGCGAGCGTGTGGCTCCGGACCCTCCAGCCCGCCGCGGTCGAAGTCGTCGTCACTATTGACGGCGATGAGAAGCTCTTTGGTCCCGTGCAGAGTTCCGAGGAATCCGACTTGACGGCCGTGGTGCCCGTGACCACTCTCAAGCCTTCTACCCGTTATCCCTACCGCGTTTTGGTTGATGGGGAACCCATCGCCATGCCTGGCGACGCCGTCATCACGACGGCGCCGCCCGATTCCGAGACCGGCACCGTGCGCATCGCTTTCGGGAGCTGTTTTCACCGCTGGGGCATCGCCAACCCGGCTCAGGAGGAACGCATCCGCAGCCGCCAGCCCGCCGCCCTGTTGCTCATTGGCGACATCGCCGTCCAGGACCGCAACAACGACCTCGGCATGCATCGCGCCGATTACCTCCTGCGCGATTGCCATCCCTCGTGGCAGGGGCTGGTGGCCAACATCCCCGTCTTTGCCACCTGGGACGACCACGACTACTTCGACAACGACAAAGCGGGTATCCCCCAGGGCTACACCGCCGAAGACCGTGTCGGCGTGCGCCGGGTCTTCACCCAGTCCTGGAACAATCCCGCCTACGGATTCGGCGATGCGCAGGGTGGCGTGTTTCTGCGCACCCGCATCGGTCCCTGCGACATCGTGATGACGGACAACCGCTACTTCCGCGAAAACCGCAAGGGCTCGTTCCTGGGCGACGAGCAGATGGGCTGGCTCGAGGAGCAGCTCCTGGACTGCAAAGGACCGTTCATCATCCTTTCCTGCGGCACCATGTGGAGCGATTTCGTCAGCGACGGCAAAGATTCGTGGGGCCGCTTGGATCCCGAGGGCCGCGAACGCCTCTTCGGTCTTATCGAGAAGAACCGGATTGGCGGCGTGCTGTTGATTTCCGGCGATCGCCACGGCGCGCGCGGATTCCGCATCCCCCGGCCGTCGGGATTCTCGTTTCATGAATTCGAAGCTGCCAGCCTCGGGGGACGCAAAGGCCCCGCCGTGACCGACCCAGAATGGGCCACCCAGCTCTACGGATTCGAGTCCGTGTACGCCTTTGGCGAATTTACCATTGATGCCACGCTTGACGATCCCGAAGTGACCTACCGGCTCATCCAGGACGACGGCGCCGAACTCTACAGCATCACGCTGAAGCGCAGCCAGTTGACGCCGCCAGGCGACTGACGCTGGTGGGCAATAAACGCCAAGGCCCGGGTCGGCTCTCCGGAAAACGACCCAAAGGACCAAAAGGACGCAAACGACCAAAAGGACACGGCGCAGCATAGCCGCGACCAAATTTTCGGAACCGGAATCCTCCCCCCGAACGCCCTTCGGCGTTCACCCTCCTCCAAAGGGGGAGATAAGACCTTGGAAATGAATAGTTTAAGTCCCTCTTCTGCCAAGAATCTTTGCGGCTTGCACGGATTTCAGAAGAGAGTAGTACGGACCCACACGGATGGGAGAGCACACGGACGGACGGGGATGGACGGGGCTAGACGGGGGATGGGTTGTGAACGGGTGGTGGGCGTGTCGGTTGGGGCCGAAGGCGAAAGGGGACAATCGCGGTCCCTCTCTGTTCCCTTCTGGTCTGCAATTGGGCGAGGGGGGGTGAAATGCCGTACAATCAGGGCTTCCATGAACACACGGATGCACATAACGGTTTTCGGCGCGGTCCAGGGCGTGGGGTTTCGTCCCTTCGTCTACGGTCTCGCCACGCGGCTGGGACTGGCGGGATTTGTCCTCAACGAGCCGCGGGGCGTGACCCTCGAGTTGGAAGGGCCGCGCGAGGGGATCGACGCGTTCCTCGCCGAACTGCATTCCTCGCCGCCGCCGCTGGCCCGGATTGCACGCATCGAGACGAGGGACCTCGCTCCGACGGGCGAAACGGGTTTCCGCATCCGCGAGAGCGGGGCGGCCGGCGAACGCACGGTGCTCGTGCCGCCGGATTTGGCCACCTGCAACGACTGTCTGCGCGAGATGGCTGAACCGTCCGACCGGCGCTACCGGTACCCCTTTATCAACTGCACGAACTGCGGGCCGCGGTACACCATCATCCAGGATTTGCCCTACGACCGCGCCAAAACCACCATGGCGGACTTCGCGATGTGCGACGATTGCCGTGCCGAATACGAAAACCCGGCGAACCGGAGGTTCCACGCGGAACCCACGTGCTGTCCCGTCTGCGGACCCCATGTCTGGCTTGCTGACCGTGGCGGCGCGGAAATCCCGTGCGGCGACCCCATCGCGGAAGCCATCACACGGCTGTCTGCGGGCGCCATCGTGGCCATCAAGGGTCTGGGCGGCTTTCATCTCGCTTGTGACGCGGCCAATGCCGAGGCCGTCGCGCTGCTCCGGAGTCGCAAGCACCGCGATCTCAAACCCTTCGCGCTGATGGTGCGGGACACGGCTGCCGCCGAGACCATTTGCCGGTTTTCGTGCGATGTTGAACGCCGGATTCTCGAGTCCGCGGAACGGCCCATCGTGTTGCTCGACAAACTTCTCGAACACGGGCTTGCCGAAGGCGTTGCGCCGCGCAACCCTTCCTTCGGCGTCATGCTGCCCTACACGCCGCTGCACCAGCTGCTTATGGAAGGGCCCTTCCGGGCGCTCGTCATGACGAGCGGCAACCTTTCCGACGAACCCATCGCGCATACCAACGAGGATGCCCTGGAGCGGCTGGCCGAGCTTGCGGACTGCTTCCTGCTCCACAACCGCCGCATCCACATCCGCACTGATGATTCGGTGGTGCGCGTGATTGCGGGGCATCTCCGTTTCCTGCGGCGTTCGCGGGGTTACGCGCCGTTCCCGGTCAAGCTGCCGTTCGACACCGGCGGACACGAGATCCTTGCGGTTGGACCCGAACTCAACAACACCATTTGCGTGACCCGCGGCGAATACGCCTTCCTCAGCCACCACATCGGCGATTTGACCAATCTCGCGGCGTACGATTCGTTTCTGCAGGGCATCGAGCATCTGCAGAATGTACTGGAAGTCCGCGCGGAGGTCATCGCTTACGACCCGCATCCGGCGTATCTCTCGACCCAGTACGTGCGGGAGCAGAACGGCGCCAAGGTCGCGGTCCGGCACCACCTTGCCCATACGGTGTCGGCCCTGGTTGAAGCCAACCATCCCGGTCCAGCGATTGGGGTTTCGTTCGACGGACTAGGCTGGGGCGCGGACGACCTGCTGTGGGGCGGCGAATTCCTGGTGGTTCATGATTACGCCCGCTACGAACGTGTGGCCCATCTCGAGGCCGTGCCTCAGCCGGGTGGCGATGCAGCGGCGAAAGAAACCCCGCGCATGGCGTTTGCCTATCTGCACGCCGCGCTGGGCGATGAGGCCATCGAAGTGTGCCGTGGGTGGTTTCCGGAACAGGCCGAGCAGTTCCCGCTTCTGGCGCAGATGATCGCGCGGGGCGTGAATTGTCCGAAGACCACCAGTATGGGGCGCCTTTTCGACGCGGCCGCCGCGTTGCTGGGCATCTGCCGCTACAACACCTTTCATTCCCAGGCGCCCATGGAGCTCGAAGCCCAGGCCCATCTTGCGGCGGATGAGCAGGGTGGTTACGAGGCAGACATCGTTTCCGGCAATGACGGGACCCTGGTGATCAAGAGCACCGGCATTATCCGGGCTATCGTGGAGGATGTGGGGCGTGGTATGCTCGCGCCGGTGTGCGCGGCGCGTTTTCATAACGCCATTGCTCATGCTACACTAGGGGTCTGCGAACAGATCCGAAAACGGTCCGGGCTGACGGCCGTCGCACTGTCGGGAGGCGTTTTCGCCAACAAGTTCTTGACCGAACGCCTCGTTTCCCTGCTTGAAGACAAGGGATTTACGGCATTGCTGAATACGGCGGTCCCGCCCGGTGACGGCGGCGTGAGCCTCGGGCAGGCGGCCTCCGCCGCATGGAGCCAAATCAGCCATGTGCCTGGCGATTCCAGCGCAAATCACCAAGATTGAGGGCGGACGCGGCAAGGTCACGCTGGCGGGAAACGTCCGCGAGGCCGATTTCAGCCTCATCGACGAGCCGGCCATCGGGGACTGGGTCCTTGTGCATGCCGGTTTTGCCATCGAGAAGCTCGAGCCCGAGGACGCCCGGGAAACCCTGGCGTTGTTTTCCGAGATGCAGGAAGGAATTGGGGATTTTGGCGCGCCCTGAAGCACTCGTCGACCGCGTCGCGAAGGCCGCGGATGCCATCGGGCGGCACGTCCGCATTATGGAAGTTTGCGGCACCCACACCCACGCGATCGGACGAGGCGGTTTGCGTGCCCTGCTCCCGGCATCCGTCGAGCTGGTATCCGGTCCGGGCTGTCCGGTCTGCGTGACGTCCCAGCGGGATATCGAGCGAATTCTGCTGCTTGCACGGAAGCCGGGCATCGCTCTGTGCTC
>CAZFOG010000134.1:0-5339 GCA_964520685.1 uncultured Nitrospiraceae bacterium | reverse complement strand
TCGGTCATCATCGGGGCCGAGGCGTACGAAGAGGTTGCGGCACGATACAACGCGCCGTGCGTGGCTACGGGATTTGAACCGTCGGATGTTCTCGAGGGTATCGCGATGCTGCTCGAGTGTATCGCGGAGGGCAAGCAGGGGTCGTTCGTGCAGTACACGCGGGTGGTCAAGCCGGGCGGCAATAAGCGCGCGTGGGATTTGCTCATGCGGGTGTTCGACGTCGCCGACGCGGAATGGCGGGGGCTTGGGGTGATTCCCAACAGCGGCCTGGCCCTGAAACCGGAATTCGACGCGTTTGATGCGGCACGGCAATATGGCCTGCCTGAAATGGCGCCGGTGCAGTTGCCGAAATGCCGGTGCGGGGATGTCCTCAAGGGCGTCATCCACCCGCCGGAATGCCCGTTCTTCGGGAACCCGTGCACTCCGCGTAACCCCCTCGGGCCGTGCATGGTCTCCTCGGAAGGCTCCTGCGCTGCCCGGTATAAATATGGATAAAGAGGGGGGAGTCTTTCCGGGGGGACCTTTCTTTTCGGGAGAAAAGAAAGGTCCCCCCGGACCCCCTCCAAAGAAAAGCGGATTTTTAGTCAGATTTAGGACTCGGTAGTACTGATCATGGAAAACTCGAAGTGCATTGTGTTGGCCCACGGCGGTGGTGGGGCGTTGACGCGGGAACTGATCGCGGATGTGCTGTTGGCGTCGCTGGGGCGGAAGGCGGAAGGCCTGCCCGACGCCGCGGCCGTGCCGGGCTTCGAGGAGCTGGTATTCACCACGGACTCGTTTGTGGTTAAGCCGTTGTTCTTCCGTGGCGGTGACATCGGCAGCCTGAGCGTGCACGGTACGCTGAATGATCTCGCGGTGTCGGGCGCGGAACCGCTGGCTTTGTCCATGGGACTGATCATCGAAGAGGGCTTCGATATCGATACTCTCGAACGCATTGTGCGGTCTGCGGCCGCTGCGGCCGAGATGTCCGGCGTGCAGATCATCACCGGTGACACGAAAGTCGTCGCGCGGGGCGAAGCCGACCAGCTTTTCATCAGCACGTCCGGGATCGGTATCCGCCGCACCGGTTCGGAGCCGAAAAGCCTTCAGCCGGGCGATGCGGTGATTATCAACGGGTCCATCGCCGAACATGGCATCGCGGTCATGAGCGAACGGGAGGGGATCGCCTTCGGCACGACGGTCACATCCGATGCGGCGCCGGTCTGGCCGTACGTGAAGGCCCTCATCGACGCCGGGGTCGAGCCGCGCGTCATGCGCGACCCCACCCGCGGCGGTCTGGCCGCGTGTTGCGTGGAACTGGCCGACGATTCAGGCGTTACCGTCGAATTGGACGAGCAAGCCATCCCCGTTCGCCCCGAAACCCGTGCGGCGTGCGAGATGCTGGGCCTGGACCCGCTTACCGTCGCCAACGAAGGGAAGATCGTCGTCTTTGTCGCCGAAGAGCAGGCGGAATTGGCCCTCGAGATGCTCAGGAAAACGCCCGGCGGCGAACATGCGGCCGTTGTCGGCCGGGTGGTGCCGCGCAAGCGGGTTGCGAGCGTTATGCGCACGCGGTTTGGCGGTGAGCGCATCGTCGAGATGCCCTATGGCGAGGAATTGCCGCGGATTTGCTGAGGGGGCTTATGGGACGTATACGACCTATAGTTAGGACGTATGAAGCGGAGCACGAGCCTATTTTCGTGCGGCGGCCTGGGCCTCAATCCACTGGAGAAATTCGTCGACGCCTTCGCCGGTGGTAGCGGCGGTGCGGAAGACCGGCATGTCGGGGACAAGCTCGCGGACATCACGCTCCATGTGCTCGACGTCGCAGGTGATGTACGGTAAGAGATCGGTTTTCGTAATGACCATGGCCGACGCGACTTTCATGGCTTTGGGATATTTGGCCGGTTTGTCTTCGCCTTCGGTCGTGGATACGATGGCGACCTTGATGTCCTCGCCGATCTCGAAGCTGGCGGGGCAGACGAGGTTGCCGACGTTTTCGATGAAGAGCAGGTTGATGCCGTCGAGGGAGAATTCCTTGAGGGCGTCGCGCACCATGGCGGCGTCCAGGTGGCATGCGCCGACAGTGTTGATCTGGTAGGCGCGCAATCCGGCCTGTTCGATACGGCGCTTGTCGTTGTCCGTGGCGAGGTCGCCTTCGATGACGGCGGCGCGGCCCTCGATGCGTTTGGCGAGGGCTTCGAGGAGGGACGTCTTGCCTGCGCCGGGCGAGCCGATCAGGTTGACGACGAATATGCCTCTCTTGCGGAACATTTCGCGTAATTCCACGGCGATTTCGTGGCCTTTGGCCTGTACTTTCTGCTCAAGTTTCAGCGTCTTGCTCATCCAGTTCGATCTCCTCGATAACGAGTCCAGCGCCGAAAAGCGGCCGGTCGGTGCCGGCCGGGAGGGGGACCTCCTCGATCTCGATCCGGGCGCCGTCCATGATGGTGTTTACTGAGATACTTTCCAGACAGAACCGCAGACTGGCGGGTTCGAGTGCGAGGTATTCGTCGGCGCGCAGTTTCACGCGGGTGACGCGCGCGGCGCCAAACGCGGCCGTTTCGCGTTGGATGGTTTCCAGAATTTGCTCTGCGAAAGACAATTCGTGCATCGAACGAGGATAGCTCACGTGGAAGCGGCGGCGCAAATGGGTGATTTTCAGAGAGGACTCAGAATCTCCCGAGGCCACTCTGGGCGTTGCCCCTGTTCACGTTGCGGCGGCGGAGAGGAAGGCGTCGATGTTTTCGCTGGGCACGCCGGGCGGCATGCCGCCTCCGCAGGACAGGATGAGTCCGCGGGTGGTGTTCACGGAGGCCAGGAGTTCGCGCACCGCGTGATGGACCTGTTCGGGCGTGCCTTGGGCCAGCACATCGCGGGGGGGGATGTTGCCGAACAGGGCGACAGAGTCTCCGACGGCCTCGCGCATGGCCTGGAGGGGATGGTTGTGGGAGAAATTGAAGAGGTTGATGCCGATGTCCGCGAGATGGGGTGCGCAGATCATGCCTTCGGCGTCGTTGTGGAAGAACCGGATGCGGGCGTCGACAGCGTCGAAGGTCCGTTTCAGATAGGGTTTGGCGAATTCCACGAAGTCGGCGGGCCCGACGAATCCGGCCAGGTCGTCGAGGATTAGAACGCCGTCAATGGAGGGGAAGGTCTGGGCCTGGAGCTTGAGCCAGTCTTCGAGATAGGCGGTGATGGTGTCGAGGAGGGCGTGCGCTTCGTCGGGGTACATTTTCAGCCCAATCAGGAACTCGGTGTTGCCGAGGAAGAATCCCGCGATGTTGAGAGGGCCCCGCGCCACGGCGAACCGGATGGCGTGGCCGGCGCCGGTGATGCGCGGTTCGAGGTGTTGCAGCCGTTTGAGCACGAACGGAGCGAGGCCGTCGGTCCGGGGGTTGGGTTTGGGAAGCGCGGCGGCGCGAGCGATGTCGTCACACACCCGCTCGGCGAACGGAAACTCGTTGTCGGGAAAGATGCATTTCGCGCCGAAGGCGGAAGGTTCGGTGCACATGCCGAACTCGGCCCAGAATCCGGGCAGGAAGAGTGCATCGGGGAACCGTTCGATGGCGCGAATGTTGGCCTCGAACCACCTGGTTTCGCTGGCCAGGTAATCCAGGATCGAGATGCCGGCCCAATTGGGGAGCCAGGGACTGTCGATGATGAATCCCGCGGGCGGACGGTCGAACGACTCGCCACTCACCACGTCCAGCAGCGTCTTCCATTGCTCCAGGGTCATCCGTTGCCTCTCGTTTCAATGTGCTGCAACCGGTGGACGTCCGGCGCCGTCAAGACTGACAGGATGATAACAAAACGGGGGAGAACTTCCCGCAGGAAGCTCTCCCCGGCACTTTGGGGTGATTAGAATTTGCCGTACAGGGGGCCGAAGTTGGCACACGCGCGGTAGTCGGCGCCCATCGGGTCTTGCGCGCCGAAGGCCGACCACGCGGTGGGCCGGAACACGTCGGCCTCGTCGACGTTGTGCATGCAGACGGGGATGCGCAGAGCGGACGCCAGCGCGAGTAGATCGGCGCCGATGTGGCCGTAGGCGAAGGTGCCGTGGTTGGCGCCCCAGTTGTTCATGACCGAGTAGACGTCGCGGAACGGGCCCTCGCCGGTGACGCGCGGCGCAAACCACGTGGTGGGCCAGCCGGGGTCGGTCCGGTCGTTGAGTTTCGCGTGCACATCGTAGGGGAGGTCGCAGGTCACGCCTTCGGCCAACTGGAGCACGGGCCCGAGGCCTTTGATGAGGTTGACACGGATGAGCGTGACGGGCATGCCGCCCTGGGTAAGGAAGCAGGACGAGAAGCCGCCCCCGCGGAAGTATTCGCGGTTGCCGGGATACCACGTGGTGGCTTCCAGGCAGGCCTTGACCTCCCTGGGGTCGATCTCCCAGAACGGTTTCATGACGGGTTTGCCCTTTGCGGTTTGGCGTCCGCTGCCGTCGAGTGCGGCGGCACCCGAGTTGATCAGGTGGATGAGCCCGCCGGCGGCGTCGCCAGTGAGAGCATGGCCAGTGACCCGTTTGACGGCCTGGGGGCTCCAGTAGGTGCGCACGTCTGCGAAGACCTGGGCGGTGTTCGTAAGGAGATAGCCGAAGATCATGGCCGTTGCGTTGAGGGCGTCGTTTTCGGTGGCCATGATGTAGGGGGCGCGGATGCCATTCCAGTCGAACGAAGAGTTGAGCAGCGCTTCCATGAAGTCGCCGTTGGGGAAGTGGTCGGTCCACTGGCGCTGTCCCTGGAATCCCGCGGCGAGGGCGTTGCGGCCGAGGGCCTCTTCACCCCAGCCCATTTTTGCGAGCCTTGGGTTGCCGGCGATGAGATCGCGGCCGATAAGAAACATCTTGACGCAGGTTTCCCAGACCTTATTCTTCTGGCTGCGGCTGAAACGCAGATGTTTGGGGTTGGCGTCATTGCCTTCGTTGCAGTTCTTCTTGACCCATTTGAGGGCTTTTTCGAGTTCGCGCTTGTCGTAGATCTCCTCATCCATGCGGCGGATGAACTCGGACATGTCGACGGTTTCGACGCGCATGCCGAGATAGCTTTCGAAGAAATCGTGGTTGACCAGCGACCCGGCGATGCCCATGGACACGTTTCCGAGGGAGAGATAGGATTTGCCGCGCATGATGGCCGTGGCGAGCCCGGCGCGTGCGAACCGCAACAGCTTTTCCTGGACGTCGGCTGGGATGGCGGTATCGCCGGAATCCTGGACGTCGCGGCCGTAAATGCTGAATGCGGGCAGTCCTTTCTGGTTGTGGCCGGCGAGAACGGCGGCGAGATAGACTGCGCCGGGACGTTCGGTGCCATTGAATCCCCACACGGCCTTGGGGATCAGGGGATCCATATCCATCGTTTCGG
>CAZFOG010000133.1:0-14471 GCA_964520685.1 uncultured Nitrospiraceae bacterium | reverse complement strand
GATACCAACGACGGCGGATACGGGCATCATTTGCACCGGGTCTTCGCAAACCGGCCGGACGTAGCCGTCGTGGGTCTCGCGGACCCCAACGAAGCCGGCCGCGCAAAGCATGCCGCCGAAGCCAAGGCCGAACGCACATACGCCGATTACCGCGAGATGCTCGAGAAGGAAAAGCCCGACCTTGTGTCCGTCGCGCCGCGGACTTCGGTCCGGCACAAGGAATACGTGCTGGCCTGCGCGGAGCACGGCTGCCACGGGTTCCTGGAAAAACCCATTGCCACGGACCTGGCCGAAGCCGACGAGATGGTCGCGGCCATCGAGGCCAAAAACCTGAAATGGGCCATGGCGCACAATTACCGTATGTCGCCCCTTATACGGCATCTGAAGACAGCCCTCCTCGAGGAGCGGCTTATCGGACACATCATCGAGCTTCGCAGCCATGGCAAAGAAGACAACAGGGCCGGCGCAGAGGACATGATTGTCCTGGGCTCTCACACCTTCGACATGATGCAATACCTGATGGGGCCGCCCGAATGGTGCATGGCCGACATCACGGTGAACGGCAAGCCTGCCCAACCCTCCGATGTGAAAGAGGCCACCGAACCCCTCGGCCCCGTCGTGGGCAACCGCATTAACGCCATGTTCGGCCTGGGCAAGGGGATCGCGGGCTTCTTCGGGTCAATCGTTCAGCCCGATGGCAATGGCCGCCGGTGGGGCCTCGATGTTTACGGGTCGAAGGGCGTCATCAAGGCCCGGTTCGATGATCCGAACAAGACAGACGGTATTCCCACCGTTTCCTATCTGCCCGATCCGTCCTGGGCGCCGGGCCTGAGCGGGCTCGACTGGGCGCCGTTGCCGGGTGCCCCTGAGGTCACCATGAAGAACCCGGAAGTCGATCGCAACGCCCCCATTATCGACGACCTGATCAACGCCATCGAAGCGGACCGCATGCCCGAAGTAAGTCTCCAGGACGGACGGACCGCGTACGAGTTCATCCAAGGGACTTTTGCCGCCCACGTGCACGGGGGCCGCGTGGCCCTGCCCCTGACCGGGCGGACTCACCCGCTCAAGGACTGGGCGTAAGCCATTGCAGTTTTGCCACTTGCAACAAAGGCGCATTTCATCGTACAATGGTATTGATGAAACGAATGCGCGGCTGGGAGACCATCCGTTCCCAGAGGGGGCGGGTTTACCATCCTGCGCACCGGTGACAGAGTCAGGAGGCCAAGCAGATGATGAGTCGCAAATGGTTACGGATCGCCATGATGTGCCTCGTGCTCTTCCTCACACTGGCGTATCTCGCCGAAACCGCCTACGCCGCCGGCGGCGACGAGATGGATCTGAGCGAGAAAAAGGGCATTGAGGGATTGCTCAGCAAGAAAAGCAGCGCCGACGACCCGCGCGCGCCCAACAAAACCCAGAAATTCGTCGGCGTAGCGTCGTTTTTCGTAATGATCGTTGTTGTGAAGTACTTGTAGCCTATTCCCGCGCCTCCGGCAGCGTTGCGACAGACGGCGGCGCGCGATGTGTCCTAAGGCAAGACTTCCGCTGAATGGTCCGGTTCCAGGATTCCCATTATGTCGCCTGGAGCGCTGGAGGACGGGAAAGAATCGTTGGCTACACTATCGGAAGATATCACGCAACGGGCGGCGAACCGCGTTCTGATTCTGGATGACGAACCCGGCATTCTGGAAGTCCTGTCGCAGCATCTCGCGGGCGTCGGGTACGAGTGCACGACCACGACCTCGCCCGCACGAGCCCTTGAACTGTTGCGGGACGGCGGATTTGCCCTTCTCCTGACCGACCTGCGCATGCCCGAAATGGACGGACTCGAGGTCGTGCGGCGGGCGCGAGACATCGAAGCCGACCTCTCCATCGTCGTCGTTACGGCCCTCACCGAAGTGACCCAGGCCATCCAATGTATGCGCCTCGGGGCCGAGGACTATGTTCTTAAACCGTTCAATTTGCAGGACATCTCCCGCTCCGTGGCCCGGGCGGTCGAAAAGCAGCGTACGGTTGTCGAGAGCCATGAATACCAGGAGCGTTTGCGGCGGCGCGTGGATTCAGCCGCGGAAGAACTCGAGCGGGTCAACCAGGAACTGCGCGAGACCAAGCAGTACCTCGAGAATCTCCTGGAAAGCACAATCGACGGCATCATCACCGTTGGCAAAGACGAGACCATTGAATTTGCCAATGCCGGCGCGCTTGCCCTGGCGGGCTACCGCCGGCAAGAGCTTCTGGGGCTGCCCGTTGGCCAATTGCTGGCCGGAGGCCCGGATGAATTCCAGAACATCCAGCGGCTCCTGAACCAGAATGAGCATCTCAAGAACTACGAAACGGAAATCCGCAGGGAAGACGGCTCGAACGTGCCCGTGAATATCTCCTTTTCACGCGTTGAAAACGCACGGGGAGAGTTCGCCTCAACGCTCGCAATCTGCAAGGACATCACCGAACAGAAGCGCCTCGAACAGGAGTTGAAAGAGATGTCCGTGAAGGACGCGCTGACAGGCCTCTACAATCAGCGCTCATTCTTCGAACGGCTCGAGAACGAGGTGGAACGCGCGAGACGTCAAAAACGGCCCCTGTCGCTGCTGCTGTTTGATATTGACAAATTCAAGCATTACAACGACAGCCGTGGCCATCTCGAAGGCGACAAAGTGCTCCGGGGGGCGGGAGGCGCGGTCCTCGAGTGCACGCGCGAACACGTCGATATCGGGTTCCGGTACGGAGGCGACGAATTTACCGTAATCCTCCCGGAAGCCGAAGAACCGCAGGCATACGCCATCGCCGAGCGTATTCGGGAAACCTTCGAAAAAAACCGTTTTGACGATTTGACGCTCAGCGTCGGCTGCGTTACGTTCAAAGAGGGATACACGGTCCGCTCGTTCATAGAGAAGGCGGATGCCCTGATGTACGAGGCCAAACGCGCGGGCGGCAACCAGGTCTGCAGGCCGGCTGCGCAGGTGGAAGCACCCCAATAACCATCCGGAAGGAAACGTCTATCGCCATGAAATTTGCCATCTGCAACGAGATTTTCAAAGACTGGAACGACATCGCCCGCACGTTCAGCTACGTGAAAGAGACCGGCTACGACGGGATCGAGTTGGCGCCATTCACCTTCAGCCAGTACGTAACCGACATTGACGCCAAGACACGCAAGGAAATCGTAAAACGCGCGGAAGAGGTTGACCTCGATGTCATCGGCATCCACTGGGTTTTTGTAGGCCCCGAAGGGCTTCATATCAACCATCCCGACAAGGAACACCGCGACCGCGCGGCACAATACCTCGTCGATTTGGCCCAGTTTGGCGGTGACGTGGGCGGCCAGCTCATGATTTTCGGTTCCCCGAAGCAGCGCAATGTCCATGAGAGTCTGACTTACGAGCAGGCGTTCGAATACACGGCAGAGGTGTTCGAGCGGGCCATGCCCGCCTGCGAGAAACACGGCGTAACCATCTGCATGGAGCCGTTGACCCATCTCGAAACCAATTTCTGCACCAACGCGGCCGATACGGTGAAGCTCATCGAGCGCGTGGACCACCCCAAGTTCCGGCTGCTTCTCGACACCAAAGCCATGACCTTCGAGGAAGAGGGGCGCCCGGCGCTCATCCGCAAGTACGCAAAACATCTGGCCCATTACCACGCCAACGACGAAAACATGAACGGACCCGGCTTCGGGGACGTGGATTTCGGACCCATATTCGAGGCCCTGCGCGACATCGGCTACGAAGGGTACATGTCGGTCGAAGTATTCAAATTCGAGCCCGGCCCCGAGACCATCGCAACCAAGAGCATCGAATACCTCAAGAAATTCGTCTGACCATCCGCCGGGGATGCCAGGCAATTCTGTGCCGGTCGCTGGCGGGGGAGGGGGACTCTCGACGGTCACGAGCCGGACGTTACACGGAGCGAAATGGCCATGAGACTGCATCTGGCACTGTTGGCTACCCTGTTGACAATGCTGTGCCAGGTATCAAGCGCGGATACCGTGACAGCGTTTGTTCCCGGGAAAGAGTGGCAGGCGAGTATTACCCTCGAAGGTTTCCACCCGTTCGACGTGCAGCTCGGTCCCAAGACCATTCTGGGCGGCAGCACCGATACCGGCGTCACCATAACCGTATTGATGGAGCCGGTTGAACCGGGGACGACTGCCAGTAAAGTGCGGGCACAATACGGCCCCCGGTACGCCGGAGGGCTCGATGAAAAAGAAGGTGTTGAGCTTCTTGAACTGGGCGAGATCGCGGTGATCACTTACGAGAACACGATCGGTGGCCTGTGGGGAGTTAACGGGTATGTGACGAAAGAAGACTTGGCATTCGATGTGCACATGACCGTGGACTTGGCTCAACACACCAGAGAGAGCGTCCTGGCCGTGCTGAAGTCTTTCAGCGTTGAAGACTCTCCCGAATCCGCGGAAATGGCATCGCTCTGGACGAAGCTGACCGAACTCAGACGGACACGCGACGCCACCAAACGACAGGAACCGCTTCAGGGCTTTGTCAAAAAATACCCGCACAATTCCTGGGCACGCGCGCTGCAGGGCGAGGAGTATTTTGCAGAGAAGCAATACCAGCAGGCGGCTCAGTCCTATTTGAAGGCTCTGGAGAATCACCGGACCCAGCCGCTCGTAAACCCTCTTTACTTATGGAAATGCTATGACGGGCTGGGAATATGCTTCGGGATTCAAGGCAAATATGACCAGTCCCTCGATTATTTGAAACGCGGCTATGAAGTGGCTGGCGAACTCGAAGACGAAAAGCTCATGGCCGCCTCCAGCTACAACCTCGCGTGTTGGTATGCCGAGAACGGCCAGACCGAGGAAAGCATCCGGCACCTGCGCGAGGCGATACGCTTGAACGAAGCGAAAAGAAAAGAGGCTGAGCGCGATCCTTCTTTCACGAGAATCAAACGCGACCCGGCATTTCGAGGGCTTATGACCGGCAGAAGGGCCGTTCCTGAGCACACCGAAGAATGAGGGGTGATATCCAGCGCCTGTTGACTGGGAACACCTAACGCCGGGCGGTGCCTGGCCGGCACAGGGTGAGATGGGGCCTGGCCGCTCCCGTCTCATACGATTTCGGGCTTTAACACCACGATATTCGTTTCGGCGAACGCCTCCTCGATAGCCGCGAACATGGCCTCGTCGGCGTAGGTGCCCACGATAGCCCCGCCGGACCCCGTGAATTTGCAATGGGCCCCGACGGACCGCGCCCGCTCAACCATGTCGATATTCGCGGGACTGATGTTGTAGATGGACCGGCGAAGGTCGAAGTTGGCGTCAAGCAGCGGACCGATCTCCGCGCCGCGGCCCGCGACAATCAAATCCCGCGCTTCCTGTGCAAATCCCGCGAAGCGTTTCATGGCTTCCACAATCTGGGGGTCACCCTGGAGCCACCGTTGCCGAATCGTGTTGTGGAAAATCTCCGAACCCTCTGCCAGGTCCGTGCGGTAAGCGATGAAAAGCCTGGGCAGCAGCGCCGGCTCGAGCCGCTCGTAAGCGCCGTATCCCTGGCGCGCCATCAAATCCTTGTCAAAATCCATGAATACGCATTCCTGGTACACCTGGATTACGCGGTCCTGAAGCCCCGCCGAAATCCCGAGTTCGTCGGCCTCGACGCTCAAAATGAGATTCGGCTGGATTTCCCCGGGTATAGCGACATCGTAGTATTCCATGAGACAGCGCAGGGTGGCCGTGACCAGGGCGCTCGAACCGGCCATCCCTACATGGCGCGGGATGTTCGAGCGGTAACGAATCGAGAAATTCTTGTCGGGAAGCGTGATGCGCTGTTCCGCGCAGTACCTGGCGAAGCGGCTGATAGTCGCCTTCATGAGGCGGATACCGCCGTAATACCCATAGACGCGAACATCGTCCGCAAGTTCCTGGATAGAGTTGTACGCCGAACGATCCCGCAGGCTGGGAATGATCTCGACCTGGCGGTTTTCGTAGAGGCTCACCTTCGCGGCGAAATTCCGGAAGGTGAAACTGATGGTCTTTCCGAAATACCCGTCCGAGGGGTTCCCGACCAACCCGGCCCGGGCATAGGCTACCGCTTCACACGCCATACTGGTCTCCTTTTCCACGGTTTCAGGGAGCATACGCGAGGATGGACCGCGGTTCAAAGGGGCCGGGCCAAGAGACCGGCAAGGGCACCGGTCCCAAACTGACTTGCCCGCGAAGGACGTCTCTACTGCTTTATCTGCACCTTCATGTGGCCTATCTGGCGTATGATTCGTCATCTCGCTGTGCCTTGGTTTGGTGTGGCTGCCCCAGTCTCCGGGATGCGGCAAGCTGCCGCATCTACGTTGCGCGCGCAGATGAAGTCTCGGGCAATGTAGACGCGGCGCTGAAAGGCCCCGTTCCGCCTTGGATGCGGGGATGTTACAATTGAGACAGAGGGCTCGGGCCACAAGGCTGTGACGCCGCGCATGAAACGCCGCCACCGGCGCGTTTGTGCAATGAAACGCGTGTGGCTGGGCAGCCTTGCTCAAGCGCATACGGTGTGCGATAGAGGAGGAAACTCCCGTGCCGACGAAGTACAACCGTGAAGATTTTCGGGACCACGTAACGGAGAGCCGGCCCTACCTGCGCGTGGCCCGCGAACCCGGCCCGCCCGTCGCCCAGAAACTGCGTAATCCGGGGTTTCTGCTGCTGGTGACCCTCAGCGCCATCATCGTTGTGCTGGTTCTCGGCAATTCCATGGCCAAAATGGCCGAATACTACGGCCAGCCGGAAATCGAAGGGAAAGGCATCATCGTATCCAAGGAGATCGAAAAACGCGGCACCCCCGAAGAAAGCTATATTCTGTACGTTGACATCCTCCGCCCGGAGGGCGAGCCCTTTCGCCGCGACATTCTGGCCGACAAAGCCGACTTCGAGCAATTCATGGTAGGCCAGCAGGTACCCCTCCGATATCAGATGAGCCGTTCCGGAGAAGACGCCCGTATCGTGACCCTGTACATGCCCGTGGTTGTGGAAGACGCCGAACCGTCCGGTATGCTGCACCCGGAAAACGATTAGACGGCCCCTGGAGCCCGTGCGCTCTATTGTGCCCCGCACGCCTTCAGGCACGCGTTCAGATAACCATGCGATTCCGCGGCAACAATGGCGCACCGGCTCAAGGGAAGGTCCCCGGCGCCAATCACTTCCAGATTCACGGGGCCATCATATCCCGCATCCACGAGAACCTGGCAGTACCCCATGAGATCGATTTCGCCCCGGCCGCACGCCTGCAAGTCAGGCGGACCGGGGGAGGGGCCGGGACCGGCGCAATCGCGGATATGCACATGCTTCACCCGCGACACAACCTCCTTCAGGGCATCCCTGGGCACCTCGCCGGCACGGTGAATATGGCTCGGGTCCATATCGATACCGAACGCGGGGGAATCAATCTGGCGCATGGCCTCGAGCATTGTGGGCGTGCTCCAGATGGCCGCTCCCACATGGGCTTTGACGCACAAGGTCATGCCGAAAGGTTCCGCCTTCTCGGCCATTTTCGCCAGCATTTCAATGCAGCGGCCAAAGTCTTCCGGGTTGTCCTTCGAGCCTCCGGGACCGACATTCACGACGGGAATCCCGATTTCCGCGCCCGCCTCGAAGGCCTTCATGAGGCGGTCTTCATCCAGCGCCCCCTCTTCCATGGCCGTCAGTGGGAGTTCCAGCTCCTCGACGAGCGCCTTGATATCGCCCGTTTGGCTCCTCCACCTGTCCAATTCCAGATGTTCGCACATCCCCTTGATGGCCGAAATCTCCGCCGCGTCAAACCCGGCCCATTTGATGTGCTCCAAGGCCGTGCGCAGGTCAAACCCCTGAAACAACACCGTATTCACACCCAGCTTGATCATTGAACAACTCCCGAAAATCTGGCCACTCAGTCAATTCCAACAAAGATTCTTTGACAGGATAACAGGATGGACAGGATGCCTATCCCAAAACTAATCTCGTGGTTTCAGCTCCCTGATCTTACGCTTGATTTCCACTCCCCGATCGGAGAAATTGAGCAGAAGCCCCACCGGCTTACCCGTTGCCACCAAATAATTGACCAACTGAACCTCGTGGGCCTGGACAATCCTCCGCAATGCCTTCAGTTCAAGTATGACCGTGTCCTCGACAATGATATCGGCGGCGAATTCGCCGACGACCTCGTGCTCATAGTACACCGTGATTGACTTCTAGCACTCTGCCCGGAGTCCAGATTTTCCCAGCTCAATCATCATACATTTTTCATACACGGATTCGAGGAATCCCGCACCCATTCGATTGAATACGCGATAACTGCAACCGATAATCTTCTCCGTTAGCTCTGCATGTTGCATCGTCATTGCCTCCTTCAGGCTGTGATTTACTGGATATGTCCATCATGCAAATCTAATCATGTCCATCCTGTTATCCTGTCAAAAGTCTCCTGTCTTTTCTTATCTCTTCTGCAGTTTTTGGGCGGCTTCAATTGAACCGATGCGCCGGTTCAGGCCGACTTTGTGCAATTCGATGGGATTTCTTTTGCCGGTGGCGCGGCAGCGCTTCGTGATCCATGCGTTCATACGCGCGCGCAGCGTGTCCACAATGGCGGGCTCCCTGTCGGCAAGATTGTGCAACTCCTTCGGGTCCTCGAGGAGATTGTAGAGTTCCACCGGCGGTTTACCGTGAAAATCCGGTTCGAGGGATTCCCAGAACTTCCAAATGGGCGTCCGCCATCCGTGTTTCCGCATCCACGTACACTCGGTGATGTAAAACTCCGACCGCGGCGAGTCGCCAGTCTGGGTGAAATAGGGCTTCAACGAAACCCCGTCGAACTTCACCCCTTTGGCAAGCCGCTTCTGCCCCGTGATGTCAAGCACCGTCGGCACGAAATCTTCCTGCAACGTCATCGCCTTGCTGCGCACCCCGGCGTCGATTTTTCCCGGCCAGTAGTAGATGAGCGGCACCACGAGCGTCGGCTCGTACATGCCATGGTGGTCAAACCAGCACTCGTGGTCATAGAGTGTCTCGCCGTGGTCGCCCGTGATGACGATAAGCGTATCCTCGGCGACGCCCAACTCCTCGATGCGCGTCACCAGGCGCTGAATACAAGCGTCCATATACGCCAGCGCCCCGTCATACTGGGCGATAACAAAATCGGCGTCCCGGATTCCCGGGGGCAGCCACGACAGGATGTAATTCGCGAACGGTTTGAACGCGCGCACAGCTTTCATGGTATCCGGCAGTTTCCTGCTGCACGGGTTCTTCGAATAGAACAGGCTGTCGTAGGGCGGCGGGGGATAGTAGGGCGAATGGGGATCCATGTGCCGCAGATAGAGCATCCAGGGCTTGTTCGAGGCATGGAGGCGTTCCAGTTCGGGAAGCGTCACGTTGTTCAGATTCTCTGCCTTCCGCGAAGGGCGCTCGTCCCACGGTCCGCCCCAGCCTTCGTATTGGAGGTACTTGTCAAACCCGCGGTACCATTTGCCATGACCCACCATGACCGACCGGTACCCCGCCGGCCTCAACAATTCCGGCAGGGTCGGCTGGTCCTTGGCCATGGGCCCCAGGGCACTCAACGCTACCTGCTGATTGGCGATGACATCCCGCCCAGACAACATGGCCACATAGGCCGGCGTGGTCGGAATATAGGCGCTGAACGCATTCTCGAACAGCGTCCCGGCCGCGGCGAGACGGTCCATATACGGGGTCGTCAGCCGCGGATAGCCATAACAGCTCATGTGATCGCGGCGGATGCTGTCAATCGCGAAAATCAACAGGTTTGGCGGGCGTTTTGGCATTACTGGTCCTTTCTCTCAAGCGCCTGATTCCGGGCAGGCTCAATTCTCAGCCCGCCATTACTTCAAATCGACGATCGTGCCCTTTTCCCAGGATTCGATGGCCGCTTCGATGATCATTTGGGCTTTCAGGGCTTCCTCGCCCGATGCGTCTATCTTGCTGGGCGGCACCTTCTTTGCGTTCTGTTCGAGCCAGACGTGAATGCGGTCGGCGAACGTCTCGCCGAAATTAGTCATGCCGCCGAGGTGGTGGTAGTGCTCGGTTTCCGTCGATTGCCGGCTATAGAGCGTCACTTCTTCACAGGCTTCGAGAATCACGAACCGGCCCTTGCTGCCCGTCACCTCGCAGCTTTCGAGACCGAACCCGCCACCGGCGTCGTAGCTTCCGCAAAGGTGGCCCAGAACGCCGTTCTTGAACATCATGTTGACCTGCAGGTTCGACCAGCAGTTGCGGCGCTTGCCCTCGAGGGTCTTGCCGCGCTTGAAAAAGGCCTGCACACGCTCGACGTCGCCGCAGAAATAGCGCATCACATCAATCGAATGGGGATGCAAGGCCCGAATGTGGAAATGGGGAGACGTCTCATTCGGGTTGTTGATCCACATCCGCATATTGATCATGTTCAGTTCCCCGAGACGGCCCTTTTCGATCCATCCTTTGGCGAGACGGGCCGCGGGTGTAAACCGGTGGTTCAGGTCGATCCCGTACCGCAGGCGCTTTTCCTTCGCCAGAGCCACCATGCGTTTTGCCTTGGCAACCTCGTTCGAGATCGGTTTTTCGCCCAGCACGGGGATCCCGCCGTTCAGCAGGTCCATCGTGGCTTTGTAATGGTCGCCGCCGTTTTCCTTGCCCGCGGTGCACATGCTGGCGCAATCAATCTTGATTCCGCTCTTCAGCATGGCGTTTACACTATAGAACGCCGGGCAGCCGTACTTCGCCGAAGCGGCATCCGCGCGTTCCTTGATGATGTCGCATACGGCAACGAGCCGGGCCAGTGGATCCTTCATATAACATCCGGCATGCACGTTGCCAATGCCGCCCATCCCCACGATCGCCACGTTCAGAGCCATCGCACTCGCCTCCCCAAATTGGTGAAATCCGCTACATCAAGCGGCAATTCAATCATCTGCACCACGCGATGTCAAATTGTCGGGTGAGAATTCCATACCGGGGCCGCGAAATCCTGGGCGGCAGGCTTGAACCCTGCGCAAACTCTGCTATACTAAATGCTTGAGGAAGGTGGGACTGCGCATCGGCCGTGCGCGTGGCCAGTCCTCTATTCCGGCGGAGGGGACATGAAACGAGCCGCCAAATGCATTCTAAAAAAGACCGATACGATTATCGAGGCCACCCTGCAACAGGTTGACGCGGACGCCTGCGAGCCAGAACTCCGGGACCTCGTGGAATCCGTCGCTGCCACCCTCGATGGTGGCACCATTTCTCCGGACTTGGCCTTGCGAACCAAGATTGCGCAGGACGACATGCGAGTCCGGACCCTGTGCGCGCTCCAGGCGGCCATCATCGAGGCGCTGCGCCCCGAACTTACCGAAAACACCCTGCGCGAAACCGTGCTCAGTATTCGCGACACGTTCCGCGCGATTACCCCGGGGCTGCCCCTCATGAAACCCTGCCAGGAGCTCCAAGCCCTTCTCGAGGAGGGCCCGGGAGAAGCGCCCGAGCGCAAATGCGCGCAAATGTGGATGCTTCTCCAAGGCGTCCTCAATACCACGAACGACATGGTCTACGGCCACGATGCCAACGGCGTGCTCTTCTTCATGAACGCGTCCGGGCTCGAGATGCTCCAGTACACCAAGGCCGACATGCGTAAGGGCCTCTCCATCTACCAGTTCGTTGTACCCGATTACGTTGACCTTGTCGAGGCGAGGCTCGAGTCGCCCGGCGCCACGATCCGGTCTCCGTACTCGATCGAGGTCTATGCCCGTGACGGCTCCCGTGTGGCAATCGAGATAGACACCCATCCGTTGATCGATGGCGGCGAGGTCATCGCGGTTATCGGCGTAGCGCGGGACCTCGTTATCGAACGCAGGCTTCAGGAAGCCATCTCACGGGCCAATATGAACCTCGAGAACCTCTTCGAGAGCCTGCCCATCGGGGTACTCTTGACCACTGCCGAGGGACGCATCACCAACGCCAACCAAACCGCGGCAACCCTCCTGGGCGCCCGCGACGCGAATGCCCTGTTCGGCGAGTCCGTTATGAACCTCTGGGGCGGCGGCGACACGGCGGTAGCCACGGGCCTCCGGGAAGCATTTACGCAAGCCGGGGGGCTGCGCGAACGCTTCATCGGCAAGACTTGCTATGGTACCCCCCTGAAGTGTGACGTTCTCACCCAGCCGCTCGGGCAAGAGACTGAATCGCAGGGGCATCTGATCCTCATGATCGATATTTCGGAACAGCTCGAATTACAGCGCAGCCTCCTTCAGACAGAAAAACTGTATACCCTGGGCGAACTCATTGCCGGCGTCGCGCATGAATTAAACAACCCCCTGACCGGCATCACCGGCTATACCCAACTGCTCATGCGAGGCGACATCGAACCCGGCGTCCGCGCATACCTCGACAAGATTTCCGAGGAGACAGAGCGCTGCAAGCAAATCGTCGAGAATCTGCTTGCATTTGGCAGCCATGGTAAATCGCACAAGGAATTGTATGACATAAACCAGCTTCTGGCCGACACTCTCCAGCTGCGCGAATACCAGTTGCGTATCAGCGGCATCTCCCTCGAAACCGGCTACGATGAGGCGATTCCGCCGCTCTTCGTAGACGTCCAGGAAATGCGCCGCGTATTCTTCTATCTCATCAACAACGCACACCAGGCTATCGAAACCGTGAAAGGCCGCCCGCGACGCCTCCGCATTCTCACCGCTCTGGCGGACGACAAGGCTCAAATCCGGATCGAAGACAACGGCCCCGGAATCCCCGCGGAGATTCGGTCCAAGGTATTCGACCCGTTCTTCACCACGCGCGAATTCGGCGATGCCACAGGCCTCGGATTGAGCATCTCCTACGGGATCGTCAAAGAACATGGCGGCGATATCCACGTGGAGTCGGAGGAAGGAAAGGGGGCCGTATTCACTGTAACGCTTCCCTTACCGGAGGACGATGCGCCGGACGACTAGCGTTTCGCGCCACTGCGGCATAGACGCGCACAGCATTCGAGGTTTACCATGAACACACGCCGCCTTTTCCAAGCGATGTTTCTGTGCCTCCTGTGGGCTTGCTGGCCGTCCACTTCCTGCGGTGCCGAAGAAACCGCCGCCCCGGCCGCAAGCAGTCAGATGCCTCTCCAGGAACTCGTCGATGCCCACCCGGGCGAAATGATCTTTATACCCGCCGGTATTCATACCATTTCGGAAGCACTTCGGATTCACGCCGACAATACCGGCCTGTGGGGGCCCGGGACCATTCTCCAGACCGACGCCGACCAGGACATCATCTCCATCGATGACGCCTCGGGCGTGCGCATCGAGGGTGTGACGCTGACCCGGCCCGAGGGCCGTCAGGAGGTCTTGCGGCACGGCCTTGCCGCGCGCCGCTGCCGCAATCTCGAATTCCGCAACGTCCGCGTCATCGACAACCACAGCACCGCGGGCACGATCTGCCTTGAGCACTGCCAGGACGCCGTCGTCAGCGGCTGCACGGTCCGTAATTACAAACGCATCGGCATCGACGACCGCACGGCCAGCGAACTCTACGGTTACGCATTCCGGGTCATCGACGGCACCGGCATTCTCGTGACCTCGGGACGCAATATCGCTATCAGCGGTAACCGCGTCATCGAAGACCGCCTGTTTCCCACGGCCGAGACCAAAGCGGAACACAAACTGGGATTCCTCACCGAGGGGGCGCATCCCACGAACAAAGGCCGCCTGGCCCCGCCCGGGGACTACGCCAACAACTGGCACCAGGGCAGTGCCATCGTGATCACATCGCCCGAAGAGACCGCCCACATCATCGTCTCGAACAACCAGATTCAGAACGCCGCCCAGGGCATTGACCTCCACGCGGACCACGTGACCTGCACCGGCAATGACATCGACCACGCCTTCATCGGCATCAAGTGCATGCACGGCTCGCGAAACGTCATCATCTCGAACAACAACGTCTCGCACATGGACCTGTGGGGACTCATCATGATGCCGGGTACGGCCTCACATCCCGCCGAGCCCGCCCAGAATGACCAACCCGCGCGCGGCGCCAACTTCACCCGCGGCAACATCATCGCCAACAACATCTTCTCGGATTTCGGCTACGGCTACGAGCACTTCAACTGGAAAGACTCCGTCAGCGGCGTCATCAGCCTCGAATCCGGCCAGCTCCCCGAGAATCCCGTCATGACCGACGTTATCATCCAGGGAAATATCGTCTACGATACGAGTGGGGAAGGGGAGATCCGCGACGGCGCGATCATCCACGAACCACCCCGCTACGAATACGCCGTGTTCATCAGCCCCGGCCCCCGACCCGTACGCCTCGTATTCTCAGACAACATCTTCCAGCCCGGCTCCCGCGGCGTCTCCAATATCCCGCTCGAGGAATTCGGCGAATAGCAGCGGCATCGCGGGGCATTGAAGCTCAGTTTCGGTCATGTAGGGCTTATGGGTCCTATACTTCCCATGTGCTTCTGCGAAAGAACTGGAATCTACCGCGGCGCTTTGAACACATACTCCCCAGGACCAACTCTGCAAAGCACACTGTT